>CAZZCF010000054.1:0-25529 GCA_964652955.1 uncultured Leptospirales bacterium
AAGGGTAAAAAAACCGATGATGATGTAGCCACCGATTTTTACTGTTTTCGATTTCGAATCAAACATCTCGTGCCTTTACCTTTTTCATGATGCCAGAACCGTACGCGAGGGTAACATTCTGATAGTTGTAATAACATGAACTCATTTTTGTCAATGAGAATATTGCCGATGGAGAAAGCAACTTATGAGGGAAGGGGCACTATACAGACCTCTCGTCAATCTCTGCTTCTTCGATCAGCATGACCGGTATTTCATCCTTGACAGGATACTTTCTTCCACACTCGGTACAGATGATCTTTTCATTTTTAGCATCATATTCGACATCGCCCTTACAGGCGGGACACGCTAAGATATCAAGAAGCCTTGTATCTATCATCTGGCAACCTCTTCTCCGCTATCAATCTTGATAGGTCCGTACGCACCAAGGATATCTCTTCAAAAAATCGAAAAGAGACGTGCCGCATCACTTTCCGTCGACGATTCCGAACGGAGACGAAGGGCATCGGGTTACAATCGGACTCTCCCAATACAATCGGCAGGTGCGCTCATTTGTCAATAAAAATTAGCGATTCAACGGGTAATTCAAGCATTTTATCGATCCTGCTCTGGCAGCAATGCAACAACCGGGAAACAGAAATATTTTAAATATTATCTTTACCTGTCACATCCCCTATGAGATAGTGCAAACGACACTGTATGTTGTACCTTCAATCCGTTAAGGACGTGCTCATCAGTTCACACTATAAATATCTGTGAGCAACAGGGGGATATATATGGAAAACCTGTATTTAAATCGCCGGGAGATAATTCGAAAGGCAGCCTCAACCCTGGCCGCGGCCGCTCTGGGCGGAGTTTTCAGCTCGGCTGCATGCGGTGGCCGAAATAAAAACAATGCTTTAGCCTTTCGAGATAGCGATAACATAGAACAATTGAAAATAGACAATCCGAAGGCCCCCAAGCCGAATGTTATCATTATTTTAACCGATGATCAGGGGTACGGCGACATGGGATGCTACGGGAGCAGGTCGGTGAAAACACCGAACATGGATCGGCTTGCCCGGGAAGGGGTCCGTTTCACCGATTTCTACTCATGCAATGCGCTCTGCACGCCCTCGAGGGCGGGACTCCTTACAGGGAGGTACCCTCAGCGGACCGGCCTTGACTGGATACTGCGCCCGGAGCCTTCGCTCAAGAGCAGCGTTATCACGAAACTCGGCCAGACGCTGGCGCGGCTCGGCATCTCCGACGTGGGCATAGCGCCGGAGATAGACGGTATCTCTTTCGATGAGATTCTTATACCGGAAGCGCTCAAGAGAGCCGGTTACCGTACCGGCATGGTGGGGAAGTGGCACCTGGGTGACTTTACCCGGTTTCCGGAATTTTTCCCCACACGACACGGTTTCGATTATTACTATGGGGTCCCCTACGCCAACAGGATGACGCCCTTCCCCATCTATCACAATGAAAAATGCATCACAGCGCATCTCGAAGACAAATCCCGATTGACTGCACTGTATACGAAGGCCGCAATCGATTTCATCGACAGTTCCCGGGAAAAACCGTTTTTCCTGTATCTTGCACAGACATGGCCGCATGAACCGCTCGCTGCATCCAAAAAATTCAAGGGCAAATCCAGGGGCGGATTATACGGCGATGTTGTGGAAGAAATGGACTGGGGAATAGGTGAGCTGATGTCCTCTCTGCGCAGGAGGGGCCTCGACAGGAATACGCTGGTGCTGCTCTCCAGTGACAACGGCCCCATTCACAGCGGGAGCACGGCCGGGCTTCGCGGGGCCAAGGGGCAGAGCTTTGAGGGCGGATTCAGGGTGCCCTTTATCGCCAGCTGGCCGGGCAGAATTCCTGCCGGCACGGTATGCCGGGAGCCGGCAATGAATATCGATTTTTTCCCGACCCTCCTCCATCTTGCGGGTATCGGACTTCCCGAGGACCGTGTGATCGACGGAAAAAATATTATGGGGCTTATTACGGGCACAGAGGAAAAATCACCGCACGAAGCGCTCTACTTCTATCATCACAATGAGCTGGAAGGAGTGCGTGCAGGAAAATGGAAATATTTCAGGTATATCAATACCTATCAGTACCCCATGCCCATCGACAAGCCTCATACGCTCCTGGGTAAAATTGCACGGGGAAAGGCCGGCAGCTGGCCCCTGCTGTACGACATGGAGATCGATCCCAATGAAAGCTACAATGTTATAGATACCTATCCGGAGATCGGACAAGAAATGCTGGCGACAATGGAAAACTGGGAAAAGGAGATGCGCAGGAATCCCCGGGGGTGGCGGTAAGCAAGTGTAAATACAATTGATAATTTGCAGGCTCAGTATGAATTTATAATACAAAATCTGGAATTAAAAGGAACAACAGATAAAAATACCTTTTACTCGGAGTACTCGAAGGTATTGATGATATCGAGAGAGACATCATCGAATCCCGCATCGATAATCTTCTTTAAAGAAGAGTCGTCATTGCCGTAAATGATATCCTGCTATCCGCTGTTCCAGGACTTCACCTTGCAATTCCCCGGCCAGTCGGGATTCTCCTCCCGCCGATCGGGCTGAGCCGGCACCCTGATACCGGGATGTACTCTCCTGTTCATTCCACTCTTTTCCGTTTTTTTATTGCAATCACAAATCGATTATGCATTATATCATCAATAGTAAAAAACCTGTCTTTCGCTGTGCGATTAAAGATGAGCTATGAATACCGGAGAGTTTTTGAACCGTGTGGAAGTCTATTTAAAGGAAAATAACTTTCAGATCGACAGAAACAAACGCTTCGCCGATCCCCGCTTCAGCGCCGACATATATGCTTCCAGAAAGTTCAAGAAATCCGTATTCTCATCGATAGATTATCTTTTTATCCATGACCTGAGCAGTGAGTCGAAGAGGAACAGAGAGCACCTTGCGGATCTTCATGAGAAGGCACGAACCTATGTGAATTCGCTATTCAAGTTGCCCAGATACCTGCGATGGAAGATCCCCAATATCATTACCGCTGCAGTATCGGCTGGTGATTTCTCCAATGACATGGTTGAATACGTACGAGAGAGCACCTTTTCTATTATCGGTGGCGAAAAACACTCCTTATATCTTGTAGATCTGGCGGGCAACATCGTAATCTCACAGATATTGGAAGAAATCGAAGGATTCACCTTTAACGTGATCAACCCCGTCAATCGGGCCTATCATATGGTCAGGGAGATGCATCGATACGCTGCAGGCCTGGATTAAAATGGGGGGAATTCAGGAAAATCACTTATTTTCGCCAACACTTTGTTCTCGAATGTACTGAAACAATTTCCTCTCTCCTGCCATACATAACTGAATGATCAGCGGAGAGGCCGCTCTTTATAGAATCCATATGAGATCCATGCCGAATAATGTATACAGGGCGATGATGGCGATCATCACAGCAAAGGAGATCATATTTGCACGGTCACCGGGAAATTCAATGAAGTAGTGAACACGTGCAGGCATGAAAAGGGCAAGCCGACGAAAAGAATCCCGGGATTCTCAAGGAGATCAAATAAAAAAATGCGGAGAGCACGGTAAACGCATCAAAGAGAATATAGGACGGCGGGTGCCTGAACCTGTACGGAACCTTCCCTATGCGTTCTTAATATTTAGAGTACAGAATTATATATTAGCACTATAGAGTTAAAGAAAATTCCACAATCCAGTACACCGCTTGAAAATCCGGAGAGATGAACAGATCAGCAAAGCGCAATCCCTCAGGGAAGCAGCCTGCGGAACATCTCCTCACACTGTTCCCGGTTCATGAGCTTCGGAACCGGATACATGGGATTGGCTTCTTTCATGGCACGTTGCGCAAGCAGCGGAATGTCCTTCTCCTTGAGCTCCTTAATACTGGTGGGTATTCGCATCTTTTTGTTCATCGATTTTACCCACTCGATGAACTTCTCTGACAATTCCGCATCCGGTTCTCCCTTCTTGCCGATGCCGGATACAATCGCAAGCCGGGCGAGCTTGCCTTCGATAGACTTTCCGTAATACTCCAGAATAAAGGGAAGAATCACGGCATTTGCCAGCCCGTGTGCAATACCGTACATCCCTCCCAGATTATGGGCCATCGCGTGAACGTAGCCGATCGATGCCCTGGTAAAAGCAACGCCTGCGTAATATGCGGCAAGGAGCATATTATTTCGCCGATCCAGATCCGAGCCTTTCTTGTACACCTTATCGAGATTCTCATAAATAATCTTCGTTGCCTTTTCCGCGTATTCATTGGTAAACCTGGTACCGCTTGTCCCGATATACGCCTCAACAGCGTGCGTCAGGGCATCCATGCCGGTCGTTGCGGTGATGTCCGGCGGCAGCTTCAGGGTGAGCTCGGGATCGAGAACAGCATAGTGCGGAACAATTCGCAAATCGAGTATGGCAAATTTTTCATGTGTCTCAGGATCAGAAATAACAGCGGCAAGCGTTGTTTCGGATCCGGTCCCGGCGGTGGTCGGTATCGCAAAGAGCGGGGGCAGCTTCTTCAAAATCTTGAAAAGCCCCTTCATTTTTTTAACCGCAAGCCCTGGCCTGACAGCCCTGGCCCCGATTATTTTGGCGCAGTCCATCGGCGATCCGCCCCCGAAGGCGATGATCCCATTGCATTCATTTGACCGATATACCTTGAGACCGTCTTCAATGTTCTGAATCGTCGGATTCGGCTGAACGTCGTCAAAAACGGTGTATTCGATTCCACTGTCCTTCAGGGCTTTTATTAATCCCTTCAGAAGTCCCAGCTTCATCAGCACCTTATCCGTTACTATCAACACATTATTCAGTCCCTGGGATTTTACAACTTCCGGGAGTCGCTTCAGGCTACCCGCCCCGGTTATCAATTCCGGTATGCGAATCCGCAAAAAGAGCTGGCTGAACTGAAGCCCGGCCTGGAAAATCCGATAATAGATTTTTTTTAATGTCCAGATCATCTTATCTCTCCATCTCGAATTGTATATGTGAAAAATACCGATACGACTGGTAGATTGAGATACGGGATTCTCCTCCTGTCAAGAAAATTCTTTGAAAGGTGCTCTCTTCGTACTGTTTGCGGGTTTCAGCAGTCTTCCAGTTTTAGGATCTCGGAGCCGCAGGGTTACAGTCCGGGTTGCTTTTGCACAATTCCGTTAATACGGCGAAAAGGCAATGCCGCGCACCCGGGCTTTCTTATATTGGAGCTCAACATGCAGCCTGCCGGGAAGCGCAAGGGCAGTTACAGCGGAAATGAAAACAGATGATAACAGAACACGGCTCAAGCGCTCT
Source organism: uncultured Leptospirales bacterium (assembly GCA_964652955.1). Lineage (GTDB taxonomy): Bacteria > Spirochaetota > UBA4802 > UBA4802 > JAKQUI01 > CAZZCF01. The sequence goes on from CAZZCF010000054.1 coordinate 5,298, forward strand.
ACTGAAGCTTCAGTTCGTCTGAGCATGGAACAGATCATCTTACATTCCGATAAGCTTTTAACGCTTCCTCGATATTACTCGAAGTACTCGAAGGCGTCGATTATGTCGAGATAGACGCCATCGAATCCCGCATCGATGATCTTCTTCATATATGAGCTGTCATTCCCGTAAATGATCTCCTGCCAGCCGCTCTTCCAGTACTGCACCTTGTAATTCCCCTCCCAGTCGGGATTCTCCTCTTCTATCCAGGAGGGCGGGTCCGAATCCCAGGAGGGATCCCAGTAATAGCGGTAGTCCTCCGCCTCGCCGATGCTCATATAGGCGATGACGAGGCGAGTATTGGCCGTTCCCTTTTTCGTCTTCAATGTTGTAATATCCGCAGGGGTGAGCTCAGTGTCATCGTAGAAGAGGTCAATTATAAGTACGTCGTAATCTGTATCATCAATTGAATCACGAAAAGCATTTTTACTAACAAAATTAACATCAGGATTGATGAGATAGAGGAAGTTCTTGGCTGCCGAGAGAGAAATTATACTATTCGTATCACTATTATATATGCTACCGGGAAGGGTGTCCAGCTCCCTGCTGGGAGCGGCAAAGGAGATGTAGCCCTTCGCATTATTCCAGTTATTGGAATTAGTCACATATGAAGCTGTCCAGCAGTAATCGGTGACCAGCGCCTCCACGCCGTAGCTCTCGGCGATATCCAGGAAGGAGATCATGTAATCCCTCTCGTCGGCCGGTGTTGCCTCATCATCATTATCGTATCCGTAGAAGAGATCCTCGCGGCCGACACCGTCGATGGCGTCAAGGTAATCTTCATCGGGCTCGCCGTCCTCCTCCCCGTCCAGGGTGATGAGCTCCTGCCCGTTCTGCGGGATGACGATGAAATTCGGGTCGATATCCTTCGCATATTCGCTTATCGCCTGCACGAAGTTCCGCATATCCTGCCGGTAGTCCCGGTCGGATCCCGAATCATCTTTACAGCTGAAAATCATAAAAAGTGACGCCATTAATACCATTATTACAAGCTTTCCGCATTTCATATCGAAATACCCTCTCTTGAGATGGTGATAATCGGTGATCTGTGCGAGATTAGTAGAAAAGTGAAGTATCAGTAGAATAAAAATATGCTATTAATCTTACAATTCCGCTTCAACAGGCCGGATTATGAATAGTGTGAATTCATTTGAGCCATCATTCACGATGTCTCTTTCATGGCAACATTTATTCTCACTTTATGAAAAAAGTAAGAGCTTTTTTTAAAAAAAGTCTCCGTTTCACCGAAAAAAATAAAATTAATGCTTGAAATTATGTCCCATGAAGAGAGTATTATTGCACAGAGAGAGAAGCTACCACTTCTCCCGAAATGACCGATTACCTACATCTCATCGTTGACCTGACGAAAGTGGCGCCATAAGCGGCTCGAAGACACCATGAAATTTGTCCACCTGCACAACCACTCAGACTATTCAATCCTCGACGGCGCCATACCTATCGACAGGCTCGTCGAGCGGGCGGTTGCCCTGAAGATGCCGGCCGTGGCGCTTACCGATCACGGGAATATGTTCGGCGCAATAGAGTTCTATCAGAAGGCGATTTCCCGGGGAATTACTCCCATCATCGGTCAGGAATTCTACGTCGCTCCCGGTTCGCGATTTGACCGGGATCCGCGGAGCACGGACAAGGAGAGCGCATATCATCTCGTCCTCCTGGCAAAGAGCAATCAGGGATACAAAAATCTCGTAAAACTATCATCCATCGGCTACCTGGAGGGCTTCTACTATAAGCCGCGGATAGATCTCGATGTTCTCGAAAAGCATCACGAGGGATTGATTGCCAGCTCCGCCTGTCTGGCCGGCGAGATCCCGGTACATATACTGAAGGGGAATATCGAGAAGGCGCATCAGACGGCGGGTCGATTCAAGGAGATATTCGGAAGGGATCACTTCTATCTCGAGATGCAGGATCACGGCCTGCCGGAGCAGAAGCGGGTGAACAGCGAGCTCGTGAAGATCGCCTCGGCGCTGGACATCCCGTTAATCGCAACCAACGACTGCCACTATCTCACCAGGGATGATGCCCGTTCACACGAGATCCTGCTCTGCATTCAGACCGGGAAAACGCTGGATGACCAGAAGAGGATGCGATTCCCCAACGATCAGTTCTACTTTAAAACGCAGGAGGAGATGTACTCCCTCTTTCCGGACTATCCCGATGCGCTGTACAACACCCTCGCCATCTCTGAAATGATTGATCTGGAACTGAACCTGGGGAATACCATACTCCCTCACTTCGAAGTTCCCGAAAAGTACACCCTGGACTCCTATCTCAAGCACCTCGTCTATGAAGGCGCCCGAGCGCGATATACAAACGATATCCCCGATGAAGTCATCAGCCGTATCGAGCATGAGTTGAAAACAATCTCGGAAATGAACTTCTCGGGATACTTCCTCATCGTCTGGGATTTTATCCGCTTTGCAAAACAACACGCTATTCCCGTCGGTCCGGGAAGAGGCTCTGCGGCCGGTTCAATGGTGTCATATTGCCTCGGCATTACGAATCTCGATCCCCTCAAATACGATCTCCTCTTCGAGCGATTTCTCAATCCCGACAGGAATGAAATGCCCGATATGGATATCGATTTCTGCGCCAACCGCCGGGAAGAGGTTATCGACTATGTCAAGAGCAAATACGGCGAGGACCATGTCAGTCAGATAATCACCTTCAATAAGATGAAAGCGAAGGCGGTCATCAAGGATGTCGCCCGGGTTCTGAACATCCCCTTCAATGAAGCAAATCAGATCAGCAAACTGATCACCGAAGATTCACTCAAAGAGGTGCTGGAATCAAACGAAGAATTCAAGAGCATATACAAGGGGAGCAAGAAGGGGGAAATGCTGGTGGACATCTCCCTGACGCTCGAGGGTCTCGTCCGATCTGCGGGAAAGCATGCAGCCGGAGTGGTCATATCGAGAGAGCCCCTGACCGAATACGTTCCCCTCTATCGGGACGCGAAGGACGGCTCCGTCTCAACACAGTTCGAGAAGGGGGATCTTGAAGCCACGGGGCTGGTGAAGATGGATTTCCTCGGCCTCAAGAACCTGAGCATCATCGACAGCTGCCTGAAGCTGATTGCGTCGCGGGGGGAACAGATCGATATCGAATCAATTCCCCTCGACGATGAAGAAACCTTCCAACTGCTGCAGAATGCCAACACCCTGGGCGTGTTTCAGCTTGAAAGTACCGGAATGCAGAACATTTTACGTAAGCTGCAGCCGACCCGTTTCGAGGATATTATCGCAATAAATGCCCTGTACCGTCCGGGGCCGCTCGACTCGGGCATGGTCGACGACTACATCGCCAGGAAGAGAAATCCGGAAAAGATCTCCTATCCCCATCCGAAATGCGAGCCCATTCTCAAGGACACCCTGGGAGTGATCGTCTATCAGGAACAGGTTATGCTCATCTCGCAGGAGCTGGCGGGATTCACCCTGCCGGAAGCGGATAAGCTGAGAAAAGCCATGGGGAAGAAGCGGCCGGAGCTCATACAGGAGATGGAGGAAAAGTTCATTCGTGGAGCGCAGAACAATAAAATCGACACCGGCATTGCGCGGGATATCTTCGATCTGATCAGCAAGTTCGGCAGGTACGGGTTCAACAAATCCCACTCCGCCGCATACGCGCTCGTCTCCTATCAGACCGCCTACCTGAAAGCGCGCTATCCGCTCGAATACATGACCGCCCTCCTCTCAGCCCAGCCCGATAAGCAAGAGGATATCATCAAATACACCAATGACTGCAAATCCAACAACATCGAGGTGCTCCCTCCGGATTGCAGCTTCGGTGAGTTCCACTTCACCATTGAAGGGGAAGCCATCCGATTTGGTCTCGGCGCCATCAAGGGCATCGGTGAAAAGGCTATCGAATCGATCATCACCGCGAGAAAGAGTGTAAACGGCTTCTCCTCACTGGAATCCTTCCTCGAAAATATGGATCTCTTCACCGTGAACAGGGGGGCACTGGAATCGCTGATAAAGGCGGGTGCGCTGGACTCGCTGCATGCGAACCGGGCGCAGCTCTTTCACTCCCTCGACCTTCTCATCGAAACGGCAAAGCGGCTCAACAGCGATAGATTAACCGGACAGGGAAGCCTCTTCGGCACCGATCAGTCCGAGAGCGGCGGAATGAATATCGCCCTCGATCTCCCCCCCCTCAAGGAGTGGAACGACAATGAGAAGCTGAAGAACGAAAAGGAGGTTCTCGGGATCTATATCTCCGGCCATCCGCTCGCACGATACGAAAGCGAAATCAGAAAATTCTCGAGCACCTCAATCGCCCGTATTACGGAACGAGAGTCACGGAACAGCGTCTCGATTGTCGGTATTGTTACCAATCTCGCCCGGAAGATCTCAAAAGGCGGGAAGCCTTTCGCCACCTCGCTCATCGAAGACCTCGATGGGACCATTGAAGCTGTTTTCTTCCCCCGGGTATTCTCCCAGTCGGAAAGCATCATAAGCTCCGAAGAGCCCATTATGGTTACGGGGAGCATTGAGACCGAGGGGAACAAGGCGAAACGGATACTGGTGAATGAGGTTAAATCGCTTAACGAATTGAGAAAAGAATCAATTACCGCCATCCACATAAAGCTCAATCTCATCGGCGTCGATGAGCAGATACTGCAGAACCTGAAGAATATCATCTCCCGAAACAGGGGCTCCTGCCAGGTTTTCTTTCACCTTGCAGAAAAAAATGAGGGAGAGAAGATTATTCGAGCGCACCCGAGCTTCAATATAGCTCCCTCTGATGAGCTGCTGAAAGAGCTGTCCCGGATAGTGGGGAAAGATTCAATTCGATACTCGGTGAAGTACTGTTCCAACTGATGACCGCTACGACCAAACAGCTCGCCGTGATTGCAGGAGACGGCACGCTCCCGTCGATCCTCGTCAATCGGCTCACCGAATTAAAGCTGCTCTCCCTTCTCATTGTCCTCCAGGGGAATGCCGATCGATTCAAATTCCCGAAAGAGATGACGTTCGAAATGGCTCCGGGAGCGGTTGCCGCCATTCTTGAGCTCCTGGAGAAAAATGGAATCGAAGAGATCATCATGATCGGTAAAATCGATAAACGAGCTTTTGTGGCGCGGGAGCAGTTCGACGACCATGCCCGGGAGCTCGTAAAGAGGCTCAATGACGGGAAGGATCTCAACATATTCCACCTTGTGCTCGCCGAGTTGAACCGAATCGGCATTGAAATAATTCCGCAGGATCGGTATCTCGCCACCCTGCTCCTTCCGGAGGGTGTTCTGACGGATCGAATTCTCACCGAAGAGGAGCGTGCGGACGTTATCTTCGGGATGGACCTTGCAAAAAAAACAGCGACACTGGACATCGGCCAGACGGTCATTGTCAAGAACGGGACCATTCTCGCCGTTGAGGCGATCGAGGGAACCGACGAGGCAATCAAGAGAGGGGGACAGTACGGAAACGGGGGGGCTGTGGTGTGCAAGGCGGCACGCGAGAACCAGGATCCGAGATTCGACATCCCGACCATCGGTGTCACAACAATTGAAACGATGTCCCGGCACGGCTGCGCGGTTCTTGCGGGAGAAGCGGGGAAGATATTCATCGCCGATAGAGAAGCGGTGCTCCAGGCCGCCAACCGAAGGGGTATTGCCATAATGGGGGTGTGATGCCATGAAGGACGAGATCTTCATCCTCGCCGGCGAGGCAAGCGGCGACCTCCACGGCGCAATGCTCGTGAAGCGCATAACCGGCATCTCCCCCGGCTCTACCTTCTGCGGCATCGGAGGGAGCGAGCTCAGAAGAGAGGGGGCGCACCTCCTCCATGATTATGCCGACTTTACCGCGATGGGCATTGTTGAGCCGCTCCTCAAAATCAGATTCTATGCCAGGGCGCTCAGGGAGATACCCGCGCTCATTCGCGGCAGGGGTATCTCAACGGCCATCCTCATCGACTTCCCCGGCTTTAATCTCAGACTTGCCAGAAAGCTCGCAGAACAACAGGTCAGGGTTCTCTACTACGTCTCACCGCAGATATGGGCATGGCATTATGCGCGGATTCGGCAGATAAAAAAATACGTTTACGCCATAATCGTCTTCTACCCATTCGAAGAGGATATGTATCGAAACGCGGGCGTCAGAGCGTACTTCCTCGGAAACCCCCTCGTTGACATCGTTCAACAGCGGCTGGCGAGCGCCGGACCGCTGAATGACACGCTCGCAAAACCGGTTATCGCACTGCTTCCGGGTTCGAGAATCTCTGAGGCGAAGCGACATCTCGATCCGATGCTCGGCGCTGCGAAACTCCTCTGGAAGCGTTACGGCGGAACCATTCTGGTTCCCGTGCTGAGCGGCACCACCGGCGACTTCATCCGCGATCGTGTCCGGAAGGTCCGTTCGACCGGAGTCGATATACGAATACTCTTTGACAATACCTACCGCGCTATCGAAAGAGCCGACCTGCTCATTACCTCTTCAGGGACAGCAACGCTGGAAGCAGCGATACTGGAAAAGCCGATGATTGTCATTTACCGGGTGGGTATTCTCTTCGAGCTCCTGGCGCGGATATTCGTCAAGGTGGAGAACATATCTCTGGTCAATATTGTAGCCGGAAAGCAGATCTGCCCGGAGCTTCTCCAGAGAGCGGCCAGTGCTCAGAGGATATTTCATGAGGCGAGCACCCTGCTCGACAATCCGGAGATCACCGGGAAGATGATAACAGAAATACGCATGGTAAAAAGGAAACTGGGTGATCCCGGAGCAATGGAGCGTATTGCCAGAAAAGTCGTATCACTCATCGGGGAGGAAGAACCGTACCCACAGCAGAAAACAGAGCGGATGTAAGCGATGGGGAAAAATGAGATAAGAAGCTGCATTGTGTGCCGGGAAACGGAATTGAAAAAGGTTTTTCAGAAGAGCTCCCCCTTCGGCGAGATCTTCCAGCTCGTCCAGTGCAAAAACTGCGGTTTGCAGTTCGTTCATCCGCAACCATCAGAAGAGGAGATCCGGAAGTATTATCAGAAACACTACTTTCTCCAGCGTACCGATCGCGGATACAATAATTACTTCTCTCCGGCAATGAAGAGAGAAATCGAAAGAATAATTCAGCTCAACCTGAAGGATCTCGGCTTTGCTGACTACGAACAGCGCCTCGGCACGGAGCGCCGTGTTCTCGATATCGGGTGTGCAGCGGGGTACTTCGTCAATTTCATGAGTGAGCGAGGATGGGATGCCGCTGGCATCGACATCTCCCCCGAATGCGTCCGCTTTGCACAGGAGGTTCTGAAAAAAAACGTTATTCGCGGCGATTATCTGAACAGCACTTATCATCACAAATTTCATCTCATTACGCTCTGGGCAACGATAGAGCATCTGCATCATCCCGACAGGGTCGTGAAAAAAATGTATGATGATCTCGAGGAAAAAGGCATGCTCTATCTGACCACCTGCCGTATCGGCGGCGTCAACTTTATGAAACTATTCGGCAAGCAGTGGCGATTCTACAACCTTCCGGAACACCTCTATTTTTTTTCATATCCGACGATGAAGCTCCTCCTCGAGCAGTTCGGATTCACCGTCGTGAAGTATGTTACCTATGGCAGCGGGCTCGGGAAAGGCGGATCTGCTCTCAGAAGGAGTGCCGACTTCCTCGCCAGACGATGCGGCATGGGCGACATGATGCTCATAGCAGCCCGAAAAGGCAGTCCCTGAAGGAGATGAAAGGAGCACATCCCGCTCCCCGTTTTTTTGTGGCCTTTTTACAGAAGTTTTTGCACCATTACTGTACGGAGTGGAAACACAATTCCCTTTTTTACAGGGCGATAGTCTGACCGCGTACAAATCCGTGTCAGGAAGGCGAAGCGGGCGAAGCGATAGATCGAAGAGAAAACGTAGAGCATGATCGTTATCATATAAACGGCATTACGAGTCTCGCTCACGAGTAGAGAGGAGGAACAATGGACATTGTTCAGAGGATTGCCGAGGTACGAGAACGGATCACTGCCGCGAAAAGGGCAGGAAAGACAATCGGGTTTGTTCCCACGATGGGATACCTCCACGAGGGGCATCTCAGCCTGGTTTCACTATCGAAGCAAGAGACCGATTATCAGGTCATGAGCATATTCGTCAACCGGATTCAGTTTAACGACCCCAGAGACTTTGAAACCTATCCCTCCGACCTTCAGCGTGATTTCATTCTTGCTGAAGAACATGGTGTTGATCTCATGTTCGTACCCACCGATACGGAGATGTACCGCGAGCATCTCACCTCCGTCGATGTGGAAAAAATCACCGATCATCTCTGCGGGAGCTCCCGTCCCGGTCACTTCAGGGGCGTTTTCACCGTTGTCTCCAAGCTCTTCAATATCATCTCTCCCGACGTATCCGTATTCGGGCAGAAGGACATTCAGCAGGCGATCAGCATCAAGAAGATGGTGCTCGATCTGAATTTTCCCGTCAGAATCATCATCGCCCCCACCATACGTGAGGAGGATGGGCTCGCCCTGAGCTCACGGAACAAGCACCTTACGGCCGAAGAGCGCCATCGGGCACTCGTTATATCGCAGAGCCTGAAAGAAGCAGAGCACCTTATCCATGCAGGCGAGGCAGTGGGCGACGTCATCCGTGCTGCGATGAGAACCATTCTGGAGTCAGGAGAACCGGATCACATTGACTACATCACGCTGGTGAATTATGCCGATCTCCAGCCGATTGAGAAACTCACTCACCGGTGCATCATCGCAGTAGCTGCGTTTTTCGGAAAAACGAGGCTGATAGATAATATGATCATCGAGAAAACCGAAGGAGGTTATCGGTGCATGTACTGAAAAAGAGTATTGCCATCATTACCGTTCCCCTGTTGATATATTCATGCAAGCCGCGGGGTGCGCTCACCCCTGAAGATGCCTTTATGATGCTCCGGGAAGCATACAGCCGCAACGACAGCACAGCCATCGAGAATCTCCTCTCCCGAAGGAGCAGGGAAAAGGTTGAAACGATTATCACGGTAATATCGCAGATGGATGACGTCCGGTTGAGAACGCTTGCCATGCGATTCGGTGTGACCGTTGACCGTCTCCGGGATATGACCGTCAGGGATTTCCTCTCGCTGGAGCTCATGCTCGGCAAGAAAATCGGGGAGGATACTCTCGCCGATCTCACCCGCTACGAAATTATCGGGAAAGACGTAAAGGGAAACAGAGCGGTACTCAGGACGGAGAATGGAATGGAGATCATTTTCGTCAAGGAGGGGCCGTACTGGAAACTCGATCTCGAGGATTACTGAGGTACGATATTATCTCTTGTACGAGAGGAGGAGATCCTCTGCCTTCTTGTACTCACCCTTGAAGATATAGAGCATACTCAGCTTCGTATACTCCTGGAGCGACGGCTTCCCCGTCATCATCACCTCTTCCATTTCCTGTATGGTCGCCTCGAGATCTCCGATTTCACGCAGCTTATATTCATAGGTGAGGGTTTTCAGATAGCGCTTAAACTTCCCATACCGGGGGCTCGATTCCAGTGCAATCTGAAGATGTTCTACCGCTTCATCGAATCTGCCGAGATGATAGTAGCAGAACCCGTAGTACTTGTTCAGGAATATCTTATCATCGGTGATATCCCGTATATTGTCGAGATAGGTCAAGGTCGCATCATACCGCTTCCACTCATAGTTGATATAGGAGAGGAGATAATTGCTCTTGAGATGGCGCCTGTCGATGGAAATCACCTTGACGAGATACTGCTCTGCCATGGAGAGATCCTGCAGGTTAAAGTAGGTCATGCCCGTATAGAAGTTCCCTTCGAGGAAATCGGATTCCAGCATGATGCATTCAATGAAATATTTCAGGGCTGTTTGATAATCACGCCGGTTATAATATTCCACGCCGAGGTTGAGGAGTATCTTATAGTGACGCTCAATATCGAGCGCCTGCATGTACATGGAAATCGCATGAGAAGAATCACCCAGCTGCGAATAAATCTCACCGATGTTGTTATACGCTTCTATGAATTTCGGGTAAATATCAATTGCCCTGCGATAGGCATTGAGAGCATCGTAGTATTCACCCCTGCTGGTGAGAGTAAGCGCGCTATTATAAAGCGAAACCGCTTCTGTTGAAACAATAGTTGTTTTCATAACAAAACCTCTCTGTGCTCATCACCAAATGAGACTCCAGGTATCCCCTCCGCGTCAACCGCGGGAAGCGCTGTAAATCTCCCTCTACTCTTTATATCGGTTTAATGGAGAGGTCATTTAATCAATAAACTACTCCCCGGCAATCTGCCGGCGATAGGGCCTCTTCGATACCTGCAACAGTACATCAACTCGTCTGCACGCTCACCCTCTTGCCGGAGGCAATGGAAACAGTTTCGACCTTCTTCGACCGGTAGTACAATCGGATCTTCTGGTCCTTAAAGCGATATTCAAAGAGATCATTATCAACCTGATAATACCATACCGTTTCCCCGTTGTCCGTGCGCACTTTGAGAAGATAGTATTCGTCCTTCTCATCGACAAAAATCAGATACAGGAAACCGCCGTAGAGCACCTGCATGAAGGAGAGCCCGGGGATAAACCAGCCCGCCTTGCCGGTCTCCTTGTACACTGCCAGAAACTTGCCGCTCTTCTCGCCCGATTCGCCGGAGACATAGAATTTCTCATTATCCTCAACAATACTAACAATCGAGTGTATCTCGGCAACCTTCTTCGCCCACAGTTTTTTACCGTCATTTTTCGCCCGACAGAGGAGAATCGACTTGACCGGATCATAAACGAGCTTCCTGTTTCTCATTTCAAAGATCTGGCTGTAGGTGCTCTCACCCATCGAGATTACATCCGGAAAGTTGCAATCCGCTCTCCGACTCGCACCTTCCGACCCGCCTCAATCGATTCGAATTGTATCCTGTCCTCCTGGAAGAGAACGATGACCGTTGAACCGATATGAAAGATGCCGAGCTCCTCTCCCTTCTCGACTGCGGGCCTGCTCCCTTCGGGATAGAAATGCTCCCGCCGACGGCGAAACGTCTTGTTGGTGACTATATCGGCATAACTCAGGGTGATTCTCCCCACATTCATCGCTCCCACCTTGGTAACCGCGACCAGTCCCCACTCCGTCTCGAGGTAGCTGATCACCCGCTCGTTTACCGTATAGAGCCTCTTCAAGCCCCGAACCATAAAATCCTGGACGGTGAAGAGCTTCCCGGGAACCGACAGGTACCCCGTGATGCTCCCCGTCACCGGAGCGTGGATGCGGTGATAATCACCCGGAGAGAGGTAGATGGTGATAAACGAACCGTTCACAAAATGCCGATGCATATCGGAGGGAACAAGCCCGGAGAGGGTATATTCTATACCCTTTGCCTGCAGGATTCGATCATCGTCAATCCTGCCAAGCTGATCCACTTTTCCGTCAACAGGCGCAACAATAGAATCTCTCCCGCTGTCGACAGCATGCACACCATCTTTCAATTTTCTGGTAAAGAAGTGATTGAAAGACCTGAAGCCGTTTTCCGGATATGCTATCTCCTCTCTGTGTACATGATACTTGTCACAGTAGACGGCGATTACCTTATTGAGTATCCATGCGGGAAGCGGAATCCTGCTCATATAACCGACCAGTCGGGAGATGAATCCTTTCGGAAGGATTCTGAACAGTAATATCGTACCCCTTTTTTTGCTCATTGTCATTTCCACTACTATTTTCAAGGTATAAATACGATAAGAATTTTCAAATAAATTGAGCCATTTCTGAAATTCTTTGTTATTATTTATCTTTCATTTTCACGAAAAAGGGGAAAGGTCAAGCATTAAAATCTCACCTCAACACCGAGATAGGGAAGGAGGGGGAGGTCCCGAACATTCTTGGGATTTTCCCAGGAGTAAGGCTCACGCTGGTCAAACTCCTTGTCATAGATATTGGGGCTATTGTAGGCGTTTAACACCTCGAGGTAGATGTCCCACTTTGCCCCGAACCAGTCCGTAAAGAAATCGACGCGAATATCGAGCTTATGATAATCGGGCATCCGATCCTTATTATACCGTTCCGAGTACACCGGCACATACTCATTCTTGGTCGGGTGCGGATAAGAATCGACGATCTTCGTATAGGGCAGACCGGTTGCATAGCGCCACTTAATCCCGACCTGAAGCCAGGGGAGAATTTTATAGCTCGCAATGAGATTTATGATATGTGTCCGGTCATAATCGAAGTAATATTCACCCTTCTCATCGTGGTCATCCCTTTTAGAAACGGAATATCCGTAGCTGAACCAGCCAAAGAAGCCATCAGCTAACTCACGGCGCAGGAGCACCTCTCCGCCGTAAACACTTCCCGTTCCGGTATCGTTGAAGGTCTCATTATCACCGCCGGTGACGATGAGATCCCAGAGATTCTTGTAGTATCCTTCGATAGTCACTGTTGTATGCTCGGTGACATCGATCTCGTATCCGAGGACATAGTGTATCGCTTTCTGCGTATCGAGATCGGGATTGCCAAAATCCTTGTTGGTAAAGTAGAGATCCTGCGCCTGCTGGAACAAACCCACGGCGCCGGAGATTCTATTTTGCTTGTTCAGTGATATCTCGAGGGAGGTTCTCGGGCTCACGTATGAGAAGCTGTTCACATCCCGATGCACATCGTACCGCACTCCCAGCACCCATTTTACCGGCAGCAGGGTCAGCGTTGTCTGACCGTATCCTGAATAGTGATGATAGTCGAGATCATCGAGCACAAAATCCACGATGGTGAAATCATCGGGAAAGATTGGGTTCTCGGGAGCGCCGGGATTGAGCACGGGCACCACACCATCGATATTCAATCGTGCGTAAACGTACTCAATTCCCACATCGATATCGAAATATTCTGATATATTCAGGGTAATGTCTTCACGGCTCAGGATGCCGGTCACCTTCGGGTCAACATTCACATACTCTCCGAAGAAAACACGTTCCTCCTGCTGAACTGCCCCGATCTTCAATCTGGAAAAAAACCTCTTTGACGGGACATATCTCCAGGTAAACCCCTGACTGTGGGAGATAATCGAGTAACCGAACTTCCGGTTTTCGAAATCCACATCCTCGCCTTCATTTATGGTCAACCCGATCTTATCACCGGAGCCGAAGCTCAGGAGCTCAATATAGTTCTTCTTTGAAAAATAGTACCCCAGCTTACCCTGATAATCCCAGAAATAGGGGAGTATGGTAACATCAATTTCCTCCATGCTGCCGATGAACCGTTCAGCATAGAGGTCGAAATAGCTCCTCCGGCCGGAGAGGAGCACATAGCCGTTATCGGTGAAGGGCGTTTCCAGCACGAAATCAGCGGTGAGGAGGTTTACGTTCACCTTTCCGCCCCAGGTGGGCTCCTCCTTCTCACGGGAGGTTATATCGAGTATCGATCCGATTGCCTCACCGTATTCAACGGGAAAACCCCCGCTGTAAAAATCAATGGTATCGATAATATCGGAATTGATAACCGAAACGAATCCGCCGAAGTGATAGGCATTAACCAGCCAGAACTTGTCAAAAAGAATCAGGTTGTCGTAGGGGCCATTCCCCCGAACGAACAGCTCACCTGAAACATCGTTTCCGGTGGCCACTCCCGGAAGCGACTGTATGGAACGCATAATATCACCAGTCGTGCCGGGTACCCGCTTGATCTCGCTTCGCTTGATGGTTCGCCTGCTAACCCGCGGCTTATCCTTTCGCGCTTTGACAACAATCTCATTTGCGTCAACCAGCCGTGGCGAGAGGTATATCTTAATGAACTTCTCGCGGGTTGCAGCAAAAGTCATCTTCTTGCTCTGATAGCCCGAAAGGGAGACGTAGAGGGAGTATTGCTTCCCCTCCGCCACCGAGAGGGAAAAACGCCCCGCTTCATCGGTTACCACGATCTCTTTCGTCTCCCGTATCCCCACCGTGGCACCGGCAATCGCCTTATTCGTCTCACTGTCGATCACAATCCCCCGCACCGTCTCCGCAGAGAGAGGTCCGCCCGTGAAAGCGATCGCGAATAGCATTATGGCGCAGTATCTCAGAATTTTCATCGGCTCTCTATTCTTTTACCTCTCTCTGCAGGGGGTGCTCACTCTCGGGATGTACGCTCCGGGGGAGCGATTACGGCAATAACCATGAAAAAATGTGAGCAGAATGATTATATCGCTTTATCAAAGCATCACGTCAAGGAGATTTCCCGGAATCTGCGTATAAGCGGAGAGAAAAGTGGATGCGGTGAGATAGACCGTCCCCGGCACGATAGACTTCATTTGAGAGGTAAGCGAGGGCGACTCCCCTCAGCAGATTAAATTCTACTTGACAGTGATATTTCAACTGCGTCAATGAAGAGGCGGATTTCCGGAGGGTATGCACCGGTGTATGCGATATTCTTTCCGTAAAGGCACGAGGGATGCTTGGCGCGATATGTGGCGACATCATCGGTTCTGTTTACGAGGTTCGCAGCATTAAGACAACCGATTTCCCCCTCTTCAGTGAAAGCTCAACCTTCACCGATGATACCGTGTTGACTATCGCCATCGCTGACAGCATACGAAACAATATCCCCTATGCGGTTAATCTCAAGAAATACTATAAGCGCTATCCCTTCGCGGGATACGGCGGAAGCTTCAGGAACTGGGCAGCATCCGGGAGTATGGAAGCCTATAACAGCTGGGGAAACGGTTCGGCAATGCGGGTCTCACCGGTGGGATTCGCCTTCGAGGATCTCCACGAGGTGCTCGCCGAAGCAGAGCGGAGCGCAGCCGTTACGCACAATCACCCTGAGGGAATCAAGGGGGCCCGGGCGGTCGCCGCTGCGATATTTCTCGCCCGAAAGGGTTCAGATAAAGATGAAATCAAGCAATTCATCGAAGATCGGTTCTCCTATGACCTGAACGAACCCCTTGATGTAATACGGGAGTACTATCGCTTCGATGTCTCCTGCCAGGGGTCAGTGCCACAGTCCATCATCTCCTTCCTGGAAGCGGATGACGTGGAGGATGCCATACGAAAAGCAATTTCTCTGGGTGGGGACAGCGACACCATGGCCTGCATTGCCGGCGGAATCGCACATGCCTTTTATAAAAAGATACCCGATCAGATCGCTCAAACAGTGCTCAATATGCTGGATGATGAGCTCAGAACAACGGTAACTGACTTTATGAAGGCGTACACAGTGACCTACTGAAGTCATTTGAAGCTCCGGAGAGAATAACGCAACACACCAACGGGAGGATGCGTGATACCGGAGCAGCTACTGGTCACCGGAATGGCTGTGTGCTGTTATCTCGTTTCCGATGAGAAGACGAGGAAGGGAATCCTGATAGATCCCGCCGGCGACCATGATGGGGAATTTATTTTCTATTTGACATTCCTCAGAGCGGAGATATCTCCTGAGGGGCACCGGCACGATGCACCGTGATCACGATTCGCCGAGAGAGAAATGCGAGAAGAGAGCTTCCCACATATAAGACTGAAGGATGTACCGCCC
This sequence comes from uncultured Leptospirales bacterium, assembly GCA_964652955.1. Taxonomy (GTDB): domain Bacteria; phylum Spirochaetota; class UBA4802; order UBA4802; family JAKQUI01; genus CAZZCF01. The sequence goes on from CAZZCF010000054.1 coordinate 20,803, forward strand.
ATGCTGTCCGGACGAGAAACCCGTTTTAGAATTGGAACGACGAGAGCAACAGTACTTACCGCATGTCTGTGCCTCATCATAACCCTCTGCAGCCCGGCAAAAGCGGAGACAAGCTTCGGGCCGTGGCATTCGAAAGTCACCATTGCCGATCAGAACATAGCACCGAAAAGGGGGGCGGGAGGATCGCGGCGCACATATCGGAAGGTCTTTAACGGACCGCAGGGGGGCGGGTACTTTCTCATCCGCTTTTTCCAGGTAGTCATATCACCCCAACAGGGCCCTCACTGCCGGTTCAATCCAGTGTGCAGCGCTTACGGAAAACAGGCGGTTGAAAAATTCGGCGTCCTGCTCGGCTCGATGCTTGCCGGCGACAGAATACTCCGGTGCAATCCCTACTCTCCTCCGGGCGACGATCCGGTCCCTGATGTCATTTTTGATAGGTAAATCAGCCTCATCATGAGCACACCAGTCATTCGAATATGCGGATTTCTCGTAGCGCTCATTCTCGCGAGCCCGGTGCACGCCCTCGCATTGAACGCCCGGGAATATATCCCGAAACAGAAGAGATTAATCAGAGCGTTCTTCCTCGCCGGTCACTACTTTGAGTGCATTGCCGAGACGAGAAGACTCATGATGGCAATGCCAGAATCGAACATCGAAGAATTTAATTCTTTCATTCACCTGAACTACTTCCTCGGCGGTCAGTACGGAACGGTCATCGAACAGCTTGAAGAGACGGAACGCACAAAACGCCGCTTTTCCGATCTCATCCTCCTCTCTCACTCCTATATGCAGCTCGGCCGCTCCCGGGAGGCACTGGCGGTGCTCGCACCCCGGAGCTATGAGAGCTGCCTGACTCAGCACAGAATGCGCGATCTCTTCTTCGGAAGGGTGGAGGCATACCTCAAAGATGATCAATATGACGAGGCAATTCTGGAGATCCGTCGCTTCCGCCCCTTTTCGGCAGATCGGGTTATGACCCTGCAGATGGAGCAGGATATCGCCGCCTATCAGGAGAGGGGAATGAAATCAGAGTGGACATCAGTGTTCCTCTCATCGGTTCTTCCGGGGAGCGGTCAGCTTTACGCCGGGAGATTCCGGGATGCTGTCATCACCCTCACTGCGATACTGGCCTGTTCATACGGCGCATACTTCTATCATCAGAGAGGGGATGAGAATATATCCCTGACCCTGGCATTTTTCTCCGTTCTCTTCTACGGAGGAAATCTCTACGGTGCCTATAATTCCGCTGTGCATAGCAACCGGAGAATCGCCGAGAGCTTCAGGGAGGGAATATTCGAAAGATATATTCCACCGTATGATCCGAGCGTATATATTGACAGTGATGCGCTCCTAAAATGACGAGATATTAATATTATTATGATGGTAATCAGATCCGGCAAAACGCGATTCGGGAGACGCCTCCTGCTGCTCGCCGCAACATTCTGTGTGATACATGCACCGCTTGCCATGACCCTTCACGCATCGGAGGCGGACCTTATCGACCTCGCAAGAGCCCACCTCGAGCACGGTGAATACTATAACGCGATTACCGAGACTATGCGGTATCAATTTCTCTACCCCGCCGGCGAGTTCATCCCCCGGAGCATGCTCCTCATGAGCGAGGCATATTACCGTGGAGGGTACCCTTTTAAAGCGCATGAGATACTCAACACCTGCCACCGCAGTTATCAGGACAGGGCTGAAGGCGAAGAGGCACTGTACCGGATGTCATTGATTCGGTTGAGCGAGGGGTCACCCTTTTACGCACATCGCATGCAGCAGAAATATCTCTATCTCTACCCGCAGGGCAAGTTCAGAGAAGCCATCTCAGCCGATCAGTGCTATTCCCTGGCTCTGATGGGAGATTTAGAACAGGCAAAAAAGGGGATAGATGAATATCAAAAGCTCTATCCCGGCGGAAACGCTGCCGATAATCTAAATGAACTTTCAGCGATGATACATCGTGAAGAGGAGCGCTCCCGGAAAAACATCTGGGTTTCGCTGATCGGATCAATTTTTCTGCCGGGCTTCGGGCACTTCTATACCGAACGGTATGCTCTCGGTGCTTTTACACTAGGTACGAACGCGGCATTGATCTACCTGATTTATGACGGCATCAGAGACGGCGATCAGTTCAGGGTGCTCTTCTTCAGCGTGCTGGAGTTCTCATTTTATCAGTACTCGCTCTTTTCATCGATACGCAACGTGACAGATTATAACAGCAGAGAAGTATTCTGCCGTGAAATACAACTTGGATTAAAGAGACGATTTTAATATAGTGAGAGAGGAGGTTCACCTTCTCGAACCGGCGCGCGACAGGGCATCGGGACACCCCTTTTGATTGAGCATTTCAGGTGAAAAACTATGGATGATTATTCCGAAATAGAAGAGGAGAGCATCGAACAAACAGCGGTCGTTGAATACGAGGAAGAAAGACCGCTGAACATGTATTCCCTCCTCAAGGACAAAGCAAACATCGAAGAGATCGCCGAAGAGCTGCTCAGCGGCACGCTCACCCAATACGATATAAAGAGAAAAGATACCCTGGACCGGTTTCTGGACTTCGTTATACAGAAGGTCAGAACCGGAAAGCATTACATCATCAGCGAGGCTTATCCCAGCAAGAGGATGGAGGATTTATCCCTTGAAAAACTGGTCATCGAGCTCATCAACGAGCACCTCTTTCCCGATATCATTTTTAAGATACTGAAATACATGGCGCGGAATATTCACGATGCTGATTCGAACCTCTATCTTGCCTATCTGATCACCTCCGATGGAATAATACGCTCTCTCTACGAAACGTTTCTCCTCTTTAAAAAGGATATCCTGGAGAGCGACCGGGATAAGCGAACACTCAATGTGAAACGAATACAGCAATTCCCTCCCGCAACCGAGCACCGATTCTCTTCACCGCTCGACGCAGCGGCACGATTCAAATATGTTCTGGAATTTATCGCCCTGAAGCAGAACGTTGAGCACATATATAAAAAACCGGAGCTCGTTCTGAGCGATATCCTTGAGAAGTAGATCCCACAGAATCGGATTTCTTACAGAATCTGGGGAAAACGCTCGATGGTCTCCCCTGCTTTCATGTTCATTTCATTAAGCGAGATATCATCATGTCTGCCCGAATCGCTGAAATTCTGCAGATCATTGAACGCAGGCTGGTACTTCATAATCAGCAGGCACATGATATCCTTCATGTCGAGAGGATTGCTGTCGATAACGGTATACTTGTATAACAGTGTGCGATCCTTTATGCTGTCGCGAATTGCAGGCAGCTTTGAAAACATAGGATCAAAAAAAATCCTCAATCCATGGCGCAATCCCTCCCGCCAGCAATTGTAAAAGAGGAGATATCCCGGATCGCCCGGCGTATCTTCCATAATGCACAGCAGGCCGGGAAGCTCGGGAAGAATCCTGCTCGCCGAAAACCGATCGTAGGTATAGAGCGGCGACCACATGATGTAATATATCACACTCTTGTTGTATATTTTTTTCTTCAAGTTAAAGCCTTCTCCCGCTTCTCCTTGAATCTCTTTATGAGCTGGTCCAGGATCACAATAAGCTGCTGTGCCCGAACCTGTGCATTGAGCTCGTTGAATATGGCAAGCCGCTGTGAGTGCTTGACCACAAAATAGTTCGATATAAAATCGGTGAGCTGGTTCAGGCTGTTTATAAAGCTCAACAGGTGTATCAACTTATCGGATTCCTTCACATTGATGAGAAAGATTAACTCCTGTGTCCTTTTCCGCAGATCGTCTATTGCCGCATAACGGGAGGGATCTTCCTCTTCAACCGGTTCATACTCCGCCGTAGAAAAGCCGTGAATCTTCATCACCCTCACTCGCGAAATCCCTTTCAGGTGAACCGCACAGGAGCTGTTTTCACACGTGATCTTGGACACCTCGGCCAGAGTTGCAATGCGCCTGCGCGCAAAGAGAGCATCAAGCAGCGTGCTTATCGGCAGCGTGAGGAGGAGGTCCCCTTCCTTGAGATTTCGATAGCGTTTCGAAGACGTTTTAAAGAATATCACGCAATAGGGGAAGAGCACCTTCCGATAGATATAAAACAGCGAAAGCCTTTCCTGTTCCATTGGATACTATAACGTGCTGAATAACTCCCGAGAACCGTCGGTGTAAGGATTTTGAGAATACATCCACTTTTTGATACTATAGAAAACCCGCAGCGAGTTGTCAACCGAACAATATCCGAGAAGGGGAAAACTGGCGTCTATTCATCCAGGAGAGATCGTCTGTGCCGCAACGGCACATTCTGTTTGCACATCGATAGAAATTAACTTTCGAAGCCGCCATCGATGCATTTCGTCACGCAAGCGGACGAATGGAAGGAGCGCCCTCTCATTGGAACGATACTAATCGACATTCTCGCGGTACGCCGCAATGCTAAAGGGAATATTCTCGTCAATGACAGGCATTACCTTTTCACTGTATACCTTGAAGGAGCGAGCGAGATTCACGCGGGCAAATTCATTTTCTCTGTTAATTCGCTTCGCATAATCGATCGCCTTCCAGAAGCAGATGCTGCTCTTGACTTCATCGTCCTGCCTCTGATAAACGGCACCGAGATTATTATAGGCGAGCGAGAGGGTCTGGAAGATTCGCACATGATCAGGCTTATGAGAGACGACCTGCCCAATCGAATCGGCGTCATGTTCGAAGATGGAGATGAGCTTCAGGTACTCACCCTTGCTCGCCTCG
>CAZZCF010000055.1:0-9730 GCA_964652955.1 uncultured Leptospirales bacterium
TCTGGCAATTAATTTCTATACTTCAATTGAGTTTTTCAGGAAACTGTTAGAATTTATAAATGAGCTATTTAATCTTTTTCAGGTGAAGCTTATCGGTCTTTCCTGAAACCGTCATAGTCCCGGCAAATCCCGTCCTGTCAGGTCTAATTTTTATTGTAGAAAGCGAAGAGAATTCAATAATGAACTCATCATCTTTATACGAAAAGTTCAGCTCTTCAATTTCTTCAGTTTTCCCCTTGTCAATGTTTGACAACATGATCGTATAGCTGTTAACTGATCTCTTAAACACAAGCCCTGTAATGTTTACAGGGAATATGGAGTTATCCCCTTTCCATACATCCAATACATATACACCTTCATATCCGCCCGGAACAGTGGGTTTAACTTTTCCGCGGCTTTTACAGCCAATGAATATAACTGACGAAATAACAAGGATAAGCGCTAAAGCAAAAAATTTTTTCATTTTTTCTCCCAATTTCACTGTTAAAAATTTCCAACTTGAAATAAGGGGACTTCTAAAAACTATCAATATGATGTCCCCCTGGCTGGCGTTGTTTTGCACATCCTGTACACGCTGGCATGCGCGACATTGTGTCGCTGTGTGCTCAATGAATAAAACCTTTATTCGCAATTTGTGGATCAATGTAAATACCGGTTATTAGAGGTACCCATAAATAAAAAAAGGGGCAGTTACCTGCCCACAATTAAATTCTAGAATTCCGCATCACATCATTGATATACTGAGGTATTCCTGTTATCTGAATATCAGCTTGACGATCTTCATTTTCATCTTATTATCCGACGGATATTTCATCACATCGTCGTAGAAGGTTGCCGTTTTCAGAATGCTCTTCTCGTGAGTAAATGCATCAAAGCTGTACTTTCCGTGATAGTATCCCACACCGCTATAGCCGACGCCGCCGAAGGGCATCTGGGCCGAAGCGAGGTGAAGCACCATATTGTTAATGCAACCGCCGCCGAACCGAACCGATTCGATAATTCTTTTTTCGGTTTTTTTATTCCTGGTAAACACATAGGTCGCCAAGCGGATAGGGATTCTTTTTGATCTGCTCCAGCACCTCATCAATCGTTTTAAAGGGTATGATCGGAAGAATGGGGCCGAAAATCTCCTCCTTCATTATCGCCGAGTCAATATCGATGTTGTCCATAAGGGTCGGAGCAATATATCTGCTCTTCTCATCCGTCTGACCGCCGTATAGCACTCTACCATTTTTTAAATACCCGCACAGCGGGCCGTAGACGATTACAGTACAGGGTGAGTAGAGGAGGCGAAACTCCTCTTTCAGCGAATGCGGCACTTCATCACTTCAGTAAGTCGCTCCACGACTTTTTCCTGGTGACGCAGAGAAAAGTCGTTTATCTCCAGTTTTGCGAACCGGAGAGCCCCTTTCTTTCAAAAAGAAACAGCTGTCAAATCAAACAATAAATTATTCTGTTTCTAAATCCCTCAGTTTATACTTCACAACCTTCCCCGCACCTGTACGCGGAAATTCCTTCACGAAGTAAACATACTTGGGAGCCTTATAGTGAGCGATTACCTCCCTGGTTCTCGCGATGAGCTCTTCACCGGTTAACTGAGCGTCCGGCTTCAAGATGCACGCAGCCGTAACAGCCTCCCCCCACTTCTCATCCGGCTTGCCATAGACGGCGACCTCCTGCACCTCCGGATTTGCCTTCAGGATGCACTGTTCCACCTCCGAAGCGAAAACATTTTCTCCTCCCGATTTTATCATATCCTTGCTCCGCCCCTTGAACCAGTAGTTCCCATCCTCATCCTTTGTTACCAGATCACCGGTGTACAACCATCCATCCCGCAATGTTTTTTTCGTCGCCTCCTCATCCTTTATATATCCCTTGAACACCTGCGGACCGCGCAGGATGAGTTCGCCGACCTCACCATCGGGAACGTCCTTCCCCTCTGCATCGACAATACGAACTTCAGCGGAAAACATCGGGCAGCCGAGGCTGTTTCCCTCTTTCTGAAGCACCTCGGCGGTCGACTCATGCAAGGTGACCCCCGGTGACGCTTCGGTTAAACCGTATCCGAAGAACATCCCCTTTGCACCCGTTCTATACAGCACCTCGGTATACAGCTCACTCGTATAAGCGGCAGCCGATGATCCGATAGCCTTCAATGAGGAGAGATCGTATTTGCCGGTGCGCACCTCCTCGATAAAGGTGGGCATCATGGGCATCATAACAAAAACCATTGTCGCTCGTTCTCGCTGAATCGTCTCGCAGACCTGCGGTGGATTCCAAAAGGGGATAATTACATTGGTGATTCCCTTCAGCACAGCAGCGTCGGTGAGAATGTGCAGGCCACTGCAGTGGAAAAAGGGAGCAGCTGTCAGGAGCACATCGTTAAAGGTAATTTCGGCGTGATAAATATACCCGAAAGCATCCCAGATAAAATTATTGTGCGTGAGGAGCGCCCCCTTGGGGGTACCGGTTGTGCCCGACGTATACTGGAGGAGCACCGGATCGTCCGGATCGACATCTATTGCAGGCTCACTGTCCGATTTACCCTTGATAAAATCATCGAACAAAACTCCGTTCTCTACTGTGGGCTCGCCACCGGCAACCGGAACGGGATTCCCCTTTGACGGGAGACCGTCTGCAATCTGATTGTAAAGATTTGCAAAAAAAGCATCAACGATATCGATTTTGCTTTCTGAATGCACGATAGCTCTTTTAATTTCTTCGGGAGATAATCTGAAGTTGAGCGCATTCATGATAGCCCCGATCTTTCCACAGGCAAAATACAGTTCCAAATATTCATTCCGGTTGAAACTCAGTATGGAAACAACATCACCTTTCCGTACGCCGGCATCAAGCAGCGCGGAAGCAAGCTGATTGGTCCGGCTGTTGAACTCCTTCCATGAATAGCTTCTCCCCTGAAACAGTATGGCGGTTTTATTGGGTCTCCGCGATGCATTGTATCGCAATACATGACCTAACGTTAAACCGTTTCTCCCTATCATACCAACCTCCTTGAAATTTTTTTTAAAATCTATTTATCCGTCAAATATTCTCTTTTAGATTTTCAAAGACACTGTGGTGAGAAAATGCTCAACAATTCAACCGGTAAGTAAGTTTTACTAACCATTTCGATTTGTCAAGAACAATTCATCACGTGCCGAATACCCGAAGCCTCACCCGGATAGCGATTTGACCCGCCTGTCCGGAGGGAGTTACCTGACCGCTCTCTTCACCATGAAAGCGAGATGCTTCATCCCGGAATGAACGATAATGATTCCCGAGATGAGCAGAGCCAGCGAAAGGAGTACTGTTCCTGTCACGGGATCACTCAGAATGAGACCGCTGAAGAGAACACCGGAGAACGGCATGATGAAAACAAATGAGTGGAGAGAAACAGCACCGTACTTCTGAAGGAGGGTATTCCAGGCAACGAAGCCGAAGGAGGCAACGATGAGAGCGGCAAAGAGCAGCGCTGCGATGATACGCAGATCAACGGCACTTATCATCTCCCCGTCAAAGAGATATCCCCCCAGGAAAAAGAATGGCAGCGCGAACAGCATGGAATAGAGCGTAACCTGAAAAGGATGAAAGGCGTGAATTACCCGCTTCACATAGGTCATGTTGCAGGCCCACAGGAAGGCGGCACCGAGCACCAATAAATCGCCCATCTGCAGATTCGATGTGACCCCCTTCCGCTCAAAGAGAAGCACCGCGACACCGGCAAATCCGAGAAGCATACCGGCTATCTTCCGAATCGTTATTCTGTCACCGGGAATGAAGAGATGGGCGAGGACGAGCAGGAAGAAGGGCTGTGAATTCACCACGATGGTTGCCCGCGATGCGTTCGTCATGCTTATCCCGAGGTGGAACAGGGAAAACTGGAAGAGGAAAATAATTGAAACAATTATCATATGGAACAACTGCTTTCCTGTCAGCATAAGGGGCCGACCGGTGCAGAGCGCCCAAATTGCTATGCACATGCACGCTATACCGAATCGGAGCCCCGCCAGCGTGAACGCGCCAATGCCGGTAAGGGCAATCTTTATCGCAACCGCATTTGCACCAAACACCGCGCAGAGACAGGCGGTAAAGAGCGCAGCCATCAGTGAGAGAGTATGATTCTGTATACCGTTTTTCATTGCGAGGAACAACTCCGCAGGAAACAGCACGTCCCGAGATACGACGCTTTATAAAAAAACAAGGGGTGCCTCTGGAGAACACCCCTCTGCATTGCCCAGGACGGGACTTGAACCCGTACAGGATAATTCCCACATGGCCCTCAACCATGCGTGTCTACCAGATTCCACCACCTGGGCGATTCAATTAATGCAAATAACCTATCTACACTTTCTGTCAAGGATAAAAATAAAAATGGTCTCCTTTTTGATCCATGCTTTACGGCGAGATGCTGGCGGAACGCCATGAAAGAAACCGTCCTCTGAAATCGGCTTGTTTATTTCTAATTTATCCTTGAAAAAAAACGGAATATACGCTCACTGGAGCTATCCCATCGGGACATGATATGAAGCGGAAGTGGTATACATACCTGGTATCTTTCCCGGAAAGGGGAGGCAACATCTTAGCGGTGCTCGGTGCGCTGCTCGTCATGATCTCCTTCGCCCTCCCCTTTTTCGAAAAGATCTATCTGCACTCAAGCAGCTTTATCTTCGGATTCGAATTGATACTGCCCGGTGCCTGCAGAGGACTCGAGATAACCGCATTCATGCGATTCGTATCAATCTATCTCCTGCTCATCCCCCTCATGCTGCTTTTCACCTCATTGAGGAAAACCGGAGCACTCATGGCACTTATCGGCCTCATTCTCCTTGCCGTTATGCTCATACTGACTCCCGTCCCCGTGGAGCGGTTCTCATCCGGCATCTTCCTCCTCATCGCCGGTCTCTCGCTGATCGGTATGAGCATTTTTAAAAAAGGGGGTTCTTCCTCGCTCGCCCAGGGCGATACGGTTACTTTTTCTTAAAATCTTCGAGCTTTTTGAAATATTTCTCAACACTCCACTTTTTCAGGGTGAAGACATAGGGAGATTCCGAGGAGGTGCAGAGATATCGCTTCTCCTTCTCACCCTCCGTGTCGAATATTGAGAGGGTGATATTCTTCTGAGAGGCTTTTACGGTGACGACACACCGGGGATTTTTCAGTGAATCCTTTTTCAGAGAAACGAATCCATCAGCCTTGAGGGGATTGAAAGAGTTGATAACGGTATTGATAGCACCTTCGTCAATCTGAACCTGCCTGTGCTCCTCACAGATCCACTGCTCCACTTCCTTCTCCTTCTTCTTCGCACTGTTCTCCTTCGATTGCTGCTCCTTCTCCGCTTCTTCACTATCCGCCGGTACTTTCTCCTTTATTTTGGCAAAGGTGAGTTTCCGCCCTCCATAGTGTAACTGAAATGATTCAACCCCCTTCGGCGTAACCTTGAAGATTTCCTTGTCCCGCAGATCGTCGACGGTCTTCTCCAGCGCATCCACCAGATTGCCCGAAGCGAGATATATCTCCGGCCGATCGGGAAAACGGATATAGGTGTGCCGATGGGTCGAGCTCTTCTTGCCGATGAGCAGATCACGCACGACCGATCCCCCCTTCTTCGCTGTTACCCGGAGAGCCTTTTCCTCAAGACCATATCGCAGATAATGAGGTTTCTCCGAGATGAGATCCGTGATAACCAGATCCCGGATCGCCTTATCGATCTTCAACACCGCCTGCGGATCTGCAGGATACTCCTCGTCATTGAGAACCCAGCGATTTTCCTTCTTCAGCATGCGTATTCGAGCATCATCCTTTTTTTGAATGATAATCTCCTCAGCCTCTCCCTCCCACGGTTCAATCTCAGGAACATCAGCAGACCGTTCACGCCTGCCAATGATGAGCAGCAGGGCAAGCACCGCAATAACGATTACGCTGATGAGTACTTTTCGGTTCATCATTCACCACCTCCGATAAAAGCAGCCCGTATCCGCTTCTTTCGTGCTGTTCTGCGGTACCATACAAAAAGCCCGATCAGAATGACGAAAATCGGCAATCCGGCGATGTTCAATATTTTCAGGGTCAGCCGCGTACCCTCACCGGAATCCTCCAGTGGATTAAACTCCATACCCTTGGCCCGCATTTCCGGCAGAGCGTAATTGCCATTGAGATAATCGATCATGTTGTGCAGGAAGATGGCGTTCGGTGACTTTCCCTCAGCATCGATGACATTCGACGCGGTAATCTCAGAGGTGCCCACGACGATCAGCTTCAAGGGTGCGATGGATTTCCGGATAACCTGTTCCGCGGTGACGGGGAATTCCGGTTTTTTCTTCCCCTCGGCATCCTGCTGCGGCTGCTCGCGATCCTTGAAGGCGCTGTCAAACTCGCCGCTCAAGAGAACCGCCAGCGGATACCGCTGCATCTGAGACTCCTTGGGAGGCCTCATCATCATCGGATTGTAGGTAACTCTCCCCTTCATGAGCCAGCTCAGCGGCGACGACGAGACGAGCACCGTGTATCGATCATCCGGCTTCTCCTTCTCGAAGGAGAGGGAGGATGTTTTCAGGAAGAATATCCTTTTGAGAAACCTGGTTATCACGTTTTCATCATTGAGCCCCTCCTCGAGGATCATCGGTGCGAAGTAGATATCCTGCTCGCCGAAAACCTTGTTGCTCGCCTTGAAACAGCTGAGATCGAGGACCAGATCCTTATTCACCGTCACTCCATAGCTCTCCATGAGCTTCTCCAGGCCGGTATGAACCGGCATCACGAGCGGCTGACGCTGGCCAAACATCCTGTTCTGGCCACGCATCTGCATCTCAACAAAGGAATCGACAAGAAAGAGCGCGGCGTTCCCCTTCATCAAAAACTGATCGAGCTTGAAGAGCTCATACTCGGTAAAGTCCTGACGGGGGCCATTAACGACGATAGTGTTGATACCTTCCGGAATGTCCTCCTTGCTCAGATCGACAACCTCTAATTCATACATGTCGGACAGCAGATCCTCGAATATCTTCGCCCCCTTCGGATCGCCGGTATCCCGTTCGCCGTGACCGGTTATATAGCCTATCTTGGGGTTGATACTGATGAGATTATCGACCGCCGTTGTGATCCGGTCCTCGAGATCATTCAGGTTCAGGGCTATCTGGCCGAGTATATTTCTCGAGAGCACCTGAATGATTTCGAACTGACCGCCCTGCTCAACAACAATCCCGATGGTGCCGGTTCCCGCCGGCACCCGATCCCCCGTCATGGTTGTGAAAGAAGACCATTGCAACGGTGGCAATCCGTATATCTGAACGAGTGCTTCGGCATCCTTCCCGACACTCGGATCAATATACCGATAGGAGAGCTTATCGTAATTCTTTGCACTGCACTTTTTGACAATCTCCCTGACATTCTCATTGACCGTGCTCATTCCCTGAAGCGGAAGATTGCTGCTGGCATAGAGGGTAACCTGAATCGGCTCATTGAGCTGGAGAAGCGTGTCAATCTTGCCGTTCATTTTCTTGATGAGCGTGGTAATGCGATACTCGAGCCCCTCCGCTTCGGTCACCGATTCTATTTTCTCTATCAGATCCCCGTGGACGAGAGCGACCCCCATATAGGCGTTTCGCAACTTGACCTGATCATCCTTGATTTCGCGCACCTGAATGGGAAAGATGCCGAAATCGGATGCCATGTTCTTGTTCTCTTCAACGTCGATAAACTCATAGTGAAAATTACGGCTGCCGTATTCGGCATACTCCTCGAGCAGATCGGCGATGTACCGGTCAACAGCATTATAGGGCGCCGGAAGATCCTTGCTGAAGAATACCTTCACCGTCAACGGTTCCTCAAGGGTTGCAACGACCTCCCTGCTCACCTCTGAAAGGGAATAGGCACCGCTCCCGGTCAGATCGATCCTGAAGTAGAAGAGTGCCGAGACGAGATTTATCATGATGATGATAATGACATAATAGAGATAGAGATATCTCTTCCCCAGGAGCTTCTCCGTCAATTCCATGATTGCCTGCATTCTCTCTTTCATCGATTATCTCCTCTCCTCAAGAATTTCCACCGTTCCGATAGTTGCCAGAGCTACAAGGGAAAGGAAATAGAGTATATCACGCGAATCGACAACTCCCCGGGAGATATTCCTGAAATGAAAATCGGCACCGAGAAACTCGACAAAGCTCAACACGGCTGCCGGAAGGAAAAAGAGGAATTTATCAATCAGGGTCAGAACAACGCAGATGGACAGCGCGACAATGAAAGCAATAATCTGATTCCGGGTCAGCGCCGAGGAGAACACACCGATGGCCGAGAACGCAGCGCCGAGAAAGAGCGCACCGATATATCCACCGATTATCGGGCCGTAGTCCGGTGAGCCCACGAATGCAACCGAAATCGCATAGAAGAGGGTCGGAACGAGCATCAGCGCGACAAAGACCGTGCTGGCGAGCACCTTTCCTATTACGGCATCAACCGTCAAAACCGGGAGCGTCATGAGAATTTCAAAAGAGCCGCTCTGTTTCTCTTCGGAGAAGAGACGCATCGTTATCGCCGGGATAACAAAGGAAAAAACGAGTGGCAGGAGCTGGAAAAAGCCTCTCAGCTCCGCCTGACCGTAGAGAAAGAAGGTTGAGAAGAAGAACCACCCGGTGATGACGAGGAAGAACGTAATGACGATATAGGCAATGGGGGTGGCAAAATAGCTCATCAGTTCCTTTTTCATAATTATCAGGGGTTCCTTATATCTCATCACCGCCTCCTCTGGTCAATTCTCTGAATATGGTCTCAAGGGTCCGAATCTCCTGTTTCATCTCGTAGAGTTGCCACCCCTTCTCGCAGACACAGTTCCCGATCGCCGGTCGCACCTCATCACCGGCGGGAACCACCATCGCCGTGGTGAGATTCTGCTCGCTCCGCTTCTCGGCAACGCTCTCCACCCCCGGAACCTCCCGAAGTGCCGCCGAGAGCTCATCGAAAGCAACACCGCCAACGGTAAGGGATATCCACATCCCCTTTCCGCCTGATGACCTGAGCGCCTCGGTGCTGCCATCGGCCACAATGCTTCCCCGGTCGATGATTATCACCCGATTGCAGGTCGCCTCGACCTCGGAGAGAATATGGGTTGAAAGGATCACCGTTTTCTCTTTTCCTATCTTCTTGATCAGGTTTCGGATCTCAACAATCTGATTGGGATCGAGACCGCTCGTCGGCTCATCGAGAATGATTATTTCGGGATCGTGTATCATTGCGTGTGCGAGACCGACCCGCTGCTTGTATCCCTTTGAGAGCTCACTGACCATCTGATGCATAACATCATTGATGTCACAGATATCAGCGATTCGCTTTATGCGATCCCGAAGCTCCTCTACGGGAATACCGCGTATCATCCCGATATAGCGAAGATAATCGTAGACGATCATGTCGCCGTAAATGGGAGCCTCTTCGGGAAGATAACCAATAAGCTTCTTCACCGCAAGGGGATCCTCGTCAACAAGATAATCGCCAACGGTGATCGTCCCCTGTGTCGGCTTAAGGTAGCAGGTGAGCATTCTGAGTGTCGTTGTCTTCCCGGCGCCATTGGGACCGAGAAGTCCGGCAATCTCACCCTTTCGAATAGAAAAGGATATGTTGTTAACGGCAACCAGATCTCCATAGTTTCTGGTTAAATCAGTGACAGTGATCATGAGTTACGCTCTCCTCTCGCCAGTCTTGTCCCTGTTCTCTTTTTCCGTGAAAATGATTGATCCGG
>CAZZCF010000055.1:9740-25494 GCA_964652955.1 uncultured Leptospirales bacterium
TGGCTTCCGATTCGCGCTCGGTTTCCCGGGAGTTCATGCCCTCCCGTAATCATCTTCCAGGCGCTCAATATCATCCTCGCCGAAGTAATCGCCTCTCTGAATCTCAATAAAGCGGAGATCCTCCCCGCCGATATTCTCAACTCGATGCTTGACCCCGCGCCCGATATCGATGGAGCTCCCCTCGGGAACTTCAAGCTGCCGGTCATCAACCGTGACCAGTGCAGTCCCCCTGACAACAAACCAGTGTTCCGCTCTCCGCTGATGGCGCTGCAAACTCAGGCGTTTCCCGGGGTAAACGGTGATCCGCTTCACCTTGTGATCATCCGCATCGGACAATACTTCATAGTAGCCCCAGGGGCGATGGGTATCGTCGGTTTCAGCCATTCTTCTCCATGAATACCTTCATAAAGTCAGTCAGGGCCTTCACCCCCTCAACCGGCATCGCATTGTAGATAGAAGCCCGGCACCCTCCGACCGAACGATGTCCTTTCAATCCGCTTAACCCCTCCCGTTCCGCTTCATCGATAAACCGCTTCTCCAGGTCTTCATCCGGCAACCGCCAGACGACATTCATCTTCGATCGGCACGACGCATCTACGGGGCTCCGATAAAAATCGCCGGAGGTGTCCAGTATATCATAGAGCATCCCCGCCTTCTCATCCCGCAGCTTTTCCATACCCGGCATCCCCCCATTGGCGGCGATCCATCTGAGGGTAAGACTGGTTACCCATACGGTGAATGTCGGCGGGGTATTGTAAAGGGATCGGCTCTCCGCATGGAGATCATAGCGCAAATACGCCGGGAGATCTCTTCGTGCCGCTTCAACGAGGGCACTGCTCATCACGATGAACGCCATGCCGGAGGGAGCGAGATTTTTCTGCGTTCCCGCATATACCATGGAAACTCGATCCCAGGGTATCGGCCGCGACATGATATCCGAAGACGAATCAATAATGAGGGGGATGCCGCCCGTATCCGGAAAGGTTTGCCATTGAATGCCACCGATGGTCTCATTGGAGCAGAGATGAACATATGCCGCCGTATCACTGAATTGCAGTTCACGCTCCTCGGGAATCCTCGTGTAGCTCTCAGACTTCCCGTTCCAGGGGACATTGACTTTCCCCACCATCTCAGCGTCATCGAATGCCTTTTTCGACCAGGAACCGGTGATAATGTAATCCGCTGATGCTCCCTCGCTTAAAAAGGCCAGCGGAATCATTCCGAACTGAAGCGTTGCACCGCCCTGTAAAAAGAGAATGTGGAAATCGTCGGGGATCTCCAGGAGCTGCCGGGCACGGTCCACTGTCTCAGAATGAACCGCATCATAGATTTTGCTTCGGTGGCTCATCTCAATGAGGGACATGCCACTCTTCTCATAGTCAACCAGTTTTTCAGATACCTCTTCAAGCACCGTAAGGGGGAGCGTTGAAGGACCCGCCGCGAAATTGTAAATTCTCCCCATAGCACCTCTCCAGAACAGTCATGATAGTCCCGTATTAATTCTGCCAGAATATAAAGGGAAAATCCTCATATCAAGTTAAAATTCATTTCAACCGCTTAAAAAGTTCGGTTGCCGTGCACCTCTTGTGGTTGCGCAGGGGATTTATTGCTCGCATCGACAACAGCTATAAAACAATTGACAAAAGCTCTTTCCGATTGTTACAAAAGTTTTCGACAGCTCTGGTCATTGCCCCATGGAAAAGGGAAAGCTCTACATAATCGCCACCCCTATCGGGAATAGTGAGGATATCACCCTCCGGGCTCTGAGAATACTCAGGGAAGAGGTCGATTGCGTCTTCTGCGAAGACACCAGGCGGACGTTGAAACTGCTCAACCGGTACGGTATTAAGTGCCCCGTTCGTTCACTTCATGCCCACTCAACGCCCGCGAAAATCAAGAGTGCCCTCTCCCTCCTTATTCAGGGAAAGACCATTGCTTACTGCACCGATTCCGGTACGCCGTCGGTTTCGGATCCCGGGAGCGTTCTGGTAAGCGCTGCGAGGACGGAAGGTATCGATATCATTCCTCTCCCGGGAGCATCAGCGCTGGCAGCAATGGTATCCGTATCCGGTTTTCCGGAGAAAAACATAATCTTCGCCGGTTTTCTCAGCAAGAAGGAGGGGAAGCGCCGTCGTGAGCTCGAAAAGCTCAAAGGCCACGGCATAATCATCCTCTATGAGTCTCCTCATCGTATTAAGAAGCTCATCAGATCCATCGCGGCTGTCTTCCCCGATTCGGAGATGGTCATCGGCCGGGAGATGACCAAGCTTCATGAAGAGTTCATAAGCGGAACCACGAACAGCATTTGTGAAAATATCGACTCCATACCGGAGCGCGGAGAGTTCACCGTTGCTATTTACAACCGATCATAATATCATACAATAGCAGTTCGCGACAAAAAAATAAATTCTTCTTGATACTTCTCCCCTTTTCCTGTACATTATTCAGGAAGTTGTGCGAATCGTGTGCTCTTTTTTGAAAATTTTCAAGAAATGAGCAACAGGAAAAGGGGGCTTTTCACCGCCTCCGGAGGTTGGATAGGCCCTGTTTCTCTGTATTTAAACGGTAATGTGTACTTTTTATGAGAAGAGAACGATTCATTTTAAAATAAGAATTAAAGAATTGACAAAAGTTTCCGATATATATATTAGACTGATAAGGGGTTAAAAGGCATGGTCATCGATAAAATAGGGAACATAAACAACATCGTTGAACCGAAGGGGACAAAGGCAACCTCGAAAACGAAGAACCTCAAGAAGAGCGATAAGGTTGAAATATCCTCAGAGGCAAAACAAGCTGCCGAAACTGCCCGAGTAACACAACTGGTTAAGGGAGCCCCTGACATTCGCAGGGAAAAAGTTGAAGCTATTAAGGCGCAGATCAAGAATGGGACGTATGACAAGTTCGTCGATAATAAAGTGCTCGAGCTTGTTGCCGATAAGATTGCCAGAAATCTACTGCGGAAGTAATCAACGAACGATAACGTGCGCGGGAGATATATCTGTACTGGAGGAAGCGGAGGTATCATCATCCGCTTTTTTTATTATACGGTGTAATACCTCAAGGCATGCCTCGAGGGTAGCAGCCATGCTGCTGTGATCAGCAAGGAATCTCCTGCGAGGCAGGCTCGCCTTGTAAGAAAATATCCCGTTGATGCTGCAGGTATCGATCAGTACGATAGCACCTGCAGCTTACCGGGGGGCGGTAATTTGTCAGCTCTATGGAAAAGACCCTGAGAAATGGCATAGTGCCAGACTTCCATGTTCCAACCGAGCTCTTCGTAAAGGAGAATATCCTTCAGGAAGCCGGTTCTATCATCAGGAAATACGGATCCAGGGTAATCCTTATCACCACCAGTGCTGATTTCGATCAGTTCCATGACACCATCGAAATAATATCAAGCAACCTGAGAAAAAACGATATCGGCTGCATCATTTACGATGAGATACCGGCCAATCCCAACACTGAGTACATCGATTCTGCCGCTTATTTTGCCAAAAAGATAAACTGTGATGCCATTATCGGTTTCGGCGGCATCGATTCAATAAACAGCGCCAAGGCAATTGCAACACTCATCAACAACTATGCCTTCGCCGAAGAGCTCTTCGATATAGCTGAGATACAACCCCCTATCAACATTATCACTGTCCCCTCCTCGCCGCTCTTCGGCTTTGAAATCGCTCCCATGCTGTTTCTCACTGATATACACAGCATGACCAAAAAGGTGTATCGGAACAGAAATCTCTTCCCGAAGGTAACCCTTGTCGAGCCGCAGATAGCAACGACCCTCAATGATGAAATAACGGCAAAGACGGCGATAAGCGCGCTCTCCATCGCCACCGAATCGGTCATCTCAAAAAATAACAACGGATTCATCAACTCGCTGGCGCTGCGAGCGATAGATCTCATTTTTAAAAATCTCCCGCTGGCCTACAAGGAGCCTGACAGTGTACCACCGCGACAGGAGCTCGCTGTCGCTTCGCTGATGGCGGGACTCGCTTTTACTGTTGCCGAGTTATCAGTTTCCCTTGCCATCTCACTCGCCCTCTCCTCACGGTTGAATCTCGACCTCAACCTCGCAATGGGGGTCATCCTTCCGCACATCATGGAGTACAACCTGACGTCGTCCCCGGGAAGATATGTTCAGATGTCGAAGGTCATGGATGAAGATGTGCGTGATATAACCGTCATCGAAGCTGCCATCAAGGCGGTTGAGGGAGTGAGAAAATTGGAAATTGATGTTGACATACCGCAACGCCTCTCCCATTTTGAGATTAACAAGTCCGAGTTCTCAAAGGTTGCCGAGATTGCCATGACCTATCCCTTTCTCGAGAACGCGCCGAGACCACTGAGCAGAAATGAAATAGAAACGATTCTCATCGCTGCATTCTGAGCCAATGAATGAAGAGAAAATTAGAGAGCTCCTGAAAGGGTATAAAGCAGAACAGATAAGCGAAGGGGACGTCATCAATACTCTCAAAAACCTCCCTTTTGAGGATCTCACCTTTGCAAAAATAGATCATCACCGCGCCCTGCGATGGGGATTCCCGGAGGTGATTTTCTGCGAGGGGAAAACCCCCCATCAGGTCAGGAGCATCGCCCAGCGAATCGTCAAGAGCGGTTCCAATCTCCTCGCAACCAAGGCAACCCCCGATATGTTTACGGAGATCAGCGCCGTCATTCCCGATGCCAGCTACAATGAAACCGCTCGGACCGTTTCCCATGTCACCAGCGAAATCAGGCACCTGCGGGGCAACCTTATCATTGTCACCGCAGGAACATCGGATCTGCCCGTTGCAGAGGAAGCCCGGGAAACAGCGCTCATACTCGGCCTCGACACCGATCTCATTGCTGACGTTGGCATAGCCGGCATTCACCGAATCATGGAATATCGAGAAGTCCTCGCGGATGCATCTGCAGTTATTGTGGTTGCTGGTATGGAGGGAGCGCTCCCGTCGGTTGTCGCCGGTCTCATCTCCTGCCCGGTCATCGCTGTTCCAACATCAGTTGGCTATGGCGCATCCTTTAACGGTCTCACGCCACTGCTCGGAATGCTCAACGCCTGTGTTCCCGGCATTGCCGTGGTTAATATCGACAACGGTTTCGGTGCCGCTTTCCTGGCATTCAGGTTGTTGAACACATTGAACACGCTCTTGGAAAAAAATGAATAGCCTACTCTTCGATATTCAACTCGGTGTTTCAGGGGATATACTCCTCGCCTCGCTTCTCGATAGCGGATTGTCCCTCGGCGATTTGAAAAGCGAGCTCATGAAGCTGAACCTGGATCAGTGGGGCATAACCGTTCAGCAGGATATCAAAAATCATCTCGCCGGAAAGAGCATCACTGTTACCACCGGTGAACAGAAAGCTGAACGGAACATTACCGATATCGCCGCCATCATTGAAGGCAGCACCCTCTCGCCAACCGTCAAAAAGAACAGCATGGCAATTTTCAACCGCCTCGCTTCCGCAGAGGCATCCGTTCACGGCACAACGCCCGATGCTGTACACTTCCACGAAGTCGGTGCGCTCGACAGTATCATCGACACGGTGGGATTCTGCATTGCAATGGAGCTCCTGGATGTGAAAAAAATACTCTTCACCGAGTTCTGCATGGGTCGCGGAACCGTGAACAGCAGACATGGAGAAATCGCTATTCCCGTCCCTGCCGTGGTTGAACTTACGAAGGGGTACCGGTCACGGCTCACCGATAAGCTCGGTGAGCTGATCACCCCAACCGGCGCTGCAATACTTACCGCCCTGGGACAACAGATCGAAAGCACGATAAGCTATACGGTACTTCGATACGGCATCGGCTTCGGCACGCGGCCCTATCCCTTCCCCTCATATACCCGTGCCTTCTTCATCGAGCTCACGGAACCGGCAGAGGAGATCTTTCAGCTCGAATGTAATATTGATGATATGAATCCACAACTGTATCCCTATATCATCGAGCGACTACTCGAGGGTGGCGCCCTCGACGCATACATAATCCCTGTCGTGATGAAGAAGGGGCGCTCCGGCGTCCTGCTGACAGTTATCAGCACCCTCGAAAGGGTTGACTGGGTTAAGGAGTGCATCTACCGCGAGACAACGACACTCGGCATTCGATATATGCCGGTCGTTCGCGAGAAGCTTGATCGGAGCTCTGAAACAATCACCCTCTTCAATCAGAAAATAGGCGTAAAGGTCGGATATCATCAGAATCGCGTTATTAATGTTCACCCGGAATTTGAAGATTGTAAAAAAGCAGCGGAGCGGAGCGGATATCCCCTTGAGGAAATAATGCGTTTGGCTCGAGAAGCGTATCTCGCTGAAACCTACAAGACCTTCAGCTCTTCAGATGAGAATATCTGATCAATATCCAGGATCACGATAAAACCATCCTTTACTTTCCCAACGCCGATAATATATCTCCCCGAGATACCCTTCACGATGGGAGGGGCAGGTTCAATATCGTCTTCATCAATCTTGACAACATGGCTGACCGCGTCTATAGCAAGGCCGATCTTCTTCCCCTGTATATCAACCACAATTGCCCGTGAACTACTGTTTTCGCCAATATCAATCCCGAATCGCTTCCCGAGATTGATAATGGGAATAACTATCCCCCGAAGATCGATAACTCCCTGAATGTACGATGCTGACCTGGGAAGCTTGGTTACCTTCGGGAGCTTCAGAATTTCTTGAACCTTTAATATCTCAATTCCATATTCCTCAGAACCTATCTTAAAACAAACAACCTGAAGCGAACCCAATGTCTTTTCCGACTCTTTCATGTGCGTTCCTTCATTTTACTGTTTCTACCAGTGCAGGTAAAGCTCAACTCACTTTTATTACTATACGGCTTAACACATAAAGACGTGCTCGAGAATGCCAGCCCTGATGCTCTCATCAGCAAAAAACCGCCTGTTAAGCAGGCTCGAACTGAAACAGAATATTTCGTTGATGCTGCAGGCATCTGTTGCACTCGCACCGGTAGTGCGCTGCGCAGCAGCTTATTTATCCACTGCATTGCCCGGATAAAGGCAGTATTACCACCCCTCTTTTCCAAGCTCAAATATACTACCGTACTCACCTATTTTTTCAAGAATAAAATTTACGTTCGAGGAAAATAATTAGAATTGCACTGTGCATCAATGCGTGCAGAATAACACGATCAGAAGAAATAGTATCCATAAATATACGCTGTAATACCGGCGAGAATAAAAGCTGCATTCTTCATCAGGAAAGGCTCGCGTACTCTGAAAAATATATCGAGAATCGCAAGGAGAACACCGAAGAAGGCAGAGACGATACCCACTGAAATAAAACTATGCCAGTAGTAGTAAGCGCCGAAACAGAGGACGATTCCAAAAGACACATCGAGGAGGTCGATGAGCCTGAACCGCTTTTCAATCTCCTCTTCCGGCATACCATCGCTAAACTCAACATACGGATTCTCACGGAAATACCTCCTGCGTGTTTCCTCGAGCTCCTGCTGCCTCTGAATCCGCCGTTCACGCTCCTCGGTACCTCTCTCTCCTATCCCGTAATTCTTATTGATTATTTTGATAACCTCGTTGTTCGGGACCTGAGAAAAGATTGCAGCTCTCTTTCTGAATTTATCGGAAAGATTGTAAGATCTCCCCGTCGTGACATTCCGTTCAGCGGTGACGGTGCCATCAGTGATCACGGAATAGTAGGGATTCCCCCCCTCCTCAACATCCTCGATGTATAACCGGACACGCTTATCCTTGAGGTTGTAGTCGACACGGATATAATCGCCGCCTTCGGTATTGACATAGAGAGCCCTGTTATACCCTCTGATTTCAGAAGGTCTCCTTCTCCAGTTAAGGTGGGCATCATCCCGTCTCAGCCGTGCCCTATACGCACCCGATCTTCCCATGATGAAAGCGATTATCCTTACAAAAGATTAAAACCTCCTCACAAGGAGGAGGTCATTCCATTGACGCGCTTGTCCCATCCTGTTCGATTCACAGAGGGGTTCACCGGATCACATACTACTTCTTCTTATGACGGTTTTGTCTTCGTCTCTTTTTTCTCTTGTGATTCGCTATCTTCTTCTTTTTCTTCTTCTTGCCGCAGGGCATGAACTACTCCTTCATAATCACCAAGGTAAAATATAATTTCGCACTTCTCTCCGAAACAGGTATCGATTATATTCAATCCCCTATCTGAGATTATTTATATCACCTGTTCTCTTCTCCTTCTCAACCGGACCGAAATCCAACCCAAAGGGCATCCCCGACTGCTCAGGAGTTATGATGACCTTGACCTTGTCCGCCATCTTCTCAATATACATGTACTTGAGCAAATCGGGATTCTTCTTAATAAGATTTGAAATCTCCTCTAATTTCTTATAAAACTGCTTATTATAAATTTCGTCCCTTTCTAGTTTACTCCGCAGTATAATCAATTCTTTTTTATTATTTTTTTCAACCTCTATAAGATCTTTGAGATACTGCAATCCGTCAGAGAAGGTTCCAGCATCGGGCAATCGAACGACACCCGACAACCTGAAGGCAGTAATCTCGATACCGATTCCCCTCCCCTGTTCTATAAGACTTTCCGAAACTAATTGGATTATCCTCTCCATATCCCGTTCGAGCTCGACCCGTCGGTAAACAGGCGAGAAGTAGGGTGTGAACTCCCGAACAAAATATCTTGTCATGAACCGCTTCAGCAGCTGAGGAATATAATGACGGTTATCGCCCCACTCCTCTGTCACAAGAGCGATCCGCTCTGGAGCAATAGCATACTCTACGCTCACCGGTATGGTGATAGCATAGAAGTCACTCCTGGTCATTTCAAGTGATGGTATCGGAATACTGAGATCGAAAAGGCGAGACTCCCTTTTCTGAAACGTCATCAGAGAGATCTCCCCGGGTACTATTCCTTCCGGGACAATGTGATATCCCGAATCAAGCACCCGTATGATATCACCGGTCTGCTCACTCCTGACCAGACCGAATACACCCTCTTCGATGATAAAGAAGCAGTTTACATAGAGATATCCGACAAGAGCGAGCAGGATGATTATTAAAAGTATCTTTCGCAGCCGTTTCATGATGTTCGGGTTTTCTTCTATCCTTCTTCCTCTCGATACTGTACCGGACGCGAAGGAACAATTGTTGATACAGCATGCTTGTAAATGAGATTCTGTTTCTTGTCAACTTCAACGAGAACGGTGAAGTTATCAAAGCTTAATACTCTCCCCTTTATGGGAACGCCATTCATCAGGTAAATGGTAATATCAAGCTTTTCCTTTCGAGCAATATTCAGGTATTGATCCTGTAAATTTTTAGCCTGTTTTGTCATGACAGTCACCCTGTTTTTTTTATTTTTCCAGCGATCAAACTAAAAAATGTGAAAATACGTTCAGCGCTCAGGGCTTCACATTTCCGCATTCATGAACACCGCTCGCCTAACCACTGATGGACACAGTCCTTTATCTTAAGCGCTTCAGTCCGATGAAACCACCTGAGCATGGAATTTTTCCTGAACCACGTCATTTGCCTTTTCGCATACCTTTTGGTCTCCCTCTTCATAGATTCAACCGCTTCATCAAAAGGGAGCTTTCCGTCAAGGTATTCGTTAATTTGCAAATACCCGATGGATCTCATTGCGTTCAACTCGGGCCCGTAACCCATTCCCCGGAGCCCGATTACCTCCTCGATAAACCCATCCGCTATCATCGTGTCAACACGCCGATCGATCGTCTTGCGCAACAGGTCCCGCTCCATAGTAAGACCGAGGAAGAGTGTCTTTTCAGATTCGTCTGCTCCTTTATGCCTGTGATATGCGCTCAAAGGCTTCCCGAATGCTCGATATATTTCAAGCCCCCGCACGATTCGCTGCCTGTCATGAGGGTGAATCTGCTCTGCAAATTCCGGATCGACTCTTTTAAGCTCTTCATACAATGCTTCCAAACCGCGCTCTTCCATCTCCGCATACAACCGCTCCCGATAGGCGCCATCTACTTCCGGTATCTCTGAAAGCCCCTTAAAGAAGGAATCGATATAGAGACCTGTTCCTCCAACAAAGAGGGGCACCTTTCCCCGGGACTGTATCTCTTCGCAGGCGATCATCGCCCGCCTGCAAAAGTCGCCTGCGGTGAACCAGTAATCGGGATCAACAATATCGATAAGATGATGCGTAATTAATTGTCTCTGGAATCCAGCAGGCTTGCCGCTACCGATATTCAGGTATCTATACACCTGAACAGAATCTGCAGAGATAATCTCAAAATTATCTTCCGCTATCCATAAGGAAAGCTCAGTCTTTCCAACAGCAGTTGGTCCTACAAGTACAACAGCTCTTCTGAACACCTCTAAAACTAAATTTTACCTTAAAATCGAAAAAAAACAGGCTTTTTTTGCCTCTGTTATTTAATCTCCTGAAAAATTTCAAAAATGATTTCAGGAAAAGACCCTGACATCAAGAATGAAGCCGGTGCCGCATCATTTTTCTTCTTCCTTGGATTCATCTATATCGTATTGGATGCTATCACCCAGCATGATGTTCAGAATATGGGGAACGGTTTTCCAGCTCTCATCCTTCTCCGGATACTCCTCGATGTTCGCGATCTTGTCAATGACTCTCATCGCCGCTCGTGAGAATATATACCTATTCCCCTCAAAGCCTATCAATTTCTTCAAGGGAATTATCATTGTCCTCCTCCAGAATATCTCGCATCTTTGATGAATTTCGCGGCATCCTGCAGAGCTCAGCACGTATAATTGACGCGCAATCGCTCACCGCTTTTTCGACGTCTTCATTTATAACAAGATAATCATAAATAGCGAACTGTTTCAACTCCTCAAGAGCATTGTCAATACGTATTGCAATCTGTTCCTGAGAATCAGAGCGCCGCGCGTACAATCTCCGTTTCAGCTCGCGAATTGAGGGGGGAATGATAAAAATATACACCGCATTCCTGAGCTTTTCCCTCAACTGCTTCGCCCCCTGGACATCGACGTCAAATATGGGGATTTTTCCCGATTGCTTAATCCTGTCAACCTCTTTTTTTGTCGTGCCATAATACTTTTGATGAACCAGTGCCCACTCCAGGAACTCTTCACCCTGTATCTTCTTCTGAAATTCATTATCGGTGACGAAATAATAGTTACTCCCCTCCCGTTCTCCGTCCCGCTGCGAACGGGTTGTCGTCGACACGGCAAAAACAAGGTTTTCGTCTCTCGATAATAACTCCCTGATGAGTGTCGTCTTTCCGGTGCCGGACGGCGCTGAAACCACAACAGAGAAAAAATCGTTATCATTCTGCATTATTCAATCTATTGGCAATAGTTTCAGGTTGCATTGCTGAAAGGATAACGTGATTGCTATCCATAATAATTATCGCCCTGGTTTTCCTCCCGTGAGTT
Source organism: uncultured Leptospirales bacterium (assembly GCA_964652955.1). GTDB lineage: Bacteria > Spirochaetota > UBA4802 > UBA4802 > JAKQUI01 > CAZZCF01. The sequence continues at coordinate 21,128 of CAZZCF010000055.1, forward strand.
GTGTCAATCAGCAGCTTATTCTCCTTCGCCTCTTCTCTAATCCGCTTTCCCGATGCCGAGAGAGGCGTAATCACGGCAATGACCCGCTCGGCAACAACAGCATTTCCAAATCCGATATTGATGAGTGATGTTTTCATGGCCTCTCTCCATGTATTGGAAATGAAATTAAGAGCCTCTCATACGATATTTCGACAGTGTTCGCGGATCTTATCAATATTGTTCTTAACCTCAACAACGAGATGGGAAATTCGGGCATTATTCGCTTTTGAAGCAATGGTGTTGATCTCGCGGAACATCTCCTGGGCGATAAAGTCAAGCTTTTTGCCAATCTGCCCCTTCTCGTTCATGGTCTGCTTGAATTTGCTCAGATGATCATCAAGGCGAATGAGCTCTTCATTTACATCAAGTTTATCAGCGAGAATGGCAATCTCGGTATAGAGGCGAACATCATCTACTGGCCCATCGGTGAGTTTTTGTATATTCGCCTTCAACTTCTCATAGAGCACCTCGGCAGTATTTTTGGATTGAGCCCGTATATCGACTACAGAGCTCGAGATGCTTTTCAAGGATTTCTGAATATCACTCTTAATCGATCTCCCCTCTCGCTTTCTCATCTCCAGGTTCTTCCGAATCACCATATCGAGCGTTTTGAAAATATCACGCTGCGATTTCTCAGAAAGCTGGCTCCTCTGCCTCTGCAACACGCCATCAAGCGTCACCAGGATATCAAAGGAAAGTGGGTTCTCGATTCCCAGTTTCCTTTTCGCCTGATTAAGCTCGGCATAGTATTTCCTCATCAATGCGGTATTGACGGTTACCGATCTGCTCTCGTTCCAGTCAAATAGATCAATGTTCAATTCGAGCTTTCCACGGGTAAACCGCTCCTTGATGAGCTGTATATAGTCATTCTCATCACCGCGCAGAATCTTCGGCAGGTTTACATTGACCTCGAGGTACTTCGAGTTCAACGACCGCACCTCAACAGAATAGGAAAATTGCTCCGTGCTCTTTTCAATTGACGCATAACTGGTCATGCTTTCCATCATCGCTTCCTCACTCTTCAGGAACAGTCCCGCTGTCACCTACAGCATCTTCACCTCTTTCCCGATCGATTTTATCTTGACCATCCCATCAGCCGAATAGAAATCTACTGTCCTGCCATAGTCTCCCCCGATATCCTCTGCGATAATTGCAATATTTAAATCAGTGAGCACCGCCCTTACCTTGTTCGCATTATTCATTCCTATCTCGCTCATCAACCCGGCTCCATTCAACTTGAACATCGAGGCGCCACCCATTATTTTCGCCGTTATGCTGTCTCTCCGCGCTCCGGCTCTCTCCATATCACGAAGGAGGAGTGGAATGGCGGTATCAGCATACTTCTTCTCATTGGTGCCATGAGTATTCTTGCCGGGAAGCATGATATGCGCGAGTCCTGCTATTTTTCTTTCAGAATCATAACAGCATACACCCACACACGAACCGAGGATTGTCCGCAGGATATCAGGAGCTGTTGCAATTCTGTAGTCGGCAATTCCGACGCTGATGAGTTTAAATTCCATTCTTCCGCTCTTTTGGGATATATACGGGCGATTCCTCTATTTTCGCATATGCAAAATCATCCGAAATGGAATGGAGCGTTTCCGAGTGACCGATGAAGAGATATCCATCTCGATGCAATACCTCATGGAAGCTCTTAATCAGCTTCATCTGATGCTCTTTATCAAAATATATCATCACATTCCGACAGAAAATAACATCGAGATTCTGCGGATACGGATTCTTAAAGAGATTGAGATATTTAAAGCTCACCAGCTTCTTCACCGAATCCTTGATACAATAGACCTCCGGACATTCCGTATCGGGGGTAAAGTATTTCTTCAGCAGATCTTCAGGAACTTTTTCAATCCTTCTCCCCGAATAATGTCCCTCCTGTGCAAAAGCGAGAACGGACGGCGCAATATCGGTGGCGATGATCTCGATATGCCATTCAGGGAAAGCGTGTATCCTCTCAAGAACACATATTGCAAGGGTATATGCCTCCTCACCGGTCGAACATCCGGCGCTCCATATCCTCAATCGCTTATCTTTCTTCTTCTCAGCAAACTCAGGTAAACAGTGCTTCGAAAACGCATCGAACTGCCGTTCATTTCTGAAAAAATAGGTCTCATTCGTCGATACAACATCAAGGAGCGCTTCAATCTCTTTCGATCGATCGCGGAGCGAATGAATATAATTAAAATAGTCGGAAAAGGAATCGAGATTCAGCGCTTTCAGCCTTTTCCGGAGTCTGTTCGAGAGCAGTGTAATTTTTGCTTCCTTTAGAAAGATACCACTCTCCTGATAGATGAGATCCGCGAACTTTCTGAACTCCGCTTCACTCAACCGCTTAATATTGATGAAGTCCACCATAAATCGGTACTCTTTATTAAAACCGGATCGACCTCGTCCTGGATGAATACATCATTGTAAGCATACGCATTCTCACACGCCATTCCCGCGAATACATTCCTGACATCATAACAGCCATTTCACCAGTTGAGCTATTTCTTTTCAATCAATAATAAAGTTTTTATGAGCACCGCGAAAACTCTTTTCAACCTGTGGAACTGATGAAATGAAAAGAGCTCTAACTTTATTTACTGCTCACAACGACACGATGCCGCGCATGCCGGCGTGCACACATGATGTGTGAAAAAAGCCGGCTCCGGGGACAAACATATTAATGGTTTTTAGAAGTCCCCTTATACAAGCAATTGTCGACCGCGCCACGCTGACAAGGAGCGTCTCTGACACTTCCCCCCCCTGAAACGGAACTCAAGCTCCGATGAAAGGTGGAAATTACTCGACGGCACGACAGGAATTTCGGAAAAAACATGATCAGGGATTGCTGAGATTAAGCACGAGCTTTATCTCCCCGATCGGAATGCCTGAACATTTTGCAATTATATCAACCGTATATCCCTGCTCGTAGAGATCGGATATGAGGGAGTATCTATCATCAACTGATGAAAAAAGATCTGATAACTCCCGCTCATCCATCTCATGCTCAGGAAATTGTTGAATGCCGGTGAGCTTTTCCTCGATTTCGTGATAATCCCTCTCGATAACAGGTGCTTTCTGATAAGTATCAGCGTTTTCTTCGATAGGACCCATCTCGGATGCCAATACCGATTGCTCATCATTACTGCTCACCATTAAGCTTTCTTTCCGCTTCTCCCGAGCGCTCGCAATAGCGTGATACCCACGCTGTATCATCTCTGCAGCGAAATCCCGGGCTCCGCTGAATAGTCGGGTAATCGTTTGAAAGCCAGAACCCGTCGGGCGGGAAATACCAATGATCTCAACCTCTCTCATCTCACGGTGAGTACTATCATCGGACTGAATGACGGCCTCCTGTTGATCCTCTTCAGTGAACCTGTTTGCATCACCGAGCTCAATATCAACCGAAGAGAGATCCCCGGATTGTTCCAGAAGCTTTTTCATAACCGTGATTTTGTTTTCTAAAATCGTGATGTTCCTCTCTGCAGTCGCATTGAATTCCTGGATGATATCATCCATAACCTTCCGCAACCTCTTCTCGCGAAACTCACTCGCAGATCGCTCAAGCTTCAGGCTTATAATGAGATAGAAGATCGCTCCCATAAATATATTAAAGATGATTAACAGCGCTAATTCCATATCCTCGCTCGCATTTTCGTATGCCGTGCTGCCGGACAGCCTCTCATGTTCCTCATCAACCCTGAGGCATCCGGGGTTACTTCTTCACATCAATAATGGTACCAAGATGGGTCTTCGGCACAGTCTTCTGGGCAGGCTCGCGCTCCTCCTCAGATTTCTTTTCGCGCTCACGCCCCCGTTCTCGCTGTCTTCGCTCCTGCCCACCCTCTTCCCGCTTGATTATCGTTCGTTCAGCCTTCTTGTTCTGCTCGAGCCGCGATTGTACCAGACGTGACTTCTCATCAGACTCCTTTTCGAGTACATGTTGCTGCTCCACCACACTTTCAGTTCGCGCCTGCTCTCCCCGGGCAACCTCGTGCATCTGACCTATATTCGTTTGTAGATCTATTGGCTTGATAGGCATCAAACACCATCCCTACAGAGAACGCCTTCGAATTATCATATGTTTGGCCACAACCCCTTCGGTCTGTTCATATTCGGAAAGTCGAATCTCACCACCCTCAAGTGCGAACTTAACATAGGTATAAGGATCTTTCACCGTAAATTTCTTATCCTTGATATAGATATCAACACCGGGGAAGATCGACTTCTCGGCGCAGACCTTTCCCTTCTGCTCAAGCATGTTCAGATACGCCTTGAGTTCCTCCAGCTCGAGATTTATCTCATTCTGCCTTGTGGTAAGCTTT
>CAZZCF010000056.1:0-25263 GCA_964652955.1 uncultured Leptospirales bacterium
AGGTATAGCTCAACGGGTAAATTTTCAATATAAGGGGGTCTTTTTTGATAGTTACTCCTGGCGTTCTCCTGTTCATAACAGGCATGAACATCATGGCTGTGGTGGCGAGCTGCTTTTTCAAGTATAATCTCAAAGCGGAGCAGATCATTCCGATGGCTTTTCCTGCGCTCTTCGTTTCGGCAGCAGATTCAATTACCCTCTTCGTGCTCATATCGAATAAAAAAGAGCAAGCGGTTCAGCTATCCCCTTGATGCCGCGATGCATAAGAGAATAATCGAGGAGATCGAGAGCCGAAAAGAGGCGTAGCAGCTTCGATGATATGATATGAGTCTCTGTTTCCAGTCACTTCTGCGATTCGCTTTTTCCTTGACTTTTCTCTTCCGATAGCTTTCAGTATTTATCACGCTCCCGTGATCCCCTCCCGGAGTGGAAGAAACGCTCAATTTCCTTGGCGAGAAAAGATATAATGTATCATTGAATAATATGGAGGTTGCCATGCCTTTCAAGGAATACGATCAATACGATGCGCTGGGACTTGCCGAGCTGGTACGCAAAAAGAAGATTAAACCTCTCGAGCTTCTCGAAGAGGCGATACGAAGGGTTGAGCGCCTCAATCCAACCCTCAATGCCGTCATCACGCCGATGTACGATCACGCCCGTCGTGCAGTGAAGGAGGGACTGCCGAAGGGTCCCTTTCACGGTGTTCCCCTCATGCTGAAGGATCTCCTTGCCGTCTATGCCGGCGTTCCCATGGCGAGCGGATGCAAAGCATACCGGAATTTCGTTCCCGAGCAGGACAGCGAGCTCGTTCGCCGGTTCAAGCACACGGGTGCGGTTATCATGGGGAAGACAAACACCCCGGAATTCGGTCTCCTTGCCGTTACCGAGCCGAAGCTCTTCGGACCGACCCGCAATCCGTGGAATACCGATCACACCCCCGGGGGATCGAGCGGCGGCTCCGCAGCGGCCATTGCCTCCGGTATGGTCCCCTTCGCTTCCGGCGGTGATGGAGGCGGCTCAATAAGAATACCGTCATCCTGCTGCGGGCTCTTCGGGCTCAAGCCGAGCCGCGGCCGCAATCCGATGGGTCCGGAGTACGGGGAGATATGGCAGGGTGCTGTTGTCGAGCACGTGCTGACCCGTTCCGTGCGGGATAGCGCTGCCATGCTCGATGCGACACAGGGGCCTGATGTCGGCGCGCCTTATATCATACCACCCCCTGAACGGTCATATATGCAGGAGCTCAAGCAGAAGCCTGGAAAGCTGAAAATTGCTTTTAACACCCGTTCGCCTATCGGTACTGATGTGCATCCGGAGTGCGTCAGGGCGGTTGAGGATGCTGCACGTCTTCTCGAGGAGATGGGTCATATTGTCGAAGAGGCAGAACCTGAGATTGACGGCTGGAAGCTCGCCATGAGCTATATGATGATGTACTTCGGGGAAGTGGCCACTGAGATTGATAAAATAAAGACTGTACTGGGGAGAAAAGCGAAGCGCACCGATGTGGAACCGATAACCTGGACGCTCGGGTTGTTGGGAAGGGTTTTCACTGCTGCTGATTTCGTACAGGCGATTAATGAATGGCACCGCGCAGCGCGGATAATGGGCGTCTTCCATGAGAAGTACGATGTGTATATGACTCCGACCATGGCATATCCGCCGGTACGGATAGGGGAGCTGGATCCGAAGCCTGCCGAGAAGGCGCTCATGAGCGTGGTAAATCGCTTCGGGCTCGGAAAGCTCCTGAAGGTATCGGGAATTGTCGAGCAGCTTGCTGAATCGAGCTTAGAAAAAGTTCCCTTTACGCAGCTTGCCAACTTTACCGGTCAGCCGGCGATGTCGGTGCCGCTTCACTGGACGGCTGAAGGGCTTCCCTCAGGGGTTCACTTCATCGGCCGCTTCGGCGATGAGGCGACCCTCTTCCGGCTTGCCGCGCAGCTTGAAAAAGCAAACCCCTGGTTTGATATGCGACCGCCGAACAGATAGTTGATAGTGATCAGTGACGAGTGATCAGTGATTAGTGATAAATAATCTTGTTGCCAATAACATTTCACTTGTTATCCGTTACATGTTACACGTTACAAATAAAATAATCGGTGTTATCACTTTAAACCGGTGTAATCTGTGTTTTAACAAATTTATTAAAAATACAGAATCAGCCCAAAAGGAGGAGCGACATGGCTCACGAAAATGCTCAAAGTGATGCAGGGAAGACCAAACGGCTGCCCTTCGGTATCAAGCTGGGCTATGGCATCGGCGATATCGGGAGCAATTTCTTCATTGTCACCACCGGCATGTTTCTGCTCTACTTCCTTACCGATGTTGTCGGCGTTGAGCCGGCGCTGGCGGGAATAGCGCTCTTTTTCCCCAAGCTCTGGGATGTTATCTCCGATCCGATAATGGGCGCCATCTCGGATATGACCCGCTCGCGTTGGGGTCGACGACGTCCCTATCTTCTCTTCGGCTCGATACCCTTCGGCCTGACCTTCGCGCTTATCTTTATAGCTCCTCACTGGAGCACCGGGCTCGCCAACGCGGTTCACGTGAGTCTCCTCTTCGCGCTGGGGTGCACCGCGTTCACGGTCATCAATGTGCCCTACTCGAGTATGGTCGCGGAGATGTCAGATGACTACAATGAGCGGATGTCCATTACCTCCTTTCGGATGATGTCCGCTTCCGTCGGCGCGCTCCTGGCCGGCGGACTCGCAATGCCGATGGTGAAGCTCGGGGGTGACGGCGAACCGGGATTCCGATTCATGGGCATCGTTTTCGGAATGATTATTATCCTCTCATGTCTTGTATGCTTCTGGGGAACCCGCCGCGCACCGGCGTTACCGGCTCAAGAGAGAGTGCCGTCCCTGAAAGATCAGATTACAATTGCCTTTCGCAATTACCCCTTTATCATGCTGATGACGAGCTATTTCTGCCAGGCGCTCGCCATCGGGGTGATGATGGCGGGATTTGTATACTATGTGAAGCATGCCATGGGACTGTCCGAAACCGCCATGGGGATTGTCTTTCCCCTCTTTCTGGTCACCGCCATAGTCTTTATTCCTCTGTGGCTGAAAGTCGGTGTCAGGCTGGGGAAGATCAAGTCCTACAGAATCGGCCTCGTTATTTTTTCTCTGATGCAGCTCTCCCTTCTCTTCACGGGGAGCTCTAACATGGCCCTTTTCTATGCGCAGATTTTCGTCCTCGGCATCGGATTTTCCAGTTTTCAGCTCTTCCCCTTCTCCATGCTTCCCGATACCATAGAGTACGATGAGATGCAGTCCGGCATGCGGCGGGAGGGGGTCTTCTGCGGCATGTGGTCGTCGGGTCAGAAGATTGCCTATTCGGTGGGACCAACCATTGTCGGCGTTGCCCTCTCACTTTCGGGATTCGTGCGGGAGGGAGTACAGCCGGAAAGCGTGGAAACAGGTGTCCGCATCGTTTTCTGCCTCTTCCCGGCAGTTGCCATCGCCCTGAGCTTTATTCCCTTTTCGAAATACGAGCTCACCGAAGAGCGATTCGAGGAGATAAAGGGGAAGTTGGGGAAGGGGGAGTGAATGAGTGATTCAGTCTGTTCTGGTGAAAGATGTTCGGCTGTGCCCTGAGCATCTCTGCGTATGCGTAACCGTCCATGGCTGAGCGCATTTTATTATTAAGATTTGGAAAATTTGCTTGATTTAAATTCATCATCACTTTCCATATTATATATATTTTCCTGCTGGGTGCACCCCTTCCAGAGCCTGGTCTAGTGCTCCCTGCCATCGTACGAATATAGATTTTTTGAGGATTCTGTAAGGTGTGCGATTAGCGCACTGTATCGACCCGGTTCGCCTGCTTTGCTCAAGGAAGTTGGCACACAGGAAGATTATAGACGGAGCGATTCGAAAAGACGGAGGAAAAAAACAGGAGGAGGTGGAAATGGAAATATACGAAAAGCTGAGAGAGAAGCTGTCGGCTACCCCGACAGGGGTGCCGGAGGGGGATGATTTTCTTGAAATTCTTTCACTACTCTTTACCCGGGATGAAGCCAGACTGGCGCTGCTACTCCCCTTCATGCCCGCGCCGCTGGACGAGATAGCTTCATCTGCCGGGCTCGAGCTGGAAGAAGCTGAGAAGCTCCTTTCGAGTATGGCGGATAAGGGTATCGCCTACGCCTTTGAGAAAAAAGGAACGAAGATGTTCATGCTCTTCGACGTGGTATGGGTGCTCTTCAAGTTCCCCCTTATGACAAAGATATCTGGCATGGACTACGATCGGCTGAGATTACTGTGGAATAAGTATCTTGCGGAGGGAATCGGTGGCAACGGGAAGGCGATGCCCGAAGGCAGGCAGGTTCCCATGGGAAGGGTCCTTCCGATTCAGGAGGAGATACCGAACCGATCACAGGCACTTCCGCAGGATCTCGTTTATCAGTACCTTGATGAGGCCACGTGCATCAGTGTCGGACAGTGCTCCTGCAAGAATACAATGCGGGCATGCAACTCGCCGACCGAAGTCTGCATGGCGCTCGGCCATGAGGCCGAGTTTCTCATCGGAAGGGGAATGGCTCGTATGATTGACAGGGATGAGGCCAAGGCAATTGTCAGGATGGCGCATGATGCAGGCCTGGCATCCATTACGTCGAATGTCAGGGAGAAGATAAGCCTGATCTGCCACTGCTGTCCCTGTTGCTGTGCTCAGCTCGGCGTCGCCACCAGGCACGGGAGGTACGACCTTCGTCCCGTAGGAGCATATGTTGCCTATGTGGATGATTCGTGTATAGCTTGTGGCGCCTGCATGGAGCGCTGTCCCATGAAGGCGTTGTCCATTGTTGAGGGGGAAAACGGAGATATCGCATGGGCAGACGAGGGGAAATGCATTGGGTGCGGTCTTTGCGTATCGTCCTGCCCTGAGGGGGCCATAGCGCTCGGGAAGAGAGTTCCGGAGCCGGACGTGCCGGTCAATATAATCGAATGGACAAGAAAAGCGGTCGAAGCGCGGGGAGTGGCTGATAAATTTATGCAGGAGCTCACCGTGAAGAAAAGTGGCGAAATTGAGAATAAATAAAATATGACGTGATAATGTACAGATGGAGGACATTATATGAAAGAATACAAGTGGCATGCAGCGTATGTTCCGGAAGTGCCCAGGGCGGTGGATTTTGAGAAATATACCATGCCGGAGTTTCTCACCATGACGGCAGAGAAATATCCACGGAGGACCGCGGTTGTCTTTATGGGAAAGGAGATATCGTATAAAGATCTGGACGACGCCGTGAATAGATTTGCGAACGCTCTGAAGGGATTGGGGGTGAAGAAGGGGGACCGGGTCGCGCTGTTGATGCCCAATATACCACAGATAGTTATCGCCTATTATGCACTATGGCGATTGGGTGCCGTAGCGGTGCCCAATAATCCCCTTTATACCAACCGGGAGCTTGAATACCAGCTCAACGATTCGGGCGCAACGGTTCTGATAACAATGGATGTTTTTTCACCCAGGATGCTGGCGCTGAAACCGAAGACGGCCTTGAACCATATCATCACCGCGCATATCAATGACTATCTTCCCTTTCCGATAAAGCAGATATTCCCTCTGGCCAAAAAAGAGATGTATGTGAAATATAGGAAGGCTCCCGGCTATCACCAATTTCTCGATCTCATCCGCGAAGCGTCTCCGGGTTTCACCGGCGAGCCCCCCTCATGGGAAGACACAGGGTGCATCTTTTATACGGGCGGAACCACCGGAATATCAAAGGGGGTTATTCTCCCCCACGCCAGCATCTCCTCGATGACGCAGATTCTCGATGCGTGGCTATTCGATCTGGTGGAGGATGAGGTGGAACGGAACCTTGCTGTGTATCCCTTTTTTCACCTGGCAGGATTCACGGCGGTGATGAACTTGAGCATACTGAACGGCTGGGTTGATATCCTGGTGCCCCGGCCGGATCCGAAAGCGGTGCTCGATGCGATGCTCAAATTCAAGCCGACTGTTGTGCCGGCGGTGCCGACGATATATGTGGGAATGCTGAGCCTGCCCGAATTCAGGAAGAAGGATCTCTCATTTGTCAAGGCCTTCTTTTCGGGAGCCGCTCCACTGCCGCAGGAGACCATCCGATCGCTGGAGGAAGCCACCGGCGCGACGCTCGTGGAGGCCTATGGGATGACCGAGTTCGCCATAGCCACCATAACGCCGTACCGGGGTGTTCTTAAATTCGGGAGCTGTGGGGTTCCCCTGCCGAACACCATTGTTCGAATAGTTGATCTGGAGACCGGTGAAAAGGAGCTCCCTCCGGGGGAGGAGGGCGAGATTACATTCCAGGGGCCGCAGATGTGCTCCGGATACTACAACAGGCCGGATGAAACAGAGAAGATCATCAGGAAGGGGTGGCTCTACTCCGGAGATATCGGCAAGATGGATGAGGAAGGCTATCTTTATATCGTTGACCGCAAAAAGGATATGATTCTCTCCGGCGGCTATAATATATACCCCCGGGAAATAGACGAAGTGCTCTTCGAGCATCCGAAGGTACTCGAAGCCTGTGCGGTAGGGGTACCTGATGAATACAGAGGAGAAAAGGTGAAGGCATTTATTGTACCGAAACCGGGGGAGAAGCTTACCGAGGAGGAGCTCGATACTCACTGCAGGGAGCGGCTTGCCGCCTACAAGATTCCGAGAGTTTACGAGTTCGCAGAGAGCCTGCCAAAGTCGGCAGTGGGCAAGATTCTCAGGAGAGAGCTCAGGGACCTTGAGATGGGAAAAGGAAGTTGAGCTATCGGTTGTTTGCGCGGAGGCTTCTCCTCCCGCAAGTGTGAAAGCCCGCCCGGCCCGGCTTCCGGTGACTCCGCGCCCTCGGTACCCTCGATTTCGATGAGACCGGCATTCTCGAATCGCTGGCATCACCGCTTGCCCGGGCCGGCATCAGTATCTTCGCCATCTCGACTTACGATACCGACTATCTGCTCCTGCCGGGGGGTGATCTCGAAGCGGCCCGTACTGCGCTCGTGGATGCGGGACATCTGATTCGGGGAGAGGGATGACCTCACCCCCGTTCTCTGCGCGAAGCCTGCCTTTAGGGCACTCCTAGAGGGAGAAGGGGTGTATAAGGAACTTTTTGCGGGAGAAGAGAAATTTTACTTTACTTTTTTCATAACTAATAGTAATGAAATTTCATTACTATTAGTTATGGGGATGTATGTTGAGCGGTGTTATAAAATTGGCAGAGAAGAGGCGCAGGGAGACAAGAGAGCGTATCATCAATACAGCCAGGGAGCTGTTCAGCAGGAGAGGATATCATAACACGCAGGTAATGGACATCGTCAATGAGCTGGGGATGTCCGCCGGCACCTTTTACAATTACTTCAAGGACAAGCGTGAGCTCTTTTTACAGATCAGCAGGGAAAATTTTATTAATCTCGGACTAAAGCTCAGGGAAATGCGAAAAATATCAAATCCCCAGAACATAGGTGAACGAATTGAACGGTTTCGCGATACCTTTACCGCATTCTTCGATTTCGTCGATGAAAATCCGGAACAGACGCTCATGATGCTGAGAGGCGGATTCGGTGTTGATGAGGAGCTGGATACGGGGTTCTGGGAGGAGATATGCATTGCTGCAGAGGATATCGCCGATGACTTCCAGCAATGGATTGAGAGGGATATATCCGCGGGATTCAATCCGCTGGTTGCGGGGCATGCGGCTGTCGGCATGACCTGGCAGGTTGCACACAGCTATCTCGTAGATCGGAAATACACCCGTGAGGAAGCCATCGAATATCTTGTAAATATTTCCACCTTCGCAACAAAGGGATTCCTTACCGAAAAGGGGAGAAACATATTGTGAAGGTGATCTGTGAGATGGCAAGGATAGTTTCGGCAAGATAATATGAGGAGAGCGCAGTGAGCGAAAGAGTTTATATCGTCGGATCGAGCATGATCAAGTTCGGAAAGTACCTTGAGCGGGGAATAAAGGATTTAACCGGTGAAGCATTGAAACTCGTTCTCGATGATTGCGGTCTCGGCCTGGGCGATATCGAGGCGGCGTGGTTCTCCAACAGCGGCTGGGGAATGCATGATTTTCAGCACTCCATACGCGGGCAGGTGGCCCTCTCGGCAAACGGGCTCGATAAAATTCCTATCACCAACGTCGAGAACGCCTGTGCCGGAGGGAGCACCGCCCTTCATGCGGCGTGGACAGCAATCAGGGCGGGACTCTATGATTGCGTATTGGCCATTGGCGCCGAGAAGCTCTACCACGAAGATCGCGCCATGGTGATGAAGGGCTTCATCTCGGGAACTGATGTGGAGATAACCAGCAGGTTCATCGAGAAGTTTAGAGAGGACGAAAAGAAGCGAAAGGAGAAGGCAGCGAAGGAGAAAGGTGAGGATGTGCAGAAGGAGAAGAAGGATGGCCATTCAGCTTTCATGGATTTCTATGCAATCGGAGCCAGAGCGCACATGCAGAAATACGGCACCACGCAGCGGCAGCTCGCCGTCATCGCCGCCAAGGCCCACAATAACTCTGCCATGAACCCCCTCGCACAGTATACCTTCCCGATGACGGTGGAGCAGGTTCTGGAGGATCGGGAGGTTGCCTATCCCCTGACACGAGCTATGTGCGCACCCATCGGAGACGGCGCTGCTGCAGCCATTGTCTGCTCGGAGGCATATTTGAAAAAGCATCCGAGCAGGCGGGCGGTTCTCATTCGTGCATCGGTGCTCCGTTCTGGTGTCCGTGCAGGCGAGAATGATATAGCCGCTCGCGCTTCAGGAGCTGCCTACGAGATGGCAGGTCTCGGGCCGGAAGATATTCAGGTTGCAGAGGTTCACGATGCAACTTCCTTCGGCGAGCTTGCCCAGGTGGAGCAGATGGGATTCTGCCCCGAGGGCGAGGGGGGCCCCTTCGCAGAGAGTGGGGCGACACAGATAAACGGAAAGATACCGGTTAACACCAGCGGTGGTCTCATATCGCGTGGACACCCCATCGGGGCATCGGGTCTTGCCCAGATACACGAGCTGATGCTTCAGCTCCGCGGCGAGGCAGGAGAGCGGCAGGTTGAGAATCCGCGCGTTGCACTTGCCGAGAATGGCGGGGGGTTCCTCGGCGTGGGAGAGGCGGCGATGGCTATACATATCCTGGAGAAGGTGTGATTTTTCAAGATCAGTTTCATTGCGATATACACTACAGATATATTTTATGAAGCGTATCACAACCCTACAATGCGAATAGGAGAGAGGCCATGCCTTACTTCGAGCTCGATATTTCTATCAGTGGTGAAGGCGGCATTCTCTTTTGACGAGGAGATGAGATAGGGCGATAGCGCTTTTGCAATAGCAGCAGACTGTGATTTGTAACAGTGGTGTTATCAGGATCGACTCAATGCGTTCATGGTTGAGGCTTTGAAAAACGATGAGAAGTTTCATCACTTTAAAAAAATAGGAGGTCCTTTATGGGGTTGCGTGAGCTGAATATTGATCTCAATAAAGATCACGTTCTTCTCTGGGAGACAACAAAGAAATTTATGAATGATGTGTGGCGTCCCGCAGCGATTGAGCTGGATAGACTGGCGGATCCCGTCGATGTCATTGCCGAGGGATCGGTTCTCTGGAAGGTTCTCCGCAAGACCTATGAGCTGGGATATCACACTCTCTCCTTTCCCAAGGAGATGGGCGGTCAGGATGCGGATGCGCTGAGCGGAGCCCTGCTCTCTGAGCTCATGGGGTGGGCTGCTCCCGACCTGGCAGTGAGCTTTGGTGTCTGTGCAATACCCTTTTTATGGTCTATGATGTCGCCGGCGGCTGAGATGCAGGATCTCACGAAACGGTTCATGGAGGACCGCGAGGCCGAGATGACCGGTTGCTGGGCTATTACCGAACCGGATCACGGTTCGGACTGGGGGCTGAACATTGATAGGGAAGGAAAGAAACCGGAATGTGCACCTCAGGTAAGGGCTGTTCTGGACGGAGACGAGTACGTGATAAATGGCCAGAAATCTGCCTGGGTCAGCAACGGGAGCTTTGCCAAGTATGCTGCTCTCTGGCTCGGGCTTGATCCTTCACAGGGCATGCACTCATGTGGAATAGCCGTTATCCCCCTCGATCTACCGGGCGTGTCCAGGGGAAAACCGATTAACAAGTTCGGCCAGCGGGCGCTCAATCAGGGTGAGATCTTCTTCGATAACGTTCGCATTCCCCGCTATATGATGATTGCCGAGGACCCGGTGACCTATAATATGTTCTTCACCGGGCAGCTCAGCATTGCGAACGGAGGAATGGGACTCTGCTTTGCGGGCTGCGCTCTTGCCGCACTGGAGGAGGCGATTGCGTATGCACAGACCCGCGTTCAGGGGGGGAAGGTTATCTACGAGCATCAGAATATCAAGCTGAAGATATTCGACATGTTCGTCTCAGTGGAGGCAGCGCGATCCCTGGCACGTCGAGTTGCAGTCTACAATACCGATCTTTACCGGAATATGCAGCCCCTTGCGCTTCAGTATGCCATTGCGGCGAAGATTTTGTCGACAGAAACTGCCACACGAGTGGCCAGCGAGGCGATTCAGATCTTCGGCGGATACGGTATCACCAAGGACTATGTCGTCGAAAAGATATTCCGTGACGCACGGACAGCCAAGATCGAAGATGGCGTCAATGAGGCACTGGCCATTGAGGGTGCCCGACGGCTTGCTGAGGGCCGGACAACCTGGGTCGTGCGGGAGGGAACGCAGGCAGCCACTGCAGCCGTCGCCGCGGGAGAGGGGCCAGCCTGGGAGGAACTGGAACCGATGTTTCGGCCGACGAATGTTCACATGGGTATGATGAAGGTTGAACCGGATAAGTGCACGCAGTGCTATCTGTGCATGGAGAACTGTCCCTTCCGCGCCTGGGAGAAAGATGAGAAGGGATATCCCCGCATGAAAGAGGTGTACGAGTGCTTCTCCTGTTATAACTGTCTGGCCGCCTGTCCCGAAGACGCCATCTCCATTGTCGATCCCTATCATGTTGATGATGGTTTTTTTAAAACCGATCCGAAACCGCTTCCTGCCCGGATGCCCTCTGAGCCGAAGGATGCCAAGGGAAAGGGGGACAACTGGACCGCTATAGAGCAGCTGATATACGAGCGTCGGAGCGTCCGCAACTTGAAGAAGGATCCGGTTCCCGAACCGCTGATTCGTCGGGTTCTCGAGGCCGGCCGATTTGCGCCCAGTGCGGGAAACTGCCAGCCCTGGAAATTCATTGTCATTACTGACCAGAAGCTGATCAATGAGCTGAACGAGGGGATGTACAATATTCTTGCCTCGTTGCACAGCGCCTATCACAATGATGCGATGGTAAAGGCGCTGGTGCAGGTCTACGCACAGGATCCAGACCCGGGCTTGTACGATCCGCGTCTTATTGAGGGCGGCATAGGAAGCATCACCAGGAAGAATGCGCCTGTCTTTCTCGAAGCACCGGTCGTGATCATTATCGCTTGTGACGATCGAGCTATCGGCGGGCCGGAATTGAATGCGGGCATCTGCGGGCAGAACATGAATCTCGCAGCGCTTTCACTGGGTCTGGGATTCTGCTGGATCGGTTTCAGCAAGGTTATCGAGATGGTTCCGCATCTCAAGGAGAAGCTCGGGCTCAGGGATCCCTGGAAGATACACACCGCCTGCGTGCTGGGGTATCCGAGATTCAAGCAGCAAAAAATTGTACCCCGCGAATTCAGGCCCATTACCTGGTTTCGGGAAGGTGAAAAGGGACCGGTAATTGAGGAGTGAGAAGAGCAGTGCTGTATTATTATCATTATAAATGCTTTCACGATCATGATGCGAGGAGGTACTATGCCCATCTACGAGTACCGATGTAAATCATGCGGTCAAATTATGAGCGCTCTGATCCGGAAGAAAGAGGACGAGGCTTCTCTGCAGTGCGACCGGTGCGCGGAGAGAAAACTCGTCAGGATTTTCTCTCGTTTCGCAGTGCACAAGACAGAGAAGCAGCGACTTGATGAGTTCGATACCCGTAAGCCTCGCAGAGAGAGCTTCTACAAGGATGACCGGAATATCGGTCTCTGGGCACAAAAACGGCTCGGAGATCTCGGTGTTGATCTCGGGGATAAGTTCCAGGAAACGGTGGAGAAGGCCAGGAGCGGAAAGCTTCCCGATAACGGGCTCACGGGTCCCGGCTAGCAGGTGAACGGTGTTCGATCCTCTCATGCGATAAGGAGGATCGGCGGTGGATATATCCAGCTGTTCGCTGCTGTCCCGGGAGAGGAACGTATTCATTTCTCAACCGTTCTTTTTGATTCCAGAGAGTGTATAAAAAAAGTGGAGGAGTTGCCCGATGACAACCGTTGCCATTACCGGTATAAACAGCTATTTTGCATCGACGGTGCTGCCGAAGCTCGAGGCTGATCCCGAAATCACGAAGATCATCGGAATCGATATTGTTCCCATTGAGATTTCGTCATCGAAAGTAGATTTTTTTCAGGCGGATGTCGGGAGTGATAGGATTCGGGATATACTCAAAGGGGTTGATATCGTGATGCACTTTGCCTTCATTGTGGATGAGATTCACAACAAGAAGAAGACTCATTCGATAAACATCGAAGGCTCGAAGAACGTCTTCAGCGCATGCGCCCTGAATGAGGTTAAAAAGATAATCTATACCAGCAGCATCGCTTCCTATGGATCGCATCCTGACAATCCCATTGGCATATCCGAAGATTTTCCGCTGAGAGCGAACGAGGACAGCTACTACTCCTCCGACAAGGTTGCCGTTGAGCGGTTTCTCGCTGCATTCGTTCAGGAACATCCAGAGATATCGGTAACCATATTCCGACCGCCGATCATCGTCGGTCCATCTTCCAAATTCGGCAAGATGCTTTCCGCTGCCTGGGAACGGAACAGCACCCTTGCCATCAAGGGAAGCGATGTTCCTGTTCAGTTTCTACACGAGAGCGATCTCGGCGAGGCGCTCTACCTTGCGGTGAAGCGGGACATTCCCGGCGTCTTTAACATCGCTCCCGATGACTCCTGTTCGACGAAAAAGATGTACAAAATAGCGGGCATTGAGGTGATAGAGCTTCCGGTTGGATTTTTGAAGAATCTGGTGAATGTGCTCTTCGCTCTTAGAATTGCGAAGATGTCCCAGGGATGGATAAGCCTCGGGGAATATCCGGTAATCGTGAGCAACAGGAAGTTCAAGCAGGCTACGGGATGGCAGCCGCGGTACAGTACCGAAGAGGCCTTTCGTGATTTTCTGTCATCGGTTCGATGATGGCATGGGGAGATTAATACAGAGATGAATACAACCGTATTGCCAGTATTCTCGGTGAGGAGGTAACTATGGCATCGGACTATTCAAACTGGGCCGTGCTCCTAGAGAAGCAGGCAGCTGAACTGGGAGAGAAGCCCTTTCTATATGAGGTTTATAACGACAGATATGTTAGCTACCGGGAGATGAATGAAAATGCGAACCGCTTTGCCAATTTTATTCGGCAGATCGGAGCACAGCCCGGCGAGGGAATTGCCATGCTGATGAACAATTCGCAGCAGTTCCTGGATGTTTTCTTTGGGATGCAGAAAGTCGGAATGTATGTCAATACGGTCAACACCGCCCTTCGCGGTGATGGTCTCGCCTATATCATTGATAACAGCGATACGAAGTATCTGGTTGTTGATTACGATCTCGTTGATCTCTATCAGGCAATCAGGGATAAAATCCCTCAGGTGAAAGAGGTCATCGTCAATCCGGTGGAAGCTCCTAAAGATTATAAACTCCCGGAGGGTATGATAGATCTTCGCGGCTGCTATTCTGAAGGGATGCCGGCAACCAAACCGTCAGTTGATTTCCCCGAGGATTCGATCCTGATTATCATGTATACCTCGGGAACGACCGGATTGCCGAAGGGGGTGGTTTCCCGCTATAACAAGAATGTGGTGGAGCGGATTAAGCCGCTCGCCGAGCTTCTGCTATCATCCGATACGGTCTACTATACAGCGCTCCCCCTCTTTCATGGGAACGCGCTCTTCATTACCACCACCGAAACGCTCATTGTCGGGGGGACGATGGCACTGAGCAAGCGGTTCAGTGCCAGCAGGTTCTGGGATGAGATATATTCATCAAAGGCCACCCTCTTCAACACCATCGGGGCGATCATCCCCATCCTGATGAAGCAGCCTGAGCATCCTCATGAGAGGGATCACAAGGTGGAGCATGTCATGTCGGCGGGTTGTCCGACTGATATGTGGGAACCCTTCGAGAAGCGATTTAACGTAAGTCTCTGGGAGGGGTATGCCGCCATTGATGGCTCTGGGCTCATCCTGAATCTCGGTGATGGCCCGAAGGGCTCTCTGGGGAAGCCGGTGGCTTCGGTCATCAAGATCGTTGACGAGCAGGGAAGCGAGGTGCCCGGCGGCGAGATCGGTGAGCTCCTCTTTCAGGTCCCTCAGGATAAGGAGAGCAGGGTGGAGTACTACAAGAATCCCGATGCCACCGGTGAGAAGACGAGGGGTGGCTGGGAGTATACTGGTGATCTGATGTATCAGGATGAGGCGGGTTTTCTCTATTTTGTCGGCAGGAGCACCGACTCGATGCGGCGGCGGGGCGAGAACGTATCCGCCTTCGACGTTGAGAAGGAGATTCTCAAGCATCCGGCTGTGCTCGAATGCGCCGTTTATGCGGTTCCCTCGGAGCTTGCCGAGGATGAGATCATGGCTTCGATAAGCATGGTCGAGGGGAAAAGCCTGCAGCCGGAAGAGCTTCTTGCATTTTTGCAGGACAAGCTGGCGAAGTTCGCCATACCCCGGTATATTCGAATCGTCGAGGACTTTCCACGAACGGAAACCTTTCGCATCAAGAAAAATGAGCTCAAGAGCATCGGCGTGACGCCAGGTACCTATGATGCGAGCTCATGACACGGCCGGCTAACAGGTGAGCTGTGCAAAGAGCCCGGTGCTCAGAGCGATGCAGAGCTGACCGGAATAGTAAAAGGCGAGGCTTATCCTGTTATATCTGAAGGGCTTTTTAAAGCGGTTTACGGCGAGTATGATATCCGAGATATAGAAGAGCCCGGCTCCCGTGGTGATGAGCACCGCCTGTGTGCTGGTGAAGAAATCACCGAAGAGGGTGGAAACTGCGCGGTTGAGCATGAAGCCGATGATTATAATGTACAGGAGAACCGGGATCTTCATCGAGTCGAGTCCGGAATAGAGAAAGGCAAATAGCGCTCCTGAGATCGCGAGAATAATTAAGCCGCTGACGAGGTCGCCCGACCAGAAGCCGTTATAGACGGTGAATATAATCGCATAGGCGATATGGGCGAGAAGAAAGAGACCCAGTCCTGTCATAAAGGCTTCCCGTGATTTGAACATGAGAGCGATATCACCGCCAAAGGAGAGGACCAGCGCGATCAGTATCGCCAGGGTGTACTTCTCATTATACACACTGGGGATTACAAATGAAAGGACTGCCACCAGGAGAAGCAGGGTTGTCGAGATCGGCTTGAAGAGGTAAATCTGCTTTCTCTTATCAGCGAATTCCGCGCGTATAAGCAGGAAAACGGTGACGCACAGCAGTGCGATAATTATGCCATATCCTGTCATTGCTTTTCCTCCACAGTTATGATACTGTTCTCACAGCGAATTATATCATACCCGATCGCGGTTCTTTTTGCAAGGAAATATTCGAAGGTGATACTACTTCCCTGTATCATAGTAGGCTTTTCCCGAGAAAGTTCATACGGGATTTTAAAATTCTCTTGATTTATGCATCTGATATGCGATCATTATTCCCGAGGTTGAAGCACTTCCTGTCAATGCGAAAGAACATATTGAAGTTATTGGACTGAAGTTGATTGCCAGATGCTGCATCGGAAACAGGCCGTATGGCTCTCACCTTCACCTGGAGTGATGCTATGGTAAAGCGGTTGAAAAGTTTGCTTTTTCTGGAGAGGGAAGAACATCCGCAAACATTCGATGAGGAGTTGAATTATCAGAGCAGCAGGATTATCCTTCCCGCATCTCTGATCTGCATCTTCGCATGGCTCGGGTATATCGGCGTTGACAGTCAGCTCCATCCCGACGAACCGATCATGGCATATCTGCGATATGGCCTCTCGATAATAGCGCTCCTGATATTCCTCCTCCAGTTTATTCCGCAACTCAAAAGGAAGAGCATGTACCTTCTCTTCACGCTGGGATTGTATCTGGAAGTGGCAACGGGAGTCATCACCGGTCTCTCACAAGCTGATCCGGTCTATCTTGGCGGTTATCTCTTTATCCTGGTGGTGCCCGTCATCGCTCCGATAAAACGGTATTATCTCTGGTTTCTCATCACGGTCTCGCTCATCTCCTTCTTCGCAATCGGTCTGGCGAAGGGGATGGAGTTCACGACGGTTCGTGATAGATATAAACTGAACGATCTGATGGCGGTAACCCTTTTTTCCTTTGTTTTCATTTACGTTCTCGATAGGGTTCGATACCGGAATTGGGACAAATCGCGTCAGCTCGAAGAGCACCGGCTCAGATTGCAGGACGATAAGGAGCGAATCGACAGTATTGTTTCGGAGGCCAAGAATGTTGTTACCCATGTTCTTAATGTGGCTAAAGTCCTGAGCAATTTTTCCAAGGATGTGAAGAGCACCATCGATGTGCAGTCCGGGCTCTTTTCGGAATCCCGCGAGATGAGGGAGCGGATGGATCAATCTTTTCGGCGCGTGAAGACCGAGACATCCCATCAGCTCGAGATAAACAATCGGGGCAGGGATTTGACGAGCCGCCTGCGGGATGATCTGAATAAGACTGCCCAATCGGGGATTCTTGCAATTGATGACGCAAAGAAAATAAAATCTCTCTCCGATGATTGCGATGATAAGCTTCAGAACGCGCGGAGCGTTATAGAGAAGCTGAAGGAGGAATCAACAGCAATTGAGGAGATATCGCAGACCATAAATGAGATAGCAGATCGGACCAATCTCCTCTCTCTGAATGCGTCAATTGAATCAGCGCGGGCGGGTGAGCAGGGTCGCGGGTTTGCAGTGGTGGCTGATGAGATATCGAAGCTCGCCGATAAGAGCATTTCATCAGCACGGGAGATCGGCGAAATTATCAGGATGTCGGTGAGCAGAATAAGCGAGGCCTCTCATCAGATGCAGGAGACCTCGCGAGCCCTCAGAGAGATTATCGAATTTCTCGAGAGCAACAGGAGATTTCTCGAGGAATTTGAGCAACTGGTAAAGGTGCAGGAACAGGAGGTTCAGATGCTCATTGAGCATTTTGAGGGCTCGCTGGAGTTCATGCAGTCAATTGATGTGATGACGGAAGAGAGCACTCGTGAGATTACTCAGTCTCATGATATGATTGAAAAGATTGAGATATTCTATTCGGAGTTAACTGATATGTCGGATAATCTCATGAGCATCTCTGCCAATCTATCCGGACAGATTGACGGCCTGCAGGAGATCCTTCAAACTGAAGAGTAGGGGTGATGTCGCGGGAGATGCAGGCGATTGATTGACGGTACCCACCGCCTGGTCGAAGCTGAGGTGCTTTCAGGAGTGAGCGCTCGCGCGGACCACGCACCCTTTAATCGGGATGGCGAGAGGGAAGATGTCATCATGCGCGTAATGAATTGAGGAGCGGTGCAGGGGATTATCTTTGTTGGGGTCGGGGAAGTTCAGCAGTGATATAACGAACAGGTGGATGCGACATGGATGAAAAGCTTATAAGAGTGGACCATGAGATGCATACTGCTGTGCTTACCCTGAATCGCGAAGAGAAGCGGAATGCCCTCTCGGTCGAGCTGAGAAAACAGCTCACCGATGAGCTCTCCCGGTGTGCGCAGCAGGAATCGGTGAAGGTGGTTATACTTACCGGAAAGGGATCAGTATTTTCAGCCGGTTTTGACACCTCCGAGTTCATGAACCTCGACACTGAAAAGGCAAAGTGTTTCTTTGAGGAATCGCTGCAGTATCATCTCGATGTTATTACTTTCCCGAAGCCGATAATAGCAGCGCTGAATGGACCGGCAATTGCCGGGGGGCTGGATCTCGCCTTAATGTGCGATTTCAGGATTGCGTCCGATACCGCTTTTGTCCAGCACCCGGAGATACGCTTTGGCGCCACGCCGCTCTCTATTCTGTTGAAGCCGGTGGTGGGAGATGGACTCGCCCGGGATATCTCCTTTACCGGGAGGCGGGTTGATACATCGGAAGCCCTGCGCATCGGGCTGTTTAACCGGGTGGTACCGGTGGACACGGTACTTGATGAGGCCGTGAATTATGCAGCTCAGATAGCCGAATCGAAGCTGGAGACGCTGATGGCGGTGAAGCGCATGTGTATCGCGGCAATTGATATCGAGAAGTTCAAACAGGTGTTAGCCGATGCACTCGGTTGATGAGCGTATTCTCAATTCTCATCACCGTGCAAATTGTTGCTTATGGGCACCTCTCAAACGCTTTTCAACTTGTAGAACTGATGAAATGAAAAGTGTTTTAACTTTATTTACTGCTCACCTGGAGCACGACAAAAACGAAGTTTTTGGAAGTGTCCATATGGGCACCTCAAAAAACCGGTATATGCAATATTCCGTAAATTATAAATACCGGTTAAGAATTTTTAGAAGTCCCCTGAAATTGTGAGGAGGTACATTCTGTGAAACGGATATTTTTGCTTCTGATACTCCCCGTTGTCTGCTTCATTCCACTGCTCAGTTCGTCAGCATTGAGCATCACGCCGGTAGTGAGCTACAACATCGATGTACGATTCTTTCCTGATGAGCAAAAACTGGTGGGCTCCGAACAGCTTACCTGGACCAACCGATCGACAAAACCGGTGCGTACCCTTCGCTTTCACCTCTACTACAATGCTTTCAGAAATGAACATTCCACCTTTCTGCAGGAGACAGGGTTCTACCGCAAGTCGGCTGCCGAGCTCGAAGAGTACCGATTTGGTGAGATCCGTGTCACGGAAATAGGTATTATCGGTGGGGAGCGGCTCACCGACCGCATCAGATTTATCGCGCCTGATGACGGCAATGAGCATGATAGAACCGTTATGGAGGTGCGGTTAAACAGACCTGTTTCCCCGAATCAGTCGATACGATTGCAGATTGATTTTATTCTCAATACCTGTGAGATATTCAGTCGCACCGGACAGGCGGGTGATTATGTTTTCATGGGACAGTGGTTTCCCAAGATAGGTGTTCTCGAACGGAACGGACAGTGGCACTGCCATCAGTTTCATCGAAGCACTGAGTTCTTCTCGGATTTTGGGGAGTACCGGGTCGGAATAACCGTGCCGAAGCATTTCGTCGTCGGCGCAACCGGCAATATGATAAACAGCAGGTCGAACGATGATGGCACCGTAACGTATGCCTTCCATGAAAGGGACATTCACGATTTTGCGTGGACTGCTTACCCGGACTTTGTCCGAATCACCGAAACGGTCCGTCTCCCGGGGAATGAGCGGGATACGATAATCGAGCTCCTCCTCTGCCGGCAGCATGCTGCGGTCAAGGAGCGATATCTGAAGTCGCTTATTTATACGTTGAATTTCTTCGCGGAGAATATCTTCCCCTATCCTCACCGGAAGATCACGCTGGTGGATACACCGTATAAGGGATTTAATTCATCGGGGATGGAGTATCCGACCCTCTTCACTGCCGGCTGCGGCTACTTTTACTATCCCGAGGCCGTCAAGGCGCTCGAGATGCTTACTATCCATGAATTCGGTCATGAGTACTGGTACGGGATGATAGCCACCGATGAGTTCAGAGAGCCCTGGCTCGATGAGGGAGTGAATACCTTCTTCGAGCTCGAGCTGATGGAACAGTATTTCAAGGGGAAAGGAAGCATCCTCGACTGCGACGCCGTGAGAGTTCAGAACTGGGAGCGCCGCCGGGGGGCATATGTATCCTCCCTCCCCGTCGACCGAGTGAACGCATATTCGTGGCACTTTGTCAGCCATCAGAATTATCGCGGCCATGTCTATTCGAAGGGGGCGCTCTTTCTCATGAGCATGAAGAACCTCGTCGGCTACGAACGAATGTTTCGCTTTTTCAGAGTCTACGGACAGCGATACCGCTTGAAGCATCCGACGACGGAGGACTTCATCAAAACCTTCCAAGAGGTTATGGGTGCGGATTACAGCTGGGCTTTCGAACAGTTCATCAACGGTGATGTGGTACTGGATCACGCTGTGCACTCGGTTGAGTCGGTGGCGGTTGAGGGGGAATCCGCCCGCTTTCGCAATGAAGTGGTCCTTCTCAGGCAGGGGTATTTCCCGGCGGAGGTGCTGATACGGTTGACGGACGGGCGCTCGATCAGGAAGCTGTGGAAGGAGCAGGAGCGGTGGAAGAAAATAATCTTCTACGAGAGTGCGCCGATTAAATACGCAACCATCGATCCCGATTTCAAAGTACCTCTCGACAAGAACTTCTTGAACAACTCGAAGATGCTCAGTGCTGATCTGTCGGATTGGGGATGCTTCGCCAAGCGATTGGGATCTCTCTTTCAGACTTTGGTGAATTTCTTTGTCTTTTGATGTGGTAATAATATCATAAGGAAAGATCTGCTGTTTTTCTTTTAAATCATAAAGGAGTTCGTGATGAAAGTACGAGAATTAATACCTGGTATTGCGGATCTCAAGACAGCGCTCTATGCGTGGTTATTTTCACTGCTGGTTACCGTTATCCTCATACACGGTCTTTTCACCATAGCTACTTCCATTGCCGGGGAAACCGTGCTTGTTTTCGAAAAGTTCCGTTATGGGATTATGACCTTCCTCACCGATCTTC
Organism: uncultured Leptospirales bacterium; assembly: GCA_964652955.1. Taxonomy (GTDB): domain Bacteria; phylum Spirochaetota; class UBA4802; order UBA4802; family JAKQUI01; genus CAZZCF01. The sequence goes on from CAZZCF010000056.1 coordinate 20,749, forward strand.
TGAATAACTATCCCGGGAGCTCGCCGCTCATCCTCATCCTTGCGGTAGTGGTCATGCTCCTCATGCTCCTGTTATCGATTTTTATATCCGGTGGCATATACGCGGTGCTCCTCGAAAGGGGACCGATAACTCTCAGGAGGCTCTTCTCTGCATCGGCGAAGAATTTCGGTTCCATGTTCAAAATGTTCCTGGTGAACATACTCAACTGGATTGCAGCCGCACTGATACCCGCTCTCTTCTATTATGTGCATCAAAAGATCCAATCATCTTCGCCGAGCGAATCCCTCTGGAAGATATTCCTCGTCTTCTGGGTGCCGATTGCAGTAATCTTTCTCTGGTATGCCGTTGCCGTCTACGATTTTTCACGCATGTATATTCTGAAGGAGCGGGGAAAGGCCTTTCGGATTCTCTGGAGCGGAGTCAGATTTTTCTTTTCGCATAAACTCTCCATACTGATACTCTTTGTGCTCTATGCCATCTCACTGTTAGTAATCTTTATTCTGTACCGGGTGATTGTTCCGGCCCTTGCATACGCCGTTCTCCTTTTCATTTTCTATCAGCTCGTCCTTTTTGGAAGATGCTTGATAAAGGTTATTCTGATGCGGCTCGAGGTGGGGTTGCTGACAGATGTTGGGTAATCGGTGTTTGGCAACATGAGACAGGCGACAGGTAAGTTGTGATGCGTTACAGGTGACGTGTGACGAGTAACAGTTCAGCAAAGCAGAGAGCTGATCGCTGATAGATCATTTGAAGATCTTTCACCCTTTCATGCTTATTTCTGTTCTCGATGGAAACAATTGGAATACGAAATTTCTGATCTCAATACAGAAGGAATAATTCATGAGAGAGTGTCGAATTAAATCACTGCTCACCGGATTTTTCCACATGAACTGGGGGCTTATCATGCGCACCCTTGCCAAGCTTGACATGATGGCCGATATTATCATACCGGGGCGCGATCCGGAGCTCATCCGCATGAAGGATATCCCCGATGAGTGCAATCTCGAAGAGATATGAGTGAGAGTATACATCTCTGATCGGGGAGAGGAGTGTGCCTATGAACGCCCGTGATCGGGTTACTCGCGCCATAGAGTTCTCCGGACCGGATCGCGTCCCCACCTGCAGATACGATCCCTTCCGTGGTGATGTGCTCCCCATCCTCAGTGTTCCTCCGAGGAGCTGGCAGCCGCCTGAACCCTATTACCCGTATGATATTCATTCGGCGGTTCTTCAGCTGGGGATATGGAAGCCGGAGCGTCCGCTGCCGAAGGGATGGCGGCAAACACAGCATACGGCCCTTGACGAGTGGGGGAATATCTGGGAGATTGATGGTACGATGACCTCGCTTGGCCAGATACGAAAGGGAGCCCTGCAGGAGGGATGGCATCTCCTTGAAAACTATCGTCCTCCCGATCCCCGTATTCCGGAGCGATATGTTTTCTACGGAATCTACCGCCGTCTTCTCGGGATGAACCGCTACCGCCTCGCCATTGGAGATAACTTCATCTTCAGCCGGTTTCACTTTCTCCGGGGATTTGAGCAGGCGATGATGGATCTTGCTATGAACCCCGAAGAGGTGGAGCGTCTTCTGGATATCATCACCGAGCATTTTCTCGGTTGCGTTGAGATGGTGGGTTCGCGAGGCGCCGACGGGATTCTCTTCGATGATGACCTGGGAACACAAAAGGATCTGATTATCGGCCCGAAATACTGGCAGCAGTACTTTCTGCCCCGGTATGAGCGGGTAGTGTCAAAGACACATGATCTTGGAATGCACTTTATTCTCCACTCCTGTGGCAACATTCGCCGGGTCATCCCCGATCTCATCTCCATTGGCGTTGATGCACTGCAGCTGGATTCCCCGAATCAGACCGGTATTGATTTTCTCGCCGATAATTTCGGGGGGAAGATAGCCTTCTTCAATGTCGTGGATATTCAGGATGTTTACCCGAAGGGATCGCCGGAGGAGATCGAGGAGTACGTTATGCGCATGGTACATCGCCTCGGTTGCTATAACGGCGGACTGATTGCCACGACCTATCCGACGCTCTATGCAATCGGTTCGAACAGGGAACAGGAGAAGCTGATGTTCCGGGTTTATCGAAAACACGGGCGGTATCCGCTGGATCGGAATTGATGCAACGCGTGTTTCGGGCTGCCGCTCCGGTAATCTATTTCACCGGGGGAATGACCGGCAGCAGGAGATGTGAAGCATTTCTCGTGTTATGATAAATGGTCTGATCAGCTTTTACTATCTCCTTCGTCATACCGATGGGTGCCCCGGTATTGAGATTCCGCGAGAACTCGGGGAAGTGCGAGCTCTTTATCTGAAGCCTGATGCGATGTCTCTTTTTGAACAGGATGCTCGTCGGACCGACTGATATCTCAAAGCGGTAGACCTTTTCCTTCTCGAGAAGGGATGGCTTTGCGATGGATTCGCGATAGCGTGCTCGAAGCACACCGGTGGTCAGGTTTATTGATTTGCCATCGGGGTACACATCGGTGAGCGTGGCAATAAAATCGGTATCTCGTGCGGATGAAGCGGCGAAGAGGATGAGCTTAACGATGCCGGTAACTTCAATCTCATCTTCAAGCGGTGGTGTCGTGTAGATGAGAACATCCTTTCTGCTTTCCACCTCGCGCTGATCGACCGGGCCGGGGCGGGCGTTACCGTATATTGATGCAGATCCGATAGATGGGACCGGATCGGCAGGATCGTACGTAAATTGATCCGGCTTTTCATCTGCCGGTATCTCGGTGTTCAGAAATCCGGTTCCGTGAACGGTGTTGGCGGTTCCCTCGCTGTGGAGATAGTACTTCACGTGCGCTGCCCTTTCGGGTGGCCATTCCTTCTCGCATCGCCACTCGTTCCTCCCCATGACGAAAACCCTCACCGGCCCTTCGCCAAGGATGCCGTTCTGCTCGCCCTTCAGCCAGTAGTTGAACCATCTGAGAAAGGTTTTCAGCTGCTTCAGGAAGCTCGCCTCCTTTCCGAAATCGGCATCGTCGAACTTCGATCGGGTGATGTGAATCCACGGCCCGATAATCAGCTGGCTTTGCCGGGCCTCATCGCTGCCGGCCCGTATTCTCATCCGGTTGTAATCATCGAGGGAGCAGTCGCGATAGAAGTCATACCAGCCGGCCACTATCAGCGCCGGGGCTTTTATCCGGGAAGCCTTATCGTCGACGCGCATCTTGTTCCAGTAGAGGCCCGGTATCGGATTCCGAATCTTATCGTTGTAGGGAACGATATCCTCGCCGAGGGTATCGTCAACCTCGATAAGAGGGAGATGTCGCAGCGCTCTATCCCAGTCGATCTCCTTCCCCGTGCGGGAGGTCTTTAATGCATTCTGATAGTGCCAGATTGTCAGAGCGTCAAAGCGAAAGACGCCGCCGTCCGCCCATCGCTTGTAGGTGTTCTGGCCGCAGAAGATGGGTATCATCGCCTTGAGATATCTGCTCGCCTGTGGCGCCGACAGCCACTGCGTCCTTCCCCAGTAGGATATGCCGAAGGTGCCCACCTTGCCGGACGACCAGCTCTGCGCTCCCGCCCATTCGATGGTATCGTGCCCGTCGTTCGGTTCGTTTACGTAAGGGTAAAAATATCCCTCGGAATCGTACTTTCCCCTGACATCCTGGACGATGAAAACGTATCCCTGTGTGGAGAAGATTTGTGCAATGAACTCATAGCGGTGGCCGGGATTCCGCTTCCCGTAAGGTGTCCGTATGATGATAACGGGGAGCTTCTCGGACGTCTCGGGCCGATAGATATCAGCTGCGAGCTTTATCCCGTCCCGCATCGGTATCATCACATTCCGCTCAACGGTGACCGAGTATTTCGGCTGGGGAATGCCGAGATACCAGGCGACGATATTCCATTTTAATGCCCGGTAAAGAATAACCAGAAGACCCAGAACGATTATAATGATAATGCCAGTGGTGAGTAGGCGGCGGGTGATCTTTTTCATTCGAGTTCCTCCCGTATTGCTCTTGAAGATGCAAATTATTTATGGGCACCTCTAAAAACCCGTATTTACGTTGATCCTCTAATTGTAAATACTGGTTTTATCAGGCATTGTGCACACAGCGACACGACGTCGCGCATGCCAGCGTGAACAGGTTATGCAAAATAACGCTGGCCAAGGGGACATCATCTTAATAGTTTTGAGAAGTCCCCTTATGTTATTATTCGAATCAATGGAAGTATACTCTGATGGATGATGCAATCAAAATATTATCCTCGTGAGCGATATTCCTTGAAACGCCCGGAATGATATCGTAAAGATGTGTTTCCGGGGAGCATCGAGACGAAGGCCTACTCCCGACGTATGCTGTACAGGAGGTACGAATGCCGCGGAGTACAGGGATGTACGAGAGCGGCCGTGTCTCCGCAGGCACTTCCCACATCCTGGTCTTACTGAAAAAAGGCTGATTTTCGAAGTTGCTAAAAATTTGATATTGTTTATAGACGATTAGAAGCAATTATATCAAAATATTGAACTCGAAAATCTTTCA
>CAZZCF010000057.1:0-24919 GCA_964652955.1 uncultured Leptospirales bacterium
GGTAAGAATTTGATAGCATAATTAATCAATACCGGTTACAATTCAAACAAAAATATGGTTAAAATTACAATCTCCCCACATTTAAATGGCAAAAATCGTTTCACGATCACCTAATCACAAATGAAAAAGATTTTAGAAATCATATTATATACATACAGAGACAATGGTTGAAACACGGTTTACTGAAAAACAAGTGGTGTTATGTCCGTGATGATATAATGGAATAAAATGTTTCGCACGAATTTATGTGCAGCGAAATCCCCGGAGACGAGGTTGCGCAACCTCGTCTCCGGGGCCCGTGTCTCATTCTGAAATACATACTCGAAATATTCCCCGAAGGCAAAACCTCGACCTGTTCACCTGAACGTATATCTGCTCATAACTCTCACCCTTTCGTTCCCTGATGAATCGCGGCAACTCCGAAGAGGAGCTTTTTGTGTGTTACGTTTTTGAACCCGGCCTCGCGCATGATAACGCTCAGCTCTTCCGGTGTATAGAAACGCGGTATGGTGTACGCCAGATACGCATACGCCGGGTAGTTGCCGGATATCAGGCCGCCTGCCGGCTTCACAAAGAGCCGCACATAGAAATGGTACAGCTTTCTAATCAGAACTGATGATGGCTGGCTGGTTTCAAGGTTGACGAACAGCCCGCCGGGTTTCAGGATACGGCAGAACCCGGCAAAGCTTTTCGCGAGAACATCTCTATTCAGACTGATGTTGCGCGTTGCGAATGAAATAGTCACAAGATCGAAACTCCCATCTGGAAATTCCAGCGCATTCACATCCGAAACGACAAATAAAATGTTCCGGGCTTCCGGCTTCCTCTGAGCTTTCAACAGCATGGGGATTGATAAATCAACCGCGTGAATCGAAGTCCCTTCCGGTGCGAGGCGGCTGAGACAGAGAGCCATATCACCGGTTCCCGTACACATGTCTGCCCATTTCGTTCCGCCGCCCGCAGCGGCAATGCGCGCCGCCCGCCTGCGCCAGAGCGCATCAAACCCGAAGGTGAGGATACGGTTCACCAGCTCATAGGTTTTCGACACGCGTGGTGAGAAGGTATTTTTGACAAAGGTATCTGTGCTCGCCGATCTCATATTCTGCTCTTCGTCTTTCATGATTCCCGATCACGTCCACCGAGCGCAATAAAGCGCAATGAAAAAAAATTCCGGAAAACAATAAAATGTAGAAAAAAAGCTGCTGCTGATGCATCCTGACAGTGGAGATGCCAACAGGCTGCCGATGAGAATTCACCATGTGCACAGGAAAAAGAATAATTTTTTTCATAACGATATTTCTCTTCATCCGCTGCGAGCCGGAAGCCGGCAATAAAATTATATCATCACCCGAAGGCGCTCCCGAATTATCGAGTGACCTCCTACATCTCGAGCCTGAGGCCGACGAGGTGGTACCTGCCGTCAATTCCGTTGAGGACATCGGGCTCCGTGCGATAGTAATACCGGTAGTAGAGAATGAGATCCACGCCGAAGTGCATCCGTACTCCCCCTTCGCCGGTGTACTCCCCGACCGAGGATTCATCCTCCTCATCGTAGATGAGATGCGCCCCTCCCGAGAGATAGGGGATAAAGACCCCGTACCGGAAAATATCCCAGCGCAGCGCGCAGTGAAGATCCCAGTCGTAGCTGTAGCTGTTCTCCTGAACGACCTTTCCGGGCGTTATGAGCCAGTGTATCCGGTTCAGCCATGAAAAGCCGTCGTCGGCAAACGCGATCCCGTGATTGAGGTTCCCCGTCTTCATGCCGGGGCTCTTCAGGCGCAGCGCAACGATGCCGTACTGCTCGTTGAAGCCGCGGTAATAGTTCCCCTCGTCGCGGCGGCCGTAGTGATAGAGCGGCTCGATGAGCAGACCGCTCAGCCAGAGGGTGAGACCCGCCTCGGCGGTGGTGAAGAGGTAGCGGGGGTAGAGCCCCTTGCTCTTCGCCGATGAGCTGTGCGAGAGCCGGTTGTTCGCAAAGATCGAAACCGGTCCGAATCGCAGGAGATCGATCTCGAAGAGTATATCGCTGTTGAAATAGAGATACGTATCGAGCATATGGTACGCGTAGCCGCCCGAAAGGTGCATTCCCGGAAGGAGCATCGGCGCCGCCCCTTCCCGGTACCGCTCAGAGGTCTCTCCGCCAACGAGCGCTTCAAGGCGAAACCCGTAGAGATAGAAATCGTTTGCCCCCTCGTTCTCCAGATCCACATCGTGCAGGTGCATGTACCGCGCATAGGGGATGAGCGTAACCCGCGCAAGGGCTATTCGCATCCCCGCTTCCAGTGCTCGATCGACCTTAACCTTATCCTCGTAGAGCACCCTGAAGGATCCCTCAAGATAGGGAACGAGAAAAAATGATCGGATGATGTCGTATCGCAGCGTTCCCTCAAACAGCGCCTCGTAATCCTTATGCCTGGTGCTCAGGCTCTTCGCCGCCGCGAAGCTGTAGTTCAGCCGGCTCAGCAGGGTGCTTCCATCCGAATCATTGAAGATCCCTCGATCCCGATGCCCCGGCCGCATCCCCCACGATTCCCACTTGAAACCGGTACCGTACCATCGAAATCGCCTGCTTCCGGCCACTTCCTGATCGATGTTGTTATTGCAGGAATGATCGATGAACCAGCTCAATATACCTGCGGGGAATTCCCACCGGATATTGACGAAGTCCATCTGATTGCGGATCAGATAAGGATAGATATAATTCGATTGGAATTCCTTGTAGCGTATCGCTTCATTCACGGAGAGTGAGAGCACCGCGCTCCGGTAGCGGAGAATGTCCAGCAGGATGATGCGATGGATGGCCATCGTATAGTCCGCATCGTTGGGTGTGAAAAATTGGCTCTCCAGCGCGAGAACCGCCTCCGGGAGAAAGACCCATTCATTAAAGCGATAGTGCGCTTCAGCGGAAATATCACTCCCCTGTGCCGGAGCATATCCCCATCCCGCAAAAGCGATAATAGCAATGAGCAAGATGATTAACCGTCGATAGATCGCAGGCACGGAGCACCCTCTCTCGCATAGTAACCCGGCAAAAACACCTGCCTGATGCAGGCGATGAACGAAAAAAATTTTTGACAGGATTCACAGGATTAGGATGATTATAGATCCTGCCCGTCGAGCTCTTCGCTGAACTAAATTTTCATTTGAATTGACAAGATTATTTAAAAATTACATTCCTGATAATTAGTACTTAAGAAAACTCTGAAAAAGGTATTGCAATTGCGGTCAACATATATAAGGGGACTTCTAAAAACTATTAATGGGATGTCCCCTTGGCCAGCGTTGTTTTGCACATCCTGTGCAAGCTGGCATGCGCGACGTCGTGTCGCTGTGGGCTCAATGCCTGATAAAGCTTGTATTTACAATTAGGGGATCAATGTAAATACTGGTTTTTAGAGGTGCCCATAAATTATAAATAAAATATATGATATCGTATTTGAAAAACATGAGGGGTATCTCTATATCCCCATCATCCTGTAATCCTGTCCAATATTTTAAGATTTCGACAACAACAAACAAAAAACTCACAACTCAGGAAAATCAATCGGTTTCTTCTACGAAACGGCTATAGAGCAGACATCAGGCATTACGGAAAATCTTGTTGTAATTTTTATTGAGCATACCGTTAATGAGCTGTGACGTCATTAACTTTTTCTTAGTATCAAATCTCTCATGGTAGATATGCCCTCACTTATCGAATATCCCCTCGAAGTCTCAAAGGATCACTACCTCCTGAGGATAATGCTTCCCGGCAGTGCCGTGCAGCCGGGCCAGTTTGTGAACATCAAAATCGGAGATACCGATCCGCTCCTCAGGCGCCCCTTTTCGGTTCACCACCAGGAGGGTGATATTATTGAAATTATCGTGAAGATTGTCGGGAAGGGAACCAGTCTTCTCGCGGAGAAGAGCGTGCCCGGTCCAATCGACCTGCTTGCCCCTCTGGGAAGGGGATTCTCCCTCATCGAGAGCGGCTCCGCGCTCCTCGTCGGCGGCGGAGTGGGGAATGCCCCCCTCTACTTCCTCGCCGCCCGGCTGCGGTGCAGGGGCGTCCGGCTGAGCTATCTCTACGGTGCGCTATCACAGAATCTCATTTTTCTGCGGGAGCGCTACGAGTCCATCGCTGATGAGTTCATCCTCGCCACCGATGACGGAACGGCCGGAAGAAAGGGGCTCATCGCCGATATCGCTGATGAGGTGATCGGCGAGAGAGAGTTCGATCAAGTATACCTTTGCGGCCCCATGGCGATGATGAAGAGAATTACCGATACCCTGCGGTCGGTGCCCACACCGGTCGAAGTTTCCATCGAGAATTACTTCGGATGCGGCATCGGCGTCTGCTATGGGTGCTCGGTCGAGACGGCGGAGGGACGGAAGCGCGCCTGCATCGACGGGCCGGTCTTCGACGGGAAGTCTCTCCTGTGGGAATCGCTGTAGTTTTCCCGATCTTGAGCACATTCAGCATGCACTTCCAGAAATGCCGCAGTACCCTGAGCCTCTCTGACCGTATACTTCCCATCAGAAATATTTCGTCCTCCAGGCATTCACTCAATGGTTCACCGTATGAATAGATGCCTTTCACACAGTGTTATGACGCCTTCTCTCCTCTTCCCCGCTTATCGTATTATGTATTGCAGTGATAGTATCATAATTCACTGCGCATGAAAATTTATCTTGAGTAATAGGCGTTGATAATCATAACGAGAGCCGCTGCCAAATTGGTATAGGCAAAAAGCTGTTTGAGATATTTTGGTTTCGCTCTCAACGCCCATTTTCCGCCGACAACGCCGCCGATGATAGTTACCACCGCCAGCGGTATCGCCCATGCAGGATTAAAATCACCCTTCATCGCATGTCCGATAAAACCCATGAGAGCACTTACCGCAACAAGCGTCGAGGCCGTTCCCACAGCCACATGCATGGGAACGGAACAGGCCAGCACCATGAGGGGCACAAGGAAAGAACCGCCGGATACGCCGACCATTCCGGCCCCGAAACCGGCTGCGACAGCTACCGGCAGCGCAATCCACAGGTTGACACTGTGCAGCTCATCCCCCGAGTGATATTGCCAGTACCCGAAGCGCTTTCCCGGAGATTTTGTTTTCGATTCAGAAACGGGAATAAGCATCAGGAATCCGGCAACTGCAAGCATGCACGAAAAAACTATTTTCAGGGTGAATCCGCTGAACCGGTGCGAAAAGTATCCACCCGCCAACGCGGCAAATGCAACGAGTATCCCGATGAGAAATACAAGCGGCCATGCAATGATTTTGTTCTTCTGAAAAACCAGCATGCCCGCAATTGCTGCGGTAAAGAGGATGAACTGTCCGGTTGTCGCAGCTTCATGTATTGGGATACCCGTCAACACCAATATCAGAACATAAAAGTTGCCACCCCCTCTGCCCGCCATTGTCATGATAACCGCGATAATGAAAATAATCAGGCCGAGTATTACAATTGTTGACATTGAGACATTCCCCTTATCCCTTATTCTGCAACACTCTCCACACTGCTCCAGGTTTTACTACCTCGACAAGCGCCTCGTAACTTCCATCAAGAATTCTGACATCAGAGAACCTTTTCAGCAATAGATACATATATGCAATGGAAGCTCTCACATTTGCAGGACAAAATATAGCAATAAACTTTTCCCGGGTAATTTCACCGATCCTGTCAGGAAGCTCATCGAGCGGTATATGCATACAGGTTATATTTTGATGATGAGCAAATGTAATTGAGATGGTCTCAGACTCCACGCGGGAGCGCACATCGAGCAAAAGGACATTTTTCATCTCAATCAAGGCATCCGGTGTTACCTTATGTCTGCCCTCCCCGAAAAATTCAAAATTCATGCTCCGTATTAATTGATCCATGCTTATACCTCCCTTCACTATCAGCTTTCAATATCAGATTTATAGTCTCATTCCCTGTCTCACTTTATTAAACCTTTCACATCCTCAAGCGAGGGCACCCTGCCGGCAACCTTCACCTCCCCGTCCACGACCAGCGCCGGCGTTACCATGACCCCGTACTCCATTATTTTATTAAGATCCTTTACCTTGCGTACCTCATACTCTATGCCGAGCTCATCGGCCGCCTTCCGGGAGACCTCCTCGAGCTTGTTGCACTTCGGGCAGCCGGATCCGAGAATCTCAATCTTTTTCATGACTACCTCCTGAATTAAAATATGCTTCCGTATATCATGCCACAGATCGTTGACAGTATCACCACAAGCGAAACGAAAAGTACTGTTTTCTTTGTTCCCATAACGCTGCGGATGACCAGCATATTGGGCAATGAGAGCGCCGGGCCCGCCAGGAGGAGGGCGAGCGCGGGGCCCTTCCCCATGCCGGCGCCGAGAAGCCCCTCGAGAATGGGAATCTCCGTGAGAGTCGCAAAGTACATGAAGGCCCCCGCCACCGAGGCGAAGAGATTCGCCCGGAGTGAGTTGCCGCCAACCGCGGCGGTGACCCATCCCGACGGGATAATCCCCTCATGTCCCGGCCGTCCGAGCAGCAACCCCGCGATGAGCACGCCGAAGAGGAGAAGGGGGAGTATCTGCTTCGCAAAATCCCAGGTCTGGGCAAACCACTCCCGCGATTCTCCTCTATCGGTGCCGGTAATTATCGCGAGGCCGATAACCGCAGCGGCGAAGGGAATCAACGGCTCATTGGCGAAGACGTTGCCGAGCAAAGCCGCCGGTAGCGCAACGAGCACAATCTTCCACCAGGCAATATCAAACCAGCGGATCAACACCAGTGCCAGCAGAAGCGACGCCAGGGAAGTTATTATCCATTTCGAAGAATATATATGATACCAGAGCCCCGACGCCTCATCAGGCCGTCCCCAGTTTGCAAAGACCAGTATTGCTACCATGAGGCCGAAGTAGATGGCATTCTGCCGGAGCGGCCGCTCCACCCCGGGCTCCGGCATCTGCAGCGCACCTTTCGCTTTCTCATCCTCATCCTGTCTGAAAAAGAGGTGCATCAGGAGACCCACCACAATGCTGAAGAGCACCGCGCCGACCGCTCGGGCGACGCCGATTTCAAGTCCCAGTACGCGTGCGGTGAGAATGATTGCCAGAACGTTTATTGCCGGCCCCGAATAGAGAAACGCCGTGGCCGGACCGAGCCCGGCGCCCATGCGATAAATACCGGCGAAGAGGGGGAGCACTGTGCAGGAGCAGACCGCGAGTATGGATCCTGACACGGATGAGACGCCGTAGGCCAGCACCTTGTTGGCTGCAGGGCCGAGATACTTCATAACCGATTCCCGGCTTATGAAAACGGCGATGGCCCCGGCGATGAAGAAGGCCGGAAGCAGGCAGAGAATCACGTGCTCCCGAGCGTACCACTTCGCGAGGGCGAGGGCCTCAATCACGGCGTTGTCGAAGCGCGGTGTGCCGAGGGGGAGATAAAATATAATGAGAAAAAAGCCGGCGATATACAGCAGCGGCTTCCATTCAGATTTCCAGTCCATTGCTCTTCCCTTAAGTAATTAACGTTATTTGGCAAAATAGCAAAATTATATTCAAAAAAAATTATCTGCGCTTGCAGTGCGCCACTATTTCCATCTTCTCTGTGGCATTTGCCTCCAGGACCTCCTCAACACAGCCGATGAAATCGAGGATGCAGGGAACGCGGAGATGGTAAAAAATCGACGTTCCCCTTTTTTCATCGTACACCAATCCGGCATTTTTCAGCACGCTGAGATGTTTCGAGACGGTGGAGGCATCCGAACCGATCATTTCGGTGAGGTCGTTTACGCATCGCTCATGTTTCTTCAACTCCTCAATGATGAAGAGCCTGCTCGGATGTGCGATTGCCTTGATGATGTTCGCGCGCGCTTCATAGAGGGCCCTGGTCTGTTTATCCATAACGATATTCCTTTTCTATTTGGCAATATAGCAAAATAGTAATAATAAGTCAATTTTTTTATTTTTGCGAACGATTACGGTTTAGGTACTCTCAATTTTTTTATTTATTCTCTTTATTTATCTGAACAGCGGTGACAATCTCCTGAACTCCTCTGTCCCCGCTTCCTTCATAATCATAAAAACAATGGATTCAGTCGGATATATCACCGCACCCGCCCGGCCGAGAGCATCGATTGCCATCGCCCACTCGTGCCTTCTTCTCGAGCAGACCGCATCGCTTGCAATGAACACGCTGTATCCTTTGCCGAGAAGCGATAACGCGGTAAAAAGAACGCAGATGTGCGTTTCGATGCCCGCCATTATCACAGCGCTCTTCCCCATACCGGATATCCTTTCGTTTATATTTGTATCCAGCATGCAATCGAAGTGGGTCTTATCGATCGGCGCAACATCCGGAATCATATCATGAATATCCGGGATGGTTGCGCCGAGCCCCTTTCGATACTGCTCGGTTAAGAGTATGGGAATCCTGTAGGTTTTCGCTGTCTCAATGAGTATGCCGGTATTCTTAACCACATTTTTCCTGATATCATACTCCATCGAATTGTAGAGCCGCTCCTGTATGTCGACAACGATTAAACAGCATTTATCGGGATCGATAATAAACTTTTCAATGCTCATGAAAACACTCCGACAATGGGATTTTGATTATATACCCTCAAGAAACGCTTTCAACAGATTACACGAGCTTCCCGCATCGTAAATGAAGCACTTCCTCAAAAACACCCGGCCAGCACATCACTCTCGGTGCCCGCGGCGAAAGCGGCTATAGCGCAATTATAAAAATTCTAATAACGAATGCAATACACTATAAGCCTGAGAAGTCGAGTGTTGAAAAGTAATCATCGATAGTTTCAGCCCGCCTGATGAGCTTTACTTCGCCGTCAGGCCTGAGGAGAAGCTCGGCAGAGCGGAGCTTTCCGTTATAGTTGAATCCCATGGCGTGACCATGGGCGCCGGTATCGTGGATGACGACGAGGTCGCCTATCTCTATTTCGGGAAGCTTCCGGTCGATGGCAAACTTGTCATTGTTCTCGCAGAGCGAGCCTGTCACATCATAGAGATGATCGTGCGGCAGATGCTCCTTCCCGGGAATGGTGATATGATGATATGCGCCGTACAGGGCCGGCCGCATGAGATGTGCCATACAGGCATCGAGACCGACATATTCCTTATAGGTGTTCTTCTTGTGTAGCACGCGGGCGACAAGATATCCGTAGGGCCCTGTTATCACCCGGCCACATTCCATGAAGATGCGAAGGGGATGCAATCCGGACGGTCGTATCATACTATCATAGAGCTCCTCTATTCTCCGGGAGAGATATTCGATCTCAACTCCCCGCTCCTCCGGTCGATAGGGAATCCCGATACCACCTCCGAGATTGACGAATTCAAACTGAATACCCAGCTCGCCTGAGATTTCCCTGACGAGATCGAAGAGCATCTTTGCCGTATCAATGAAGTGATCGGGATTCAACTCATTCGATATTACCATCGTGTGCAGGCCGAAACGCTTCGCTCCCCTGTCACGGACAATCCGGTATCCTTCGAAGAGCTGTTCCCGGGTGCACCCGTACTTCGATTCTTCAGGCACTCCGATGATCTCATTCCCGCTGCGAAGAGGACCCGGATTGTATCGAAAAGAGATAATCTCCGGTATGCCCGTATGCTCATCGAGAAACGAGATATGGCTGATATCATCGAGATTGATGATTGCTGAGAGGTCACGCGCCTTGATGTATTCCTCGGCGGGTGTATCATTTGAAGTGAACATGATATCCTCACCCCTAAGACCCACCCGCTCGGCCAGGATGAGCTCCGTCAGCGAGCTGCAATCCGCACCCAGCCCCTCTTCCCTGAGTATCTTCATAATATAAGGGTTCGGAGTCGCTTTAACCGCAAAGTACTCCTTAAAGCCGTCAACCCATGAAAAGGAAGCGTTTAATCTCCTCGCATTCTCCCGAATTGCCCGCTCGTCATAGAGATGAAACGGGGTAGGATATTTCTCAATAATGCGTTCGATCTCAGATAGTGTAAATGGCAGTTTTTTTTGTGCCATACGTTACAACCTAATCCAGCAAATCGTTACCAACATTCTTAATTATCGAGCTCTCCTTCTTCTTGCTCACGCTGCGAATAATCGATCGTTTCTGATCCTGTGAGATATTGTCCGAGGGTCCCCGGTGCATCACCTCGAAATCGTATTGCATATCCCGGCATATCTCACAGTGCGTTTCCGGTACGGTTCCCGGCACAAAGTATTCTTCAATAACATTTCTGCATGATGGCGAGGGGAGGAGACCCGAATGAGAGCACACCTCCTGACGAACGAGCGAGGCATATCCGGGAAACCCGAGCACCTTCTCGCCACTGAGGGCTGCCCGCATATACTGCGACCAGATCGGCGCCACCACCGCCCCTCCCGATTGGCCGATGCCAAGGGACAAGCCGAGCTTGTCGTAGCCAACCCAGATACAGGTGGTGAGCTGCGGAACGAAGCCGACAAACCAGGCATCCTTCCAGTTGTTCGTGGTGCCGGTTTTCCCGCCTGCCGGCCTGCCGATGGATGCTGCCCTTCCCGTACCGGCTGAAATGACCGTCTGGAGAAGACTTATCATAACCTGAGCGGTTGTCGGTTTGAGAACATATATACTGCCATCCTGCTCGCGCTTCTCCAGAAAATCCCGTATATCTTCCTCCCTGTTTTCAAGGATCTTCCCGTTGCGATCCTTGACATATCTGATACTGAAGGGAATCACATCCTTGCCGCCGTTAGCGATAATGGCATACGCCCGGGCAAGCTCCAGGGGGCTCACCTCTATGGAGCCCAGTGCTATTGAGAAGTTCCGTGGAATGCGCTCCCGAGCCTCTTCTTCATCCAGCCTGAGCAATTTTGCCAGATACTTCATAACGATATCAATGCCGAGTGTCTCGGCGATGCGAATCGAGATGACATTGATCGACATCGCCAGCGCCCGCCGCAATCGCACCAGGCCATAGTACTCTCCCTCATAGTTCTCCGGTATCCAGTCGCCGCCCTCATTGTCGAGAAAGACAATGGGCGAGTCCAGTATCGCAGTGGCCGGAGTAAAGACTCCCGACTCGATGGCAGCCGAATAGAGAAGCGGCTTGATAGCCGAACCGGGCTGGCGGCGTGATTGCATAACCCGGTTCAACTGGTTAATCGAAGAAAACTCGCTTCCCCCAACCAGTGCCTCTATGTAGCCGTTCCGGTGGTCTATGGAGACAAGGCATCCTTCCACCTGAAGGAGATCCCGGTCATCAAAGTATTTCGCTTTATAGGAATCGAGGAGCCGATCGATGTTGCTGAATCCTACCAGATAATTCAACCCTTCGAGCTCCTCGACGACGTTTCTCTGCAGATAATCATTGATTCTGTTGAGCCTTCGCGATCCCGTCTTCAAAAAGTCTCTGATATCAAACATCAGGGAAAAGAGCTCAACCGTGTTTGAATAGTTATCCACGATGAGATCAATATTCTTGAACGAGAGGCTCTTCGATATCTTCGTGCGCTCCTCCAGCGCCCGTTGCATAACTTCCTGTGCAGCCAACTGCTTGTCGATATCAAAGGTGGTGTATACGAGAAGCCCCTCGTGATAGACCATCTCCTCACCATACCTCTTGACGAGCTTCCTTCGGACGAATTCCGTGATCCAGGGTGCTCTGTTCACCCGTGCCGACCAGGTATTCATTGTGGGAGGAAGCTCATTGATATAGCTCAGATAATCAGGCCAGAAATTGAGATATGCACGCTCGGCTTCCGGAATCGAAATAAATCCCATCTCAACCATCTTCGCAAGAACGATCTTATGGCGTTCCATGGAAACCTTGGGATGGCGTATGGGAGAGAGTCGATTGGGCGCTGAAGGGAGCGTGGCCAGGAGCGCGCACTCGGCAAGATTCAACTGCCAGACATGCTTATCGAAATAGAATCGGGATGCCGATTCGATGCCGTACGTTCCGTGTCCGAGAAAGATCTCGTTCAGATAGAGCTCAAGGATCTCCTGTTTCGAATAAAACATCTCCATCATCAGCGCGATAAAAGCCTCTTTCATCTTCCGGTAGAGGTTCCGCTCACGGGAGGTGAGGAGTATTTTGGCAAGCTGCTGCGTGATGGTGCTCCCCCCCTGTCGTATCCGCCCCGAGAAAACATTGATGAAGAATGCTCTGACAATACCCTTCATGTTGATCCCGATATGCTCGTAAAACTCATTATCCTCTATCGCAATAAATGCATTGACGAGATCATCGGGTATTCGCTTGAGCTTGACCACTTCCCTCTTTTCCCTGAAGAGTTCCGAGATCAACCGCCCGTTCTTATCGTATATCTTGGTGGTGATGCTGGACTGGAATGTTGCGAGTGATCTGACGCGATAAAAGTCGGATATCAGGATTACCAGAAATGCAATGGAAATTCCGGCGAGCACGCCGAAGATAATAACCCGATAATTGCTGAATCGCCATTTGATTTCGTCGATGAAATCATGAAGCCAGCCGGGCATGCGCGCCTCAAGAGGGGGATGGCTGCCCGGTTTTTTCAACCGTGAATTATATCCGCCGAATCTTCTTATCATCTTCTGTTAGTGGTATTGCCCATCACAATAAATAGTATCGGAGCGATCTGCCCGCTTCAGACATACCGGCTTGTGGCAAACAGCCTTTCATCGGGGTTGCGTGAAAGTATCACCTTTCTATATTTTACTACTGATTTCCGGATTACGTATTTTTTCACAATCGAGTCAATCGGGATTATATAGTAACAATCATAAAATAAACAATTATTTCAACAAAAAAAAGCGAACTTTCGCATTCGCGAAAACTTTCCCGAATGAGAGCCGCAGGAATGAGAGAAAATGAAAGATGTAAAAGCCACCGTCAACACGAAAATTTTAATCACAAAAAAAAGCGAAAATCGCAAATCAATAACTTTTGCATGAAAACAGCCTATAATCTATACTAATTTGCCATAAACGTCCCTAATCGCGCATAAACGCTTTTAGAAAAAATTTTAATAATGACGAACCTTTTGATGGAAATGTATTTCATCCCCGGTATATCCATACGGGAGAAAATGAAATATAACAATCATATTTGCTATCAGGGACGATAGCAGTATATTTCAAGGAGGAAAAATATGATTATAAACCACAATGTCAGTGCGATCTTCTCGCACCGAACATTGAAATTCCACGACTGGAACATCACCAAGGACATGGAGAAGCTCTCCAGCGGTATGAGGATAAACCGCGCCGGTGATGACGCCTCCGGCCTTGCCGTTTCAGAGAAAATGCGCTCACAGATCTCGGGACTTCGTCAGGCTGAAAGAAACACCGAAGACGGCATGTCCTTCATTCAAACGGCTGAAGGCTATCTCCAGGAAACCCACGATATTCTACAGAGAATACGGGTGCTCGCCGTTCAGGCAGCAAACGGGATCTATTCTCCGGAGGATAGGCAGCAGATTCAGGTGGAAATCTCGGAACTGGTGGACGAGATAGACAGGATCTCGTCACAGGCGGAATTCAACAAGATGAAGCTGTTAACCGGCTCTTTCGCACGGCTCAATCCGACAGCTTCGATGTGGTTCCACATGGGGCCGAACATGCATCAGCGGGAGCGGGTTTTCATTGAAACGATGACCACTGCAGCGCTCGGTCTCAGAAATCCGACAGTGTTAACCTTTATCTCCATATCGACGCCCGGAAAGGCAAATGCAGTTATCGGTCTGGCCGATGAGGCCCTCCGACTTATTTCAAAGCAGCGTGCCGACCTCGGTGCCTACTACAACCGGCTCGAGCATGCCGCCAAGGGGCTTATGAACGCCTACGAGAACACGCAGGCATCGGAGAGCAGGATCCGCGACACCGATATGGCAGAACAGATGTCCTCCTTTGTGAGATATCAGATTCTCACACAGGCTGCAACCGCAATGCTTGCACAGGCGAACACGAAATCGCAAACCGTCTTACAGCTCCTGCAATAATGAGCCAACATCGCAGTATCATTCACAAGCGCCGAGCACTCCCACTCGGCGTTTTTTATTATGAATTCAGCATCGGAGCCGAATAGCATGTCACCGCCATGAGGAGCTCCGCTCAGAGAATCGCACGCTTTTCAGCAACAGCATCCAGCACCGCTCCGAGTTCCCGGTCATAGGAGAGATATACTCTATTCCCGTCTTTAAGCCTGAATTCATGAGGATTTCTCATCACCTCCCGCAAGAGGTCTCCCGGTCCGGTCAGCTCGGGATCGAGGTCCCGAACAGTCCGGTAATCAGCAATCTTGAGAAAACGGATAACCGCTTCAGAGCATATCAGCTTGCCGGGGCTGTTCTTCACCCTGAGGGAGAATCCGGATTGCGACCATCGGCCCAGAAGAGACCGCAGCAAGAGCAGCGTTCCGCTCATATAGTCGAATTTCAGGCCGAGCGACTGTGCAATCGAGATCAGAGCCTCATCAAGGGAATTGCCGATCGGTTTAAATTCTGCAACGACAACATTGGAGAGGAGCCATCTCCTCTGGGGACGCAATTCAAATCCCCACGCCTTTGCCTGCATCACAAGGCGCATCCTCAGGACGGTATCATCGAAGGCGATAAAAGAGTGGCTGCAGGGTGAGCGGGTACACCAGCGAATGGCTCGAGAGCAAATATCATTCTGTGTTGAGAAACCGATAGTTATATTAAGTTCAGATGACATCTGCCAGTATAAACAGTGAGCTTACTCAACCGTTCTGGAAATGATGACCCGTACCGCATCACAATTACAAGAACACCCAGAGTCGAGAATAACTGAAGGGAATCACTTCTTACCGGATGATTTTTTGGCCGTGCTTTTGGATGTAGACTTTTTCACTTTTTTCGGTGCTTGCTTCTTCCCTTTTGCAGCTGCTGAAGAGCTCTTCTTCGGTGCAGCTTTCTGAGCCCCCTTCCCCTTTGCTCCCTTTGACGCAGCCCTGCGGGGGGCTATCCGTTTCAGTATCCATCCGCTCACCACATTGAGCACACGCTCGCGATCCTCCGGAAGCTCATTCATCGTTTCATGGTAGAGCCCATCAAATAGATACAGCTCCTTATCCCGAGAAGATGCCCCTTCATAGATCTGCTCCGTTCCCCGGGGGTGAACCAGCCCATCCTCGGTGCCGTGAAAGAGGAGCATCGGGACCTTCAATTCACCTGCCCGATCCAGACATTCCTGACCGCTGTTCGTGAACTCGGTAAACCACCGCGATGAAACCTTGTCATGAACGAGGGGATCGTCCTTATAGGCCTTAACGACGGCATCATCACGCGAGATAGCTTCCGGCGGCAATCCGCTGGGCATGGTTAAGCCGGGCATTCGCCTTGAAAAGAATCGCCCGAGGCTCTCCTTCCATTTCGGAACCTCAAGAACAGGCACTAATCCGGCTGAGGAGATAATCAGTCCATCAATATCCTCTTGATAGGTAAACGCGTACTTCAAAGCGATAACACCGCCCATACTGTGTCCCAGAAGAAACAGCGGTATCTTTTCGTGATCATCCCGTATGAAATCAACCAGCAGCTTCAGATCGAAAACATACTCCATAAAGCTCATGACGTGTCCCCGCTTTCCCCCCGATCGTCCATGTCCCCGATGATCCGGGGCAAAAAAGGAAACGCCCTTCCCCTTCATCTTTTCGAGTATGTTCTCATACCTCCCGGAGTGCTCTCCGAGACCGTGAGCGATAACCACAACAGCCTTTGGTTTGGGAACGCACCAGCTCTGAAAAAAAATCTCCACACCGCCTTTGCCAATGAATGTTCCCACATTATGAGCATATTCTTTCGTCGACACGACAGTCCCCCTCATTAAGAATACTTTTTCTGTCCGAATCCTACAAATCGCGGAATGAAAAAGCAAATACTTTATTCATTTTTTTCATCACCTGCATTCGGCAGGGCATGGCACGCGCAACCGGCATGGTATTTCCCCCTTCGGCAATGCATAATGCCGCACAGTGGAAAGCTGTCACTCCCGGAAACAGGGCAAAATTAATCATTGACAGCCACCCTGTTTCTGTAGAAATCTTCCTGAGTGATGATCCTGTATCGGTGTTTAATAATTATTGGTGATTACATCTATTGGTATTCATCGCATCTCCCCCTCAGGCGAGTGATACTTCGATGAGCGCCATTCACCAATTACAACTTTAAGGGAAAAGGAGTGACCCCATGAAAGAATGTGTATTCATTGACGGAGTTCGGACAGCCAACGCACGGGCTCACGTTGAGAAAGGCTGGTTCCGAAAGGTACGACCCGATGAGCTGCTCTCGGCAGTTTATGCTGCGCTGTTTGAGCGAAATAAAAAAGTGAAGCCAGAAGATATTGATGTCGTAATGGTTGGTACTGCCAATCCTTCTGGAATGCAGAACGATATTGCACGACTCTCCTGGCTCGCATCGGGATATCCGAACAGTATCCCTTCACAGACCATATGCAATCAGTGCCCCTCGGGGATGTCGGCAACCATGGATGCGGCGCGGGCTATTATGACCGGTGAAGCAGATATCATGATCGCCGCAGGGGTAGAGGATATGGAAAAGGTGCCCATGGCCGCGAATATGGACTTTGCTCCACGGCTGTTCAATTACCTCAAACCTGATGAGATGCCCATGGGTGCAACCGCCGAGAAGGTTGCAGAGATCTATAACGTCTCGGTCGATGACATGGTTAATTTCGCCCTTCACTCTCATAAGAATGCCGCTGCAGCGCGTGACGCAGGCAAATTCAAAAACGAGATAGTCCCGGTAAAGGGGCACAAGGAAGACGGCAGCGAATATATGGTCGATCAGGATCAGTGGATTCGGGATCAGCTCGATCCCGAAAAGATGAAGGCGATGCAATCTCCCTTCAAGGCGGGAGGCGTTGTTACCGCCGCCACCTCATCACCCCTTACTACGGGGGCGTGCGCTCTGCTCCTGATGAGTCGCGATAAGGCCGACGAACTGGGACTCTCCTACTCGTACAAGTATCATTTCGGCACACAGGCCGGCAACGATCCCACGGTCATGGGCCTCGGCCCGATATATTCGGTGAAAAAGCTCTTCGAGAAAACCGGGCTCACCGCAGACGACATCGGACCCATCGAGCTGAACGAGGCCTTTGCGAGCCAGTCCCTGGTCTGCATTCGGGAGCTCAAGCTCGATAATGAAAACGCCCCCTTCAAGCGGGTCAACGTCTGGGGCGGCGCGACAGCGCTGGGCCATCCGCTGGGAGAATCGGGCGCCCGTCTCATCGTCACACTGCTCAACATTCTCAAAACTGATTTCCCCGATGCGAAGTACGGCATGGCGACGCTCTGCGGCGGCTTTGGAAATTCCAATGCCGTTATCATCGAGAAAGTGAGCTGAAACAGTCTGAAGAATATCAACACGGCTGCCCGGAAGTCGTGATATCTTTCGGGCAGCTGTATTATCCACCTCACATGAACACTCTCGTGATTTTGTCTTGACCCCTCTCGCGGGATGATGTACCCTCCTCCCTGAAACAGTATCAGACTCGAAACAGAAAACATGATGGCTCCCGATGACCGCTTTGACGCAGAAGCCGTAAAAGTCAATACTACCTGAAGCATCTGCACCGCAGCTCAATAGCGGGATATTTCACCTTCAGGTATAAGAGGAGCCTGTTGCCAATTCATATATACACTACAGAGATAAAGGAGGTTTCCCATGAGAATCAATATCGGAGAATTCCTGACGAGGCGCGCCATTCTCACTCCCGAGCGTGAAGGCCTCGTCTGCGAAGAGGTTCGGAGAACCTTTGGGGAGATCAACGAGCGAGCGAACCGTTTGGCGAATGCCATGAAGGAACTCGGTGTCAGCCACGGAGACCGGGTCGGGTTGCTGGCGCTCAACGAGCCCGAGTTTTACGAACTGTACTTCGGGCTGGGAAAAATCGGCGCCATGCTGGTGCCGATAAATTACCGGCTTGCCGGCCCAGAGATACAGTTTATACTCTCAGATTGCGATGCCAAAGTTTTTATCTTTGGCAAAGAGTTCGCCGAAGTGGTGAATTCAATACGCACCGATATACCCGCTGAGACACTCGCTGCAATATCCGATGAACCGCCGGAGTGGGCCACCCCCTACGAGACCCTGCTCGCCGGCGCTTCGGATGAGGAGCCGGCGATTACCGGCGGCGATGACGATACCCTGACCATTCTCTACACCTCAGGAACGACCGGCAGGCCCAAAGGTGCCGAACTGACGCACAACTACTACTACTGGAACTCGGTCCAGCTCTCATCAACACTTGGCCTGGATATCGGCAGCACTTCTCTGATAGCGCTTCCCCTCTTTCACATCGGAGCGCTGGCCGGCCCCCCCTGGCTGATCCACTGCGGGGGGAAGTCGGTGCTCCTTCGGAGCCTCGATCCGAAGCGCTTTCTCGAGCTCATACAGGAAGAGAAGGTTACCGGATTCGGTTCGGTGCCGCAGCTCCTCGACTTTCTCAAGATAGTGCCCGATTTCGAAAAGTACGACTGGAGCTCAGTGAGGGTCATTCTCGTCTACGCCGCCCCGGTGCCGGTGAACCTGCTAAAGGAGTACGCTGCATCAGGCATCGAGGCCCGTCAGCTCTACGGCCTGACGGAGTGCAACACGGCCACCGTTCTCGATGCGGAAAACGCGCTGGCAAAGGCGGGCTCATGCGGAAGGCCCTTCTTCCACACCGAGGTGCGTGTCGTCGACCTCGAGGGGAATGACGTGAAAACCGGCGAAAAGGGAGAGGTTCTCCTGCGCGCGCCCAATGTGATGAAGGGGTACTGGAACAGGCCGAAGGACACCGCAGAAACCATCAGGGATGGCTGGTTGCACACCGGCGATATCGCCCGGATGGATGAAGAGGGGTTCCTCTACATCATGGATCGGAAGAAGGATATGATCATATCCGGTGGAGAGAATATTTATCCGGCGGAGATAGAAGACTCGCTCCTGAACAATCCCAAGATAGCCGATGTCGCCGTTATCGGCTTTACCCATGAAAAATGGGGCGAGGCTGTCAAAGCAATAGTGGTAGTCAAGGAGGGTGAAACGCTCACCGAAGAGGAGCTCATCGAGTGGTGCCAGGGGAAAATCGGGAAATTCAAGATACCGAAGACGGTGGCCTTTACCGACGCAATACCCCGGACACCGACGGGGAAGATTCTCAAGCGGGTCCTGCGTGAGCAATTTAACTAGACCAGAAAGACAGGTGGCCTCCCGCGGTCAATTTTCACTTTACTTTTTCATTGCGGTCGGCTATGTTCATTCCAGCAGCATGCCGTTCCAGAGATAACCCTTCGTACGAACTGCGGGGAGCAACCGGGATAGTTGCACCGGGTATTTCCCGGCACCATACAAAGCGATTAACAGGTAAGGAGGTATGATATGCGCATCATCGATCTCTCAACAACCATTCAGACAAGTCCCGAGGGGACACCGGAATTCCTGAAAATTGAAATCCAGTATAACTCTCACGCTGATGGTGCCGCCCAGGGTGAAGCCATTCTCAACGTGCCGAAGGAGCTCTGGCGCAATAATGAGGGATGGGCAACGGAGACAATAACCAGGCTCGGCACACACGACTCAACGCATGTCGATGCGCCATGGCATTACAACAGCGAGATTCAGGGGAAAAAGGCACAGACCATCGACGAGCTTCCTCTCGAGTGGTTTTATCATGACGGCGTCAAGCTCGACATGACGCACAAGGGAGAGGGAGATGCCATAACGGTTGAGGACATACAGAAGGAGCTGAAGCGCATCGGCTATACCCTCAATCCGATGGATATTGTGCTCTTCTACACGGGACGCGATAAGTATTACGGGCAGCCCGATTATATCTTCAAGGGATGCGGCGTCAGCGCCGAAGCAACCCGGTGGCTCTATGATCAGGGCATCAGGGTTGTCGGCATTGATGCCTGGGGCTGGGATATTCCGCTCAACCTGCAGGCCCAGCAGGCTCTTGAAAAAAATGAAAAGGGGATCTTCTGGTCGGCCCATCAGGTGAACCTCCCCTATTCACACATGGAGCGGCTGGTCAACATGGAACCGCTCCCCCCCTTCGGCTTCACGGTTGCTTGCTTCCCGCTGAAGATAATGGGAGGAAGCGCAGGACCGGCACGGGTGGTGGCGATACTTCCCGATTGACCGGGAATCGATATAATCATCTACGAGATGAATGAAATTACAACGGCACGTTGATACTTCAGTGAAGGATCACTTTTCACTTGTATACATAATTTGGACAGGATTCACGGGATATGTTCGTATTGATGATACTGTTCATCAGAATAGCATTCATTGTAGAGCAACAGACAAACACAACGTGATAATGTAACAGAGAAGCTTGATATACTGTTATAGAGGAAAACAGAAAAGATCATGTACATCCTGTCATCCCGTCCAAAAAGTTTAATTCTGTGTTTATCGGCAAAGGAGAGAGAAAAATGAAAACAGAAGAGCTCTTTAATACCGGTCGGAGAAGCAAAGCGATTCTGGTCTTTATAGCATCTCTGGCAATTTTTATTGCCGCGGTCATCATCGCCCATCTCGTTCAGACGGATTTCGGACGTGTAGAAGTATCAAATGTCTATTACCAGAATTACAACGGGAAACAGTTGCGGGCAAAGCTCTTTCGACCGCTCCCCGCCAGCACGGATAATCCCCTTCCCGGGATTGTCTTCATGCATGGCTATCAGAACAACCGCGAGAGCGGTGACGCTTACAATATCGAGCTTGCACGGCGAGGATTTGTGGTACTGGGAATCGACGCGCTCGGAAGGGGCAACTCCGATCCTCCGGGCGATCTCGATGATCCCGATTTTGACAGCACCTTCGGCGGCAAGAGCTCAATGGCGTATCTCAAGTCGCTCCCCTTTGTGAAGAAAAGCGCCGTCGGCATTATGGGACACAGCATGGGAGCCGAATACGCCTACAAGATCGCCCGCGAGGACCCGACCATCGGTGCGGTCATAATCATCGGCAGCGCCTACGATAAGGAGGCTACCGCTGAGCGTCCCAGAAATATGCTGATGATTATCGGCGAGCTCGATGAATTCCGCGACCGATTCACCGGCACCAAGGATATCAGAAAAGAGTGGATGAAATCAGAGGCAACCCTGAACGCCTTTCCCGTCAATAATCCCGAGTTCGGAAAGACCTATGGCGACTTTTCCGAGGGAACGGCCAGAAAGGTGTTCATGGTGCGTATCTCACACATACAGGAATCGCACAACCGGGCCTGCATCGCCGAAGCGGTCGATTGGATGCAAAAATCTCTCAATCCCCCTGAAACGCTCTGGATAGATTCCGGGAAACAGACCTGGCCCTTCAAGGAGGCGATGACCCTGCTCGCCATGCTCGCCTGCTTCATCTCCATTATGCCGCTGGGGCTGATGCTCCTGAGAACTCCTTTCTTCAGCTCACTTCAGGGACCGGCTCAGAGCAGCTATGCATGCTCAACCAGATCATATTTTTTCTTCGCCTCCGTCAACGGCATTCTCATGTGGCTCTACCTGCCGCTGATACTCACCCTCTTTGCCGTTCATAAATACGTTGTTAACGTGTATACCGTCTTCCCGATGCTGCTGGTCGATGCCATCGTCTGGTGGTTCGTGTGGATCAACATCTTCGGCCTCCTGATATTCAGACGATGGTTCAAGAAGCAGTCGGCGGAGGGGCTCACGCTCTACGAGCTGGGCGTCTCGTATCAGGAGGATGGTTTTGTCCTCGACTGGACGCAGATCGGAAAGACCATTCTCCTCGGCCTGATCCTCTTCCTCTTTCTCTATATCTGCGAATATCTCTCGGAGCTCTGCGTGCTGGTCGATTTCAGGTTCATCTACCCCCTCGTCAACGACCTCACCCCGTACCGGGTTCTGATGTACCTGCTCTACTTCCCCTTCATCCTCTTCGGCTTTCTGGTGCTCACC
This sequence comes from uncultured Leptospirales bacterium, assembly GCA_964652955.1. GTDB lineage: Bacteria > Spirochaetota > UBA4802 > UBA4802 > JAKQUI01 > CAZZCF01. The sequence continues at coordinate 21,890 of CAZZCF010000057.1, forward strand.
ACCTTCGTGCACGGACAGTTGCGCCGGCCGCACAGGGAGGGCTGGCTCGGGACCTACTTCTCATGGACCGGGTACAATATCCTTGCGCTCATTGTTCCCATCTTCCTCTTCCTGCTCGTTCAGTATATTCCCCTCCTCACCACCGGTTTTATCCCCTTTGAAGGGCCCGGCGGTGTCTTTGTCGTATTCATATTAGAGCTCTTTTTCATCATGCTGGTCCTCACCACCGTCATGATCCTTTCGACATGGTTCTATCAGATCACGGGGAAGATATATCTCAGCGCACTGCTGAATGCTCTGATTGTCACCTGGCTCTTCGCCTCGGCTCAGGTGACAGCGCCGATTCCGTAGCGCGGTGGAGGGCAGCACCGGCATGTCCTATGAGGAAAAAATCGGCGGCGCCGAGCTGCTCGCGGGAATCATTGAACGGCTGAAGGAACTCAAAAAAAAGGTAAGCAGGGGGGAGGCCTTTCCCGTCGCGAAGGAGGTGTTTCAGGACGGGAGATGAAGACTATAATAAACACCTATCAAAACGAAATGAAAAACTTCACAAAAATTATTCTCGTATATATATTGTGTATACGTTATCGAGGAGCATGCCATGATAAAAAAAATGGTCCAGCATGGCAACAGCTCGGCATTGATTATTGACAAGCCGATACTGGAATTGCTGAAGATCAATTCGGACACTCCCCTCGAAATTTCTACTGACGGAAAAAATATCATTATTTCACCTGTTCACGATAAAAACCGTTTGAAGAAACTCGATAAATCACTGGATCATATAAACAAAAAATACAGAGATACCTTGAAAAAACTTGCTGAATGAAGAATAAGAAAATTGAGTTTCTGACTCTAGCAGAAGTAATTTCAATTCATCCAAATCAAATTGAGCTTTACGGTGGAGAGCCGGGGATCAGAGATATCGCTTTATTGAGTTCAGCGTTAGCAATTCCGCAATCAACTTTTAATGGGAAATACCTTCATAACGATATTTTCGATATGGCTGCTGCATACTGTTTTCACATCTTTCAAAATCATCCGTTTGTCGATGGCAACAAGCGAGTTGCACTTGTTTCTGCTCTGATATTTTTGAATCTCAATGGAATTGCAATCGAGAATCCGGAAGAGATGCTCTATAAGCTGATGATGGATGTCTCATCGGGAAAAATTACAAAAAATTAAATTGCTCAATTTTTCAGAAAAAAATAAATCCCATCATCAAGATGGTGTTATTATGGATGATTTCCCGAATGTTATCACAGCGTTGTTACATGCCGATATCCCCATCGAGGGATCGGAATCGTACATATTTCAGGGTCAGAGCAAACAGATCCTCTTCATGAAATTTGAAAAGGATGTTGAAGTTCCAGAGCACTCGCATGAGGCACAATGGGGTGTTGTTATAAATGGCGAAATGATACTGACCGTTGAAAATTATGTTACCTGTTATGTAATACTATCGTTTCCCTACTCATGATACAAAGAACTCCAATTGCGAGGTGACTTCAATGAGCGAGCTGAAAAAGTGGTGGCAGAAAACCCCTATATATCAGGTTTATCCCCGATCCTTCATGGATGCCGACAATGACGGCATCGGCGATCTGAAGGGCATTATCTCAAAGCTCGACCATATCGGGGAGCTCGGATTCGGCGCGATCTGGTTCTCTCCATTCTACAAGAGCCCCCAGCAGGATCACGGCTATGATATCAGCGACTACTACTCCATTGAAAACGATTATGGCACTATGGAGGACGCGCTGACCCTGATAGAAGAAACCCACAGGAGGGGGATGAAGATCATCTTCGACATGGTCCTGAACCACACATCCATCGAGCACCCCTGGTTCCGGGAATCCAGATCCGGCAGGGACAATCCCAGAAGGAACTGGTATATCTGGCGGGACGGCAGGGGAAAGCGTCCGCCCAACAACTGGCGCTCCATGGTGGGCAGCAACGGATGGCGGTACGATGAAAAGACGAAACAGTGGTTTTACTGCAGCTTCCTCTCCTTTCAGCCCGACCTGAACTTCAACGCTCCCGAGGTGAAGAAGGAGATGTTTAACGTGATGAGGTTCTGGCTCGACAGGGGAGTCGACGGATTCAGGCTGGATATCTTCAACTCGATCTACAAGGATGAATCGTTCAGGAACAATCCCTTCTCCTTTCGCTACATCCCAACGCCGGACAATAACGACGAATGCTACTTCCAGAAGAAGATATACAACTTCAACCATCCGAAGAACTTCGAGCTGGCACGCGAGGTGCGTTCGATTGTCGACAGCTATGATCCCGACCGGATGCTTCTCGGCGAAGTGTCGGGAAACATGGACGTTCTGAAGAGATTTTTCGGCGAGAACCAGGACGGGCTCAACCTGATTTTCATGTTCGATACCGTCAACATCAAGTTCAGTGCCGATTTCTTCAGGGGAATCCTGAAAAGATTCGAGGAGCAGTTCCCCTATCCCTACATACCGACTATTGTATTCGGAAATCACGATGTGATGCGGAGCATCTCGAAGGTCGGCAACGATCCCGAAAAGGCGAAATGCCTCGCCCTTTTTCAGATGACGGCGCGGGGCGTCCCCGTCGTCTACAATGGCGAGGAGATAGGCATGACCGACGCGGACTTCGGGTTTAAAAAAGCCCAGGATCCCATCGCCCGGCAATACAGCCATATACCGAAGAAACTGGCAGACCTGCTGGGAGTCTTCATAAACAGGGACCGGTGCCGGACGCCGATGCAGTGGGACCGGAGCGAAAATGCGGGATTCAGCGGCGCGGGCAAGACCTGGCTGCCCGTTAATGAAAACTACTTATCGATCAATGTCGAGACAGAGAAAGGAGATCCGGATTCCCTTCTCAACGCATATCGGAATATGATCGGCATCAGGAACGGGCACCGGGTCTTTCAGGAAGGGACTCTTCATATCATCGAATCAGGAAACATCCCACCCGGAGTCCTGATGTACGAACGAGCATGTGAAGACGAGAAGGCTGTCGTTGCCATTAATTTCAGCGGAAAGCCGC
>CAZZCF010000058.1:0-24156 GCA_964652955.1 uncultured Leptospirales bacterium
GACGACGCTTCATACTGCCTGCAGTGGAACTGGAGGACTCCTACCTCAATGTAATGGGCAGGCATGAGGGGATACTGTCTTTTTCACTGGTTGACGAATACGATGAGTTTCGAGTTATATTCTCTTCTTCCCGTGAGATGGTTTTGGTGCGATATCCCATCTATACGGTCTCTCAATCCGACAAGGGCTTTGAAAAGAACTTTCAGGGAACTGCTGTCATTCTTTTCTATCATATGGAAGGTACTATGTTGGAGTTGGATGTTGAGATGATGATTCAGTAAGCTTGGAATTTGCAGTATTGTCAACGGTATTGATTATCGCAATGGTATACCTCAAATGGTACATATGGCAAGCTTTTAGAAGTTGCATGTATTCTTTCAAAGGGACAATTCGTGAGAGGAGCCTATACTTGTTCTCAGGATTTCACTTCGTCTGCATCTTTCTGAATGAGGCTTTTCTGAATATTCCTGTAGTGGAGGGGACTTTTCATTACCATCATCGTAAAGAGGTAATCATTCTTCTTTTTCAGCATCATATTAACGTGAGAGATGAGATCCTGAATCTCAACGTCACTCCTTCCGATTTTTTTATTCAGATCGTGCTTCGTCAGCTCCTGAATGAATTGAGAATATGAGCTGACAAACTCTACCGCCAATTCCTTTTCTCTGGTATTGGGGGTGTATTTTTTCAAAGCGGTGACAATGTTCTCGTTTGATAATAAAGCAGCTGACTCATCTAAAACAATTTCACGATTCGGATCTGATATGTTTTCGTTATTCTTCTGCTCCATGCCAAATCACACCGCCCTCACAGTTTTCTCGCCCCCACTTTTCATGAACTGAATTACATTTGCAGAATGGAAGCTCCCTCCTCGCTTATCAGATCGGTACCGATTGAACTGGCGAGGAGAGGGAGCAGTAGTTAAAAAAAGGGGAGATAAAAATATCCCCCCTCTTCTTCAATAAGTAAATCTGAGATTTAGGATTACTTCTGCTCTGCAGCTTCTTCTGCTTTTTCTTCCTTCTTCTCTTCCATTGGGGCAGCTGCTTCATCTTTCTTTTCTTCAACTGCTGGCTCCTCAGGTGGTGCTTCTGACTTGCAGCCAGAGAAGTTAAAGGTGAAAGCATAAGCTAATACCACTGCGAATAATAATACTACGATTCTTTTCATATTGAATTAACCCCTTTACCTTTATAATTTTTTGAGTAGTTTTAGTAAAAGCCAAAAAAAAATCAAGCATAAAATTAAAATAAAATTAATATTTTTGAAATTTTTATGATGGCATTACTGCAAAAAAAGTGCCAGTTGTGAATCTGCACTGCAAAATATATCCTTTCAAGCAAAATTTTTTCTGGATGAGTTTCATTCTTGTATTAAATCGTATGAGATACTTATTTGTACTATCAGGCTCCTTGATAAATTTTCATCATAAAAAAGGTATTACAGTAGCACACGTGCAGTATCTATTTTACTGCATGAGAATGGGTATCCGAGTAGGGAAGGTGATATGTTGACCATATTGATTCTCATAACGCTTATCGTTGTCTTTGTGATGATCATTATAGCATATCGTGCTTTTTCGCAGGGAAGCGAGAAAAAACCACAAGATCATGAACAAGCTGATCACATTTCCATTCCCTGTATTATCTGCGGTTCAATTCTGAAGAGGGGTGAGCGGCTTCGATCCACGGTCTATACCGGAGAAAATGAGAGTATCGTCCATGTCTTTGGCTGTCCACATTGCTTCGGTGAATATGCCATGCGGGAGAGGAGGTGTCCCGTATGCAAACGACTATTATCAGAAGAAGATTATCTCATAGGAAGAATGTGGAAGAGGCGGAGTGGAAAGCAGCATCTTCGCATTGCCGGCTGCACCCGGTGCATCTCATCTCGAAAGTGAGACTAGCCGGGAGTTGTTTCATCTGATAATAGATTGAGTATCTCTTTATTGCCTTTCATTCGGGCATATTCCAGAGCTGTTTTACTGGTTTTATCCTGAAGCGTGATGTCTGCACCGGCGCTTAAGAGCAGTTTTACCACATCGATGTGGCCTGTTTCAGCTGCGTACATGAGTGCTGTTTTCCCCTCATTGCATCTGATATTGAGATCTGCGCCTCTTCCGATGAGGAGCTTGGAGATAGCTGTATACTTCTTGATCAGATTTACATGTACCCAGCGAGATGTTTTGATGAGAGCAGTCTCTCCCGTATTGTTTTTCAGGTTGATATCGGCACCGAAATTAAGCAACAGCAGTACCGTTTCGGTACGTCCCTCCTGAGAGGCTTTCATCAGCGGTGTCTGTCCATTGTTGCTCTTGATGTTGATGTCGGCGCCGTGATCAATGAGCATTTTAACAATATCGGTACGCCCGTAGAATGATGCCCATCCCAGGGCGGTCCATCCGTCAATAGCAATTATATTAACGTCGGCACCGTTCTCGACGAGTATTCTGACGATCTTGCTGTGGTCATAGTTTGATGCTCTGATGAGCGCAGTATAGCCAAAATCGTCCTGGGCGTTAACGTCTGCCTGGAATTCAATGAGAAGTTTTATCATATCGGGATTGCTATTGGTCGATGCCTGTATGAGCGGGGTATATCCCATATCATCCCGTGTGTTGACGTCAGCTCCATTTTCAAGCAATGTCCTGGTTTTTTCCAGGTTATCCTCTTCGACAGCCGTGAGAAGAAGCTCATTTTGATTTTCATTCATTGGAATGTATCGACCGTTTATTGCATCATTTCTGATAATGTGCTTATGTTCTGGATAAAAAAGCAAGAGAAATATTGCGGAGAGCCAGAATTCGTTTATGGACATCTCTAAAACTGATAAAAGAAAAGGTGTTTTACTTTATCCCCCCCACCTACAGAGACACGACGTCGCGTATGCAAGCATGCACGGGATGTGCAAAAGAACGCTGGCCAAGGAGCACGACAAAAACATAGTTTTTGAAAGTGCCCTTATGAGCACCTCTAAAAACAGGTATTTACATTGATCTAAAAATTGTAAATACTTGTTTTATTACCTCTCGCTATTTGTGCTTGATTTTTTGAGGAGTTATAGGGGTATAGTGAACGCGAATCGAAATTTGAATGAAAAGGTGTTCGTAAAGGAGTTAGTAACACCTGAGGAGATTAATCCGCTGTACGGGAAACGGGGTACGGTATGGGGAAGACGGCTACTCTTGTAAAGGGGGGAATACTACTTCTCATGATCATCATGGGGTTCTCTCAGCCGGCTCGATCCTCTGATTACCCCTCTTTTCACTTCTCACCGATCATCGTTAACGAGAAGAAGGGGGGTTACCTTATTGAGTTTTTTGTTGCGTTTCAGGGTGATCCGCTCCTTTTCCATGAAACAGATGTTCTCATGACCTCCGAGCGGCTCATTATTGTGGGGGACGTCCTGGAAAACAGAATCACTGAAAGGGATTTTCTCTGTGCTGCTCTTGACTATGATCTGAATAATGATGGCGACTTCGATGATGTGTACCGCGTTTCTGCAGTTGGAGGGTGTATGCGTTTCGATGATGTGATAGTGATCCCTGTTCTCATGTCACGAGGGATAAGCCAGATGACTGTATTTGACTATACGGGCATGGCCGAGAAAGGGAGAATCTTTCAGATGGGGAAGCAGGGACTCCCCTTCATTCTCTATCAGTATGCACAGCGAATGATAGTTGGACTTTCGTTCCAGAAAGTTCCCGTTCGTATTGAGCGGTTTCCCAATCCCTCTGTTCAGATAATGGTGCTGCAGGCTCGGGAGGGGGGGTTGACAAAACCGGATTATCGTATACGAGGGATAAAGAATTATCTCACCTTTACGAATGAGCAGCTCTTTGATGATCAGGCTGATCGGTGGGTAAGCATCGTGTGGGGCCTCGCGGATCTTCCGGGGTATGAAAAGGGGAAGGTTCCGCTTTCTTTCGTGATCGAGGGGGTTAATCCGCCATTTAAGATCGGCGTTGCCGTCAATTGCTCGATCGTCAGTGGAATTCGTATGCGAACAGCTCCTGCCTTTCGGTTGATCAGGAATACATGTCAGGAGGGAAGGTAAGAGTATGGAATCTTCTGTCAGGAAGATTGAAAAGCTTTACATCTACGAGATAGCTGGTACGGTGACTGCTCGTTCAGGGGATTTGGCCACGAGCTTTCTGGGTTCCTGGTGTGAAGGGGAATTCTCATATCTTTTTTTCTCCGAGTGTGCCGGGGAAGTAATCGAACAGATTCTCGAACGGAACCCGCACTGCAGGTTGGTCAGTAAAACAGAGATGGATTATGATCAATGGGAGCCAGCAGATGCCCTGAAGCCTTTCGAGATTCCTCCCCTCTCCTTTCTGCCAGCATGGATGGAGGGCGCAACTGATTCGATGACGATTCTCCTGGATCCCGGTGTTGTCTTCGGTGCGGGGACCCATCACACGACGCGCTCATGTTTAGAGCTTTTGGTGTTCCTCATGAAAAGTGAGCATATCTCTCGGGTTATTGATCTCGGTACCGGTACCGGAATTCTGGCTCTTGCTGCAGCGAGAATGGGTGCGACCGATGTTATTGCGGTTGACAACAACAGTCTTGCTGTCGAGACAGCGGAAAGAAATAGTGCCCTCAATCATCTCGAAGACCGCATCCGCTGTGTGCAGGGTGATGCTGTCGATTATCGTGAAGTTGAAGCCGATCTCACACTGGCAAATTTAATTCTCTCTGAATTGCAACGAATGTTTGTCCCCGGAGCACAATTCTGCAGCCGATGGTATATCCTTTCCGGTCTCAACGGAACCGAGGTGCGAACCTTCCGTGATTCGATTCAGGGGCTCCCCTTCAGGGTGGTACAGCAGGTCATGGATAATTTGTGGTTCACACTGCTCTTGGAACAGGTACAATTCTCATAGTCTCTCCTCGCGGTCGTTGCCTTCCCCTGTTCGTATTTGTATACTTCATTGACACTTCGATTATAAGGAGCTATTGTAATAATAGCACCGATGAGAGTATTGATTTCCGGCGAGTTGCAAGCCGCGAAGTTAACGATGCTTATTTCTATTCGGGAAGGAGAAACCTGTAATGAAAATTGAAGTCGATCAGTTAAAATGTGAGACTGTCGGTATCTGCGTGATGGAGTGCCCAGAGGTGTTTCGCTTTCAGGAAGGGAGCAAAAAGGCGACGGTGATCCTTGATAAGATTCCGGTAGCTCTCCAGAAGAAGTGCAGGATGATTGCCAGGAAGTGCCCCAGCAATGCTATACGCATTGTGGAATAGGGGATATCTGCATTATGGGCACCTCTAAAAACCAGTATTTACATTGATCCCCTAATTGTAAATACTGGTTTTATCAGACATTGAGCACACAGCGACACGGTGTCGCGCATGCCAGCGTGCACAGGAGGTGCAAAACAACGCTGGCCAAGGGGACATTCTATTAATAGTTTTTAGAAGTCCCCTTATATGAATTGTGCGAGGAGCTTTGCTATTCGCTCAATTTCCTTCTTCGAGAGCGTTGGGTAAATGGGGAGGGAATAGAGCTTTCGGGCAAGTCTGCTGCTGTTGGGATACTCCATTGTGTCACGTGACAGATAGTGGTGAAGGGGATCGGATATAGGGTGATAAACCTCGATTCTGTTCTTTTTCCAGTATTTCTCAACCTCGCTGTTTGGTGCATCAAAGAGTATCGGGAATGACTGATAGACATAGGTGTCATTGTACCGGAAGAGCGGATTATGTGAGGTAAACTTGAGGGCATCGGAGTAGATTCTCGCTATCTCTCTGCGCCGCTTGATAAAGCTCTGAAGCTTTGCAAGCTGCGAGGTTCCCAGCGCACCTTGAAAATCCGTCATGCAGTAATCGTAGGATATTGCGCCAGAACGAGCACCTCTGAAGTCCCGCATGGTCGCATACATACGAGAGTTATCGGTGAGGACCATTCCGCCATTACCGGTTGTTATCATCATTGCAGGAGTGAATGAGGCGACCGTGATGGTGCCCTGTATGTCGGCATCGCCTTCGGGAGAGGCGCCGAGAACATGGGAGATGTCCTCAATGATCGGCAGTGACAGCTCTTTGAAGGGGATACTATTGATAGGTATCCCGAAGAGGTGCCCTATTACCAATGCTTTTGTTCTGCTCGTAATTTTCTCCTTGATCTGGGTTAACGAGGGAGCGAGAGAACCCTCCTCGGTATCGACGAGAACCGCCGTTCCTCCCGTCAGGCTCAGAGCATTCAGGGGCGAACCTTCGAAATAAGAAGGGATGATGACCTCATCACCCTCGGAGACTCCAAGGCTGGTAAAGGCCAGGTGGTACGCAGCAGTTATCGAGTTGGTTGCAAGGGCGTATTTTACACCGATGAATGTGGAAAGGGAGGACTCGAAATTTCTGACAGCACTTTTTGAGAACTCATCGTTGATCAGACAGTCGAGAACACTTTCCAGTTCTTTTCTCGTTATGGTCGGTTTATAGGATGCAATGTTCATTGAATCATTTAAGAGCGTCACTGTTTTCAGAGGAACTTTGAGAGAAGCTGTTCGAGCCTCAACCGATTAAATTCTGAGCGAACGAGCAGGGAGGTCAAGAATAATATTTGTTTCTGAAGCCACCCGGAGGATTATTTTTAATGTTAAAGGGAAAAAATGGAAGTCCGATAATTATGATAGAGTAACGTGTACCGGTTCTCTCCATCGGTGGTGCCGATTAATTTCACCGTCAGAATTTTTTCGGGACGGGGAGATGAGAGACAGCAATTAACAACTGGAGGCGAGGAAATGCTCCATGAACTCATAACAACAGTGTTCGTGCACGGCTCAATGATGTGTTGGAGGTAAAGGCATGAAATATATTGTGCGAGGTGTGTTAATCCTTATGGGGTTTATCTTCGTCAGTGTGCTCATGACTTCGTGCGCACCGAAGAATTTAACAAAGAATACGCCGCGGGATCGTTACGGCACCGATTACGACAGAATTGACGACGAATTCAACTACGATGAAATCGAAAATGATCGTGATAGGAGCTCTGATGATCAAAAAACGTATCGTGAGCGGAAGGACCGATATGATCCCGATATTCGCGCTCGCTACTCGAAGCGGGAGGATAAACTCGATGACTCGGTGAAAGATTCTCATGAAAAATTCTATCAAAAAGGCTACGCCTCATGGTACGGGAGAGAGTTCAATGGCAGGGTAACTGCCTCGGGAGAACGATTTCGCATGAATGAGTTGACAGCAGCTCACCGAACACTTCCCTTTGGAACGATCGTTCTGGTTAAGAATATGGATAATGGCAAAGTCGTAAGAGTGAAAATAAATGATCGCGGTCCCTATAGCGATGGGAGGATAATTGATCTCTCTTATGCTGCGGCTAAAGATCTTAATATGTTAAAGTCTGGAACGGCATTTGTGGGTATTACAATACTCGGCAAGGATGATAATCGGAATGATATAGAACCGGTGGCGGGTGAAGACGAAATGAAAGGTTTTGACGAGGAACGTGATGCCGATTCTTATCGCTCCGCTGAACGGGATTATGGCAGTTTTACTCTTCAGGCCGGTGCGTTCTATTCCAGGCGGAATGCGGACAATCTCAAGAAGCGTCTTGAACGAATGTTCGACAATCCCGTTATCGTAACCAGAGATGGGTATTTTTACAAGGTGCGCATTCAGAATATACGGGATAAGGGGAGTGCATATCGATATAAGCGGCTGCTGGAGGATGAACAGATTTCATCTTATATTATTGAATAATACAGAATAGCTCCTGCGCTTTTCCCCTGTCTGTAGGGGATAGAGATGTCCTTGCGGGGACTACTCAAAAAACATCATCACCGAAAAAAATTCATTGACAAAAAAAGGGGTGTTTTTGATACTTCAGTCTCGCTTGAACTGGGCCCACGTAGCTCAGTCGGTAGAGCATTTGCATGGTAAGCAAAAGGTCACCAGTTCGATTCTGGTCGTGGGCTAAGAGTGTCTCCCGCTCACATTCCTGTTCTTTCTGATGATGATTTCAATTTTTCATTCAATGTGAAATGATTCTTGAGGGTGCTGAGAAAGATTTTTTTTGTTCAGAGCCATATTTTTTATTGAAAATAAGGTAATTTTATGAGAGATATTATATTATTATCCTGTACTAGTTGTAAACGGCGCAACTACTCAACAACGAAGAACAAGAAAAAGCAAGCAGGCAAGCTTGAGGTAAAGAAGTACTGCAAATTCTGCAATAAGCATACCGTTCACAAAGAGACAAAAGCCTAACAGGAATCTAGATTATCATTCAGAGCAGGTGTTCCGTGATTAAAAAAGTTGTTGGTTTTATACGTGAATCGAGGGAAGAGCTTAAAAAGGTTACGTGGCCTGATAGAGAGGAGGTAACGAGTTTCACCGTTGTTGTTATCGTTTCAGTTATTCTCGTTTCAGTATTTTTATGGTTTGTTGACACAATCCTGGGAACTTTAATTAATACGGTGATGAATTAGGCTATGACACAGTCGAAGGAATGGTATGTTATCCACACCTATTCGGGGCATGAGAATAAGGTGAAGCTCGCTATTGAGAAGAAGGTAAAGAATCTCGGTCTTGAGGATGAGATTGGGGATATTAAGATACCGACCTTTGAAGATCCCTACATCTCAAAAAATGGGAAGAAGAAAGTACGCTCGAGGAAAATCGTTCCCGGGTATGTTCTTATAGAGATGGCGTTAGATGATAATAACTGGAACGATATCTGGAGTGTAGTAAAGAATACGCCGGGAGTGACTCACTTTGTTGGAGCTCTTGGGACAACCAACAGGCCGCACCCCCTGAAGAAGAGCGAGGTAAATGCCCTTCTCTTTGATCAGATGGGTGAACAGAAGACGAAAGAGCGTATTTCACCGGTAATGGATTTTTCAGTCGGTGAGCACGTAAAGGTTATCGATGGCCCTTTTAATAATTTCAGCGGTGTCATTGAAGAAATATATCCGGAGAAGGGGCGGCTGAGAGTCAAGGTTGAGATTTTCGGCAGGGGTACACCCGTTGAGCTTGATTTCATTCAGGTGGGTAAACTCTAGAAGAACACATACGCGATCAGGTGGAAGATAGTAGGGGAACAAGATGGCTGCTAAAAAGAAGAAAATAAGCGTTCAAATAAAATTGCAGATACCCGGCGGTCAGGCAAATCCGGCGCCACCGGTTGGTCCCGCCCTTGGCCAGCATGGTCTTAATATAATGGAGTTCTGTAAGGCCTTTAATGAAAAGACGAAGGATCAACAGGGATTGATACTCCCGGTTGTTATTTCCGTGTATGAGGATAGAACCTATACGTTTATTATAAAGACGCCACCCGCAGCGGTACTTATAAAGAAGGCATTGAAGCTTGAAAAGGGTTCAAGTGAACCGAACAAGGAAAAGGTCGGCACAATTAAGAGATCTCAGATCGAGGAGATTGCGAAAACCAAGATGCCAGACCTGAATGCAAATGATATTGATGCTGCTATCAATATTATCGCGGGCACAGCACATACCATGGGAGTTGAAGTCGTTGATTGACCGTAACCGGTCGATAGCGATATCTCATCTTTGTGATGTTGTGTGAGAGGGAGTGAGCATATGAAACGAGGGAAAAAGAATACTGATGCCCGAAGCAAGATCGACAAGGCGATCCTCTATAATCTGGACGAAGCGGTCAAGTTGATGAAGGATGTCCGGTATGCGAGTTTCGATGAAACGGTTGAAGTTGCTATCAAGGTGATTCACAAGAGCTATCAAAATGTCAGAGGAACTGTTTCACTTCCTCATGGCACCGGGAAAGAGAAGAAGGTGCTCGTGATCTGCAAGGGCGATAAGCAGAAGGATGCCCGGGAGGCCGGTGCGGATTATGTGGGTGCTGAGGATATTGTTGAGAAGATCAAAGAGGGGTGGATCGATTTCGATGCAGTTGTTGCAACACCGGAGATGATGAAAGATGTTGGCAAACTGGGACCGATACTGGGGAGAAAGGGGTTGATGCCGAAACCGAAGGCAGGAACCGTCACTGAGGATATAAAGGGAATCGTGAAGGAGTTGAAGGGGGGAAGAGTAGAGTACCGTGCGGATAAAACGGGAGTTGTTCATCTGGGAATTGGGAAAGTCAATTTTGAAGATCAGTTGCTGATCGATAATATCAAAACCTTTTACAATCAGATTTATCGTGATAAGCCGGCTGATGCGAAGGGGAATTATATTAAATCAGTTCATATCAGCTCAAGCATGGGACCGGGAATTAAAATCAATCATAAGGCAATCGAACGATAGTAACGCATAAGGGGATTGGGCGATAATGGTAAAACAGTATAAACAGGATGCAGTGGAAGAGCTTTTTGCAAAGCTCCAGGATAAGGGCAATCTCATTTTAACCAATTTTACGGGAACGAAAGTGAGCGATCTCAACCAGTTGAGAAGACAATTGAGAGGTCTGAGCACAGAGTACAAGGTTGTTAAGAATACCCTTTTCTTGAGAGTAATTGACAGATTGGGATATAAGGATCTCGGTGACTTTATAAAGGGACCGATCGCTGTTGCTTTCACTGATGGCGACTTAAGCGATGTGGCAAAGTTGCTGAAAGATTTTCAGAAAGAGCACAAGCAGTTCAGCTTTTCTGCCGGCATGATGGAGGATGTCTTCTATAACAAGGAAGAGATCAAGAGAATTGCCGATCTTCCTACCAAGGATGAACTCACGGCTCAGATCATGTCACTGTTTCTTGGGCCAGCAGTTGGCATTGCCATGCTCACAAGCCAGGTTATCGCCTCCCTTGCGCGGGGTATTCAAGCAGTAGCGGAAAAGAACAATCAATAGGATTTTTTCGATTTGAGTTTTTTTCTTAATATGCAATGAGGTTGGATGTATACTATCGTTTTGTAACCTTATAGGTTTTTACAGCACAGTCTGTATTAACTTGAAACTATTCACTAAGTATAAGGAGTAACAAATGGCTAAACTATCTGTAGATGAATTGCTTGATGCAATTGGAAGCCTGACCCTGATAGAAGCGGCAGATCTGGTAAAGGCAATGGAGGAGAAATTCGGCATTTCGGCAGCAGCACCGGTTGCAGCTGCGGCATCGGCAGCGGCACCTGCAGCTGATGATGCTGTTGAGGAGAAGGCAAACTTTGACATCATTCTGACCGGATTTGGTGATAACAAGATTGCTGTCATTAAAGAGGTGCGCGCAGTTACCAATCTTGGACTGAAAGAAGCAAAGGAGCTTGTTGAGGCCGGTGGCAAAGCAGTCAAGGAGAATGTTCCGAAAGAAGAAGCGGAAAAGATCAAAGAACAGCTTGAAAAAGCTGGCGCCACAATCGAATTGAAGTAGGGAGACTTTTTGTACGGTATCTGGGTTCCTTCAATCCCCTCACACGCGTCTCACAACTTGTGTTGGAGATTAGATCTTTTGTTTCAGTTCAGAATTGCATGATTTCCCGAATTTTTCGTAACACCGTTATGATCTCATCACTCTATTAATCGGGTGATGAAGAATTAATTAATAGAGGGTTATGTAGTTTATGGAGAGAGAAAAGCGACTCGTTTCCTTTGGCAGGATCAAGCCCAAAATTGATCTCCCCGACTTAATCGAAGTACAGTGTGAATCCTATGATTGGTTTCTTCAGTCCCAGGTTTCACCGGCGAAGAGGAAGGATGAAGGATTGCAGGCTGTCTTCAACGAGATTTTCCCCATTGAGAGTCCTCATGAGGATGTCGTCCTGGAATTTCTCGACTATGAAATTGGAGATCCGAAATATTCCGAGCTGGAGTGTAAAGAGCGAGATGTTACTTATGCGGCACCGTTGAAAGCCACTATCAGGTTGATTAAGAAAGATAGTATGGAGGTGCGCGAGCAGAGTGTCTATATGGGTGATATTCCACTCATGACGCCGAGGGGAACCTTCATTATCAATGGAGCAGAGCGAGTCGTTGTTAATCAACTTCACCGATCTCCTGGAATATTTTTCTTCTATGATGAAACCGAGAGAACCTATAGCTCTCGGGTCATACCCGATAGGGGCTCGTGGCTCGAATTCGAGATGGATAAGAAGCAGTATGTTGTCGCACGGATAGATCGGAAGAAGAAATTTCCGGCCACGCTTCTTATTAAAGCATTGGGCTATGAAACCAATGATGAGGTCATCAAGCTTTTCTATGACACGAAAAAAGTAAAGCTCGGTAGTGATGACATCTTCGATAAGCTGATTGGAAACCGGGTTGCCTCAGATGTTGTTAGCAAAAAAACTGGCGAAGTGATTCTTGATGTCGGTGGCCGGATTAATATTGATATCATCGACCGGTTAAAGGAAGAGGACATCAAAACGATAGAAGTGATCGAGTTTCCAAATAATAAAGAGGATTCTTATTTGATCAACTCCCTGGAGCGCGATACTGATATGCTCTCGTCCATTGATGGGGAATTCACCAGTACCGAAAGGGCTATCCTGAAGATACATGAAAATATGAGACCGGGTGAACCGCGAAATATTGAGAATGCGATGGCAGAGCTCAATCGCCTCTTTTTCAACCCGAGGACATATAGCCTTGGAATGGTTGGAAGATATAAGATCAATAAGAAGTTTGGATTCGATCACAGTGAATACACCGCAACCACTCTGGTCAAAGAAGATATTGTTGCGGCAGTGAAGTACTTTCTCTGTCTGATCGCCGAAGCTGATGGGTACGATGTTGATGATATCGATCATCTCGGGAACAGACGGGTGCGTTCCGTTGGTGAGCTGATCATGAACCAGATTAAGATCGGTTTTCAGAGAATGGAACGGGTAATTAAAGAGCGAATGACTATTCAGGATCTCGATGTCGTCACTCCGCAGGCCCTCATCAGCATCAAACCGATAACGGCCGTTATCAACGAATTCTTCGGTTCCAGCCAGCTCTCTCAGTTTATGGATCAGACAAATCCGCTCGCCGAATTGACACATAAGCGAAGATTGAATGCGCTCGGACCGGGTGGACTTTCACGGGAGCGAGCAGGATTCGAAGTACGTGACGTTCACCCTTCTCACTACGGCAGAATGTGTCCTATTGAGACTCCTGAAGGACCGAATATCGGCCTTATCGTCTCAATGAGCACCTTTTCGAGGATAAACAAATACGGCTTTCTCGAGACACCGTATCGACGTGTCGTCAAGGGGAAGGTTCTGGATGATATCGAATATCTCACTGCTGACGAGGAGGATAAGTATTTTATCGCACAGGCGAATGCGCAGATAGATAACAACAACAATCTTATCGGGAAACTGATTCCATGCCGAAACAGAGGAAACTTCCCGTACAAGAAACCTGCTGAGATACAGTATATGGACATATCACCCTCCCAGATCTTTTCCGTTTCAACGTGCCTAATTCCGTTTCTGGAACATGATGATGCAAACAGGGCACTGATGGGATCAAACATGCAGCGCCAGGCAGTGCCGCTGTTGACCGAGGAAGCACCCCTGGTCGGAACGGGAATAGAAAAGGCTGCGGCTTATGATTCTGGCGTTATTGTAACTGCTAAGCGAGCCAGTGATGTTATCTCTGTGGACTCGAACTGTATCAAGTTAAAGGCAAACAGCGGTGAGATTGATGAATATCATCTCCTGAAGTTTAAGAGAACTAATCAGGGAACCTGCTTCAATCAGAAGCCTGTTGTTGTGAAAGGCCAGAAGATCAAAGCTGGTGAGATTCTCGCAGATGGACCGGCAACGAGTAACGGGAATCTCTCTCTCGGGAAGAATATAATAGTGGCATTTATGCCGTGGATGGGATATAACTTTGAAGATGCTATTCTCATCTCGGAGCGGCTGGTACGGGAAGATACGTATACCTCTGTCCACATTGAACAGTTTGAGATTGAAGCGCGTGAGACCAAGCTCGGGCGAGAGGTTATTACCAGGGATATCCCCAATCTGAGTGAGAAGGCATTTCGGGATCTCGATTCGGAAGGGGTTGTGAGAATTGGTGCATATGTGAAACCTGACGACATACTGGTCGGCAAGGTGACGCCAAAGGGAGAGCAGGATCTCACACCCGAATACAAGCTCCTCCACTCTATCTTCGGTGAAAAAGCGAGAGAGGTTCGGGACACATCATTGAGGGTTCCCAACGGCATCGAGGGAATTGTTATTGATGTGAGGAGATTCTCCCGAGAGAACGGTGATGAGCTGGCGCCTGGTGTTGAGGAACTGGTAAAGGTGTACATTGCGGCCAAGAGAAAGATATCGGTTGGCGATAAGATGGCTGGCCGCCATGGGAACAAGGGAGTCATCTCCAGAGTTGTTGCGGATTATGATATGCCCTATCTCCCCGACGGCACCCCTGTTGATATTGTTCTGAATCCTCTGTCCGTTCCCTCTCGAATGAATCTTGGACAGCTCCTCGAAACGGAGCTCGGATGGGCGGCAAAGGAGCTCGATATCATTGTTCATTCCCCCATCTTCGATGGCGCGACTGAGGAAGAAGTGATAAGCTACATGAAAAAAGCGAATCTCCCGGATTTCTCCAAGAGTGTCCTCTATGATGGAAGAACCGGTGAGCCCTTTGAGAGCAAAGTCATGGTCGGCTACATTTATATGATGAAATTAGCTCATATGGTCGACGATAAGATACATGCACGTTCAACGGGACCCTATTCGCTGGTCACACAGCAACCGCTTGGCGGGAAGGCACAGTTCGGCGGTCAGCGACTCGGAGAGATGGAGGTATGGGCACTGGAGGCCTATGGTGCTGCATATACCTTGCAGGAGCTGTTAACGGTAAAATCTGATGATATGCTCGGACGGGCGAGAATCTATGAAGCCATTGTCAAGGGAATCAACACGACGAGCCCGGGTATACCTGAATCTTTCAATGTGCTCATTCAGGAATTGCGCGGATTGGCGCTCGATGTCAGGATTTATGACGATGCGGGGAATGAGATTAGCCTCTCCGAGTGGAGTGAGGGCTTCAGCAAACCGAAGCGAAAGATAAAATTAGACACCTTAAAGAACATCTAGGTACTTCCGCGAGGGAGTGAAAATCTTTACAGGTGAAGGGATTATTATGAGGGATTTTAACGATTTCAATTCTATTCAGATCAAGCTTGCTTCTCCGGAGATGATCCGGGAGTGGTCGTACGGTGAGGTAAAAAAACCAGAGACGATAAATTACCGGACTCTGAAGCCGGAACGGGATGGCCTCTTCTGCGAGCGAATTTTTGGGACGACCAAGGAATGGGAATGCTACTGTGGAAAGTTCAAGTCCATTCGGTACAAGGGTGTTGTCTGTGACCGCTGTGGCGTTGAGGTTACGCACTACAAGGTGAGAAGGGAGCGGGGAGGGCATATCGAGCTCGCAACACCGGTTGCCCATATATGGTATTATCGATCTGTTCCTTCGCGCATGGGTTTAATTCTCGATATCACAGTAAATCAATTGAAGCAGGTGCTCTATTACGAGAAGTATATCGTCATCGATCCCGGAGCAACTGATTTGAACGCCGGTGACATCATTGACGAGGATACCTATAATCAATACATCGAGACGGAAGCTGATACCTTTATTGCTGATATGGGAGCAACGGCAATACGGGATATTCTATCACGGATTGATCTGGATGAAGAGGCGAGAAATCTGCGAGCGAAGATTCTCGATCAGCAATCGCAGTCACGGGGTGAAAAGAGCAAGGTCGATAAAAAGCTCATCAAGCGGCTGGAGATTGTGGAATCCTTTCGGGATTCGGGGAATAGACCTGAGTGGATGATTCTTGAGGTCGTTCCGGTCATTCCGCCCGAATTGAGGCCGATGGTTCAGCTTGATGGCGGGCGTTTTGCCACCTCCGACCTCAACGATCTGTACCGGCGGGTCATCAATCGGAATAACCGTTTAAAGCGGCTGCTCATGTTGCGTGCGCCTGAAATAATCGTCAGGAATGAAAAGCGAATGCTTCAGGAAGCGGTCGATGCGCTCTTCGATAACAGCCGAAGAAAGAGAGCTGTTAAGGGGAAAGGGAATCGCCCCCTGAAATCACTCAGCGATATGCTGAAAGGGAAGCAGGGGAGGTTCCGGCAGAATCTTCTTGGTAAGCGTGTCGATTATTCAGGGAGATCGGTGATTGTCATTGGGCCGGAGCTGAAGCTTCATCAGTGTGGCCTCCCCAAGAAAATGGCCATCGAGCTCTTCAAGCCGTTTATCATGAAGCGACTGGTTGATAAGGATTTTGTTCAGAACATCAAGTCGGCCAAGAAAATGGTCGAGAATGAACGGCCTGAAGTTTGGGAGGTGCTCGAGGAGGTAATATCTGAGCATCCGGTGCTCCTGAACAGAGCCCCTACGCTGCACCGCCTCGGCATTCAGGCTTTTGAACCGGTTCTGATTGAGGGGAAGGCTATCAAGCTTCATCCTCTGGTGTGCCATGCCTATAACGCTGATTTCGATGGAGATCAGATGGCGGTGCATGTTCCGCTGTCGCCGAAGGCTCAGATAGAGTGCTGGATGTTGATGCTCTCCTCGAATAATCTCCTCTCTCCGGCAAACGGTCAGCCGATTGTGACACCCACGCAGGACATCGTTCTGGGCATATACTACCTAACCTCAGAGTTTCCCGGCTTCATCGGTGAGGGGAAGTATTTTGATGATGTTGCAGAAGTACACCGGGCACTTGATTATGGTCAGGTTAAGATCAGGACGAAGATAAAATTTCTTGTCGGGGATGAGTTTATTGAGACGACTCCTGGCCGTCTCATCTTCAATAATCTTCTCCCCGAAGGATATCCCTATGTCAATGAGGTAATCGGTGAAGCGGTCCTCGGGAAAATAATATCGAATATATTCAGGAAATATGGCCCCGATACAACGGTACGTGTTCTGGATGACATCAAGGAGAAGGGATATTGGTATGGAACGCTCTTTGCGCCGACAATTTCCATGTCTGATATTATAGTTCCCGAAGAGAAAGAGCAGATTCTTTCACGATCGGAGAAGGTGGTTGAGCAGATAGAGAACGAGTATCGAAATGGCTTTATCACTAATGATGAGCGGTATAATCGCGTTGTTAATGTATGGACAAAGACAAATGAAGAGGTTGCGAATAAGATGTTTGACCAGCTCTCGCAGGATCAGGGGGGTTTCAATCCTGTTTTCATTATGGCGCAATCGGGAGCACGAGGGAGCAAGCAGCAGATACGACAACTGGCAGGTATGCGGGGCTTAATGGCAAAACCGAGCGGTGAGATTATCGATATTCCCATCCGAGCGAACTTCAAGGAGGGGCTGACGGTCCTGGAATATTTTATCTCAACAAACGGTGCGCGAAAGGGTCTTGCCGATACCGCCTTGAAGACAGCTGATGCGGGTTATCTGACACGGAGACTTGTTGATATAGCGCAAGATGTTGTCGTCACCGTTGAAGATTGCGGAACAACGATGGGGCTCGACATCTATCCCATTAAAGAGGGGGATGAGTTTATCGAGTCGCTTGGTTCACGGGTGCTCGGGCGAACCCTTCTCTATGATCTCGTTCATCCGGTTACCGGCGAGGTGCTGTGTGAGGCTGATGGTATTGTTGACGAGGATGTTGCTGCTGTCATCGATGAGCTGAATATAGATTCCATTGAGATCCGATCAGTTCTCACTTGTGATGCTCGGCATGGCGTATGTGCGAAATGTTACGGAAGAAATCTTGCGACAGCGAAGGCGGTTGATATAGGGGAGGCGGTTGGGATTATTGCAGCTCAGTCCATTGGCCAGCCGGGCACTCAGTTGACGATGCGTACGTTTCACATCGGGGGAATTGCTTCACGAGCAGTTGAAGAGAGCGAGATACAGCTGGGATACAAGATCTATATGAAAGAGATGACCTTTAAAATGATTAAAACCGAGGATAAGAAGGTTATCTCAGTCAGAAGGGGATATCTCATCGTACAGCGGGTCATTGATGAATACACTTTGAAGTTGAATACAAAGGTACAGGTCAAAGAGGATGATAAAGTTTATTCAGGAATGGTAATTGCCGAAGAGGGAAATAAAAACGAGATAAAAGCTCGCTCATCGGGTGTTGTCAAAATTGACAAGAAGAAGATTTACATCCTGGGAGATCCGCACACTATCCCAATCAATGTCGGTACTGAAATTCATTCGAGAGAGGGTAAGTTCTATGAACGGGGTGAGGTTCTTGCATCATTTGATCCATGGCTCGAACCGATTGTCACCGAAGTTACCGGAAGGGTTGAATTTGTCGATATTGAGTTGAATAAGAGCTTGCGTGAAGAGATCGATCCACAGACAGGAGCAACAAAGAGGATCATTGTCGAGTATAAGACAGAGCGGTTGCAACCGCGTATTGATATCCATGGTCCTGCTGGGGAGCCGACCACCTATCTCCTTCCCAAAGGCGCCCATCTGCTGGTTATTGATGGTGATAAGACAAAGGCGGGAGCGATTCTCGCAAAAATACCTCGTGAGATAGAGAAGACAAAGGATATTACCGGAGGTCTTCCGCGGGTGGCTGAACTCTTTGAGGCGAGAACACCAAAAGATGCTGCTACCCTCTCTGAATACGACGGGATAGTTGAAATTGGTGATACCGTTAAGAATAAGAGGAAGATATTAATCAAGGATGATAAGAATGACGTGCTGAAGGAGTATCAAATTCCGACGACGAAATTTTTACGCGTTCAGGATGGTGACTGGATCAAGCGTGGAGAAAAGATAGATGATGGACCGGTCGATCCTCACGAAATACTGGAGGTCAAGGGCCATAAGGAGCTACAGAAGTTTCTGGTCAATGAGATACTCGAGGTATACCGGCTGCAGGGAGTCTCTATCAATGATAAGCACATTGAGATTATTGTCAGGCAGATGCTCAGGAAGGTTAAGATAACGGATCCGGGAGACACAAATTTTGTTATAGAGCAGATTATTGATAGATTCGATTTTAAAGACGAAAATGATCGGGTTGTACAGGAGGGAGGAAAGCCGGCGAGTGCGAAACCGGTGCTTATGGGAATCACCAAGGCTGCATTGAACACCGATTCATTTATCTCCGCCGCTTCATTTCAGGAAACGACGAGAGTCCTTACTGATGCGGCCATCAAGGGGAAAGTTGATGACCTTCGCGGATTGAAGGAGAATGTCATCATTGGCCATTTGATTCCGGCAGGCACAGGGGTTCGGCAGTACAGCAAAGTGGATATCTTTAAAGAGGAGATGGGTGATCTTGAAGGTGTCGTGAAGGAGTCGGCTGAATAGCTCCGGAAAGTTCTTGACAAAGTATTGTTGCATAAATGAGTATGCAATTCTTATATTCGCCAGAATGGGGATGGATGCGAAGAGATGCAGCATAACCCCCTTCAGTCCGGTGGATGCAGATTATTATTTTTCAGGGAAATGGGATGCCAACTATCAATCAGTTGATTCGAAGTGGAAGACAGAGTAAGCGGAAGAAGACAAAATCTCCTGCGTTGAAGAAATGTCCGCAGAAGCGTGGTGTTTGTACGAGGGTGAGCACCGTTACTCCCAAGAAGCCGAATTCTGCTCTCCGAAAGGTCGCGCGGGTGCGGTTAACCAATGGTATAGAGGTAACGGCGTATATTCCCGGTGTGGGACACAATCTTCAGGAGCACTCTGCGGTATTGGTCAGGGGTGGTCGAGTTAAAGATCTGCCGGGTGTGCGTTATCATGTTGTACGCGGGGCTCTCGATGCTCTCGGGGTTGAGGACAGGAAGAAGGGGAGATCGAAGTACGGTTCGAAAAGGCCGAAAGCCTGATAATAACTTCAGGTTTGATGCAATCAACAGTCGAACAATCCTGTATACGTATAAGAGGAAGAGAAAACAGGAATACACGAGGATAGTATGCCACGAAGAAGAAGACCATCAAAAAGAGAAATTATTCCCGATCCGAAGTTTGGGAGCAAGCTCATATCGAAGTTCATCAATTGTATGACGCTCAAAGGCAAAAAGGGTGTTTCCGAGACTATTTTCTATAGTGCGATGAATATTATTGAGGAGCGGCTTAAGAAGGATCCCATTGAGGTCTTTTCACAGGCGCTTGAAAATGTTAAACCGGTTGTTGAAGTTAAGTCAAGACGGGTTGGTGGCGCCACCTATCAGGTCCCTATTGAGATCAGACCTGAGCGGAGACAGGCTCTCGGTATACGGTGGATCATACAGAATGCCCGGAAGAGACCCGAGAAAACCATGTACCAGCGACTTGCTGCCGAGTTGACGGATGCGTATAACAGGACCGGAGCATCAGTAAAGAAGAAAGAGGATACCCATAAAATGGCGGAAGCCAATAAAGCTTTTGCACATTATAAATGGTAAGTTCGATAAGGAAGTGCTCTTTTCCTTGATACCAGGGTTCTGCCCTGGTATTTTGGCATATAGCGGTGCAATTATTTGCCTGGCTGTAACGACGATTATACATTTACAATAAGATATTATATTTTTTTACTGCATACGAATTAAGGGATTACATGGGAAGAGACCTGCCGCTACATAGAACCCGGAATATCGGAATAATGGCTCACATCGATGCGGGTAAGACAACCTTAACCGAGAGGATACTCTATTATACCGGAAAAACCTATAAGATTGGCGAGGTTCATAATGGCACTGCTGAGATGGACTGGATGGTTCAGGAAAAGGAGCGGGGGATAACTATTACCGCGGCGGCAACGACGACATACTGGAAGAATACGAGAATAAACATTATCGATACGCCTGGTCATGTCGATTTTACCGTGGAGGTGGAGCGGAGCCTCAGGGTGCTCGATTCAGCGATAGCTGTTTTTGATGCGGTTGCCGGCGTTGAGCCACAATCTGAGACGGTCTGGCGGCAGGCTGACCGATATCGAATACCACGGATATGCTTTATCAACAAGATGGATCGAATCGGTGCTGATTTTGAAAACGCTGTTACAATGATACGCGATAAGCTATTTGCACAGCCGTTGCCGATACAGATACCGATGGGTTCAGAAGACCATTTCAGCGGAATAGTTGATCTGGTGCAGATGAAGGCTATCATATGGAGCGATGCCTTTGGGGAACACTATGATTATGTTGATATCCCACACGAGTTCAAAGATACGGCAAGCGGTTACCGGGAGATGCTTATTGAAAAACTTGCTGAGCATAATGATGATATAATGGAGAAATACATTGAAGGGATTGAACCGGACATTGATGCGATACAGAAAGCCATTCGCCGATCCACGATCAAAACACAGATATTCCCTGTTCTCTGTGGAAGTGCTTTGAAGAACAGGGGTGTTCAACCGGTTCTTGATGCTATAACTGACTATCTGCCATCACCGCGGGATGTATTGCCGGTTCAGGGACACAGTATCAAAGATGATGGTGAGTTGATTGTCCGTGAAGCGGACGATACGGAGCCTTTTTGCGCACTCGTGTTTAAGATACGGTCTGATCCGTATGTCGGGAAGCTTGCATATGCTCGGGTTTATTCAGGGAACATATCCGCTGGTGATACTGTTCTCAATGTCTCAATGAATAAAAAGGAGCGAATTGGGAGAATCCTTCGCATGCATGCCAACGATCGTGAGGATGTAAAAGAGCTTCATGCCGGTGATATTGCCGCGCTCGTTGGATTAAAATCGGTGCGAACGGGAGACACTCTTGCCGGTACTGACAATCCACTCCTTCTTGAGAAGATGGAATTTCCGGAACCCGTTATCTCGGTTGCCATTGAGCCGAGAACGAAGGCTGATCGGGAAAAGCTGGATATGGCGTTGAGCAGAATTGAAGATGAGGATCCAACTTTTCGAGTAAAAATGGATAGTGAAACCGGTCAGAATATCATATCAGGCATGGGTGAGCTCCATCTCGAAATTATTACGGATCGATTGTTGCGTGAGTTCAAGGTTCGTGCCAATGTTGGAAAACCGCAGGTTGCTTATAAAGAGACTATTACGGCGAGCGTTGTTTCGGAATCCACCTATGAGAAGGAGATTGGTGGAAAGAATCAATATGGACACGTGATAATAGAAATGGGATCAGCAGATCCCGGCTCCGGTCTTGTTTTTGAGGATCGTTTGAAGGACAACGAGATACCACAAGAATTTATCGCCGACATCAGGGAGGGGCTCGGTGATGGCATGGCTGCCGGTGTCCTGGCCGGTTATGAGATGGTTGATGTGCGGGTGTCACTGATAGGCGGTTCCTATCGTGTTGGCGAATCGGTTGGCATAGCTTATCGCATTGCGGCGAACGCTGCTTTAAAAGACGGTGCTCGGCGCGCGGAGCCGACACTCCTGGAGCCGATCATGAAGCTTGAGGTGGTGGTGCCCGAGGAATATACCGGTGATGTTATTAATGATATTAATACGCGGCGTGGGAAGGTGGAGAAACTGGATATGCGTGGTTTACTTCGAGTAATAAATGCCCATATTCCGCTTGCTGAGGTTTTTGGTTATGCGACCAGCGTCCGTTCTATGAGCCAGGGGAGAGCATCACATACCTTGCAGTTCAGCCATTATGATATCGTACCGCGGGGTATTACCGATAATATCGTCGACCGGATAATGGGAAGAGTGTAGTTATCGTAACAGGTGAATAAGTCATTGCCTTTTACAGTTGCGAAATATATCTATTTTCTTATATAATCCTGTTGTCTTCCACACGGTTGGAGCAAGAGCAATGATAATGGCTTCTTCATGCTTCTTGCTCTCATCTGCAGCATAATAAGAGAGAAGTATTGCAATACCGCCATTGGATGCTGTTGAAGAGAATTGTGTATAGCATTTATTCCAGCAGTAATGTCGGGGTAACCGGGGTATCCCGATGAGCTTAACTGATTAATTTGTATTAATTTGAAATTTGTTGTTGACAGAAATCACATATATTTTTTGATATACTTTCAACTTTATACACATGTGATTCGTGGAGCAAGGGATTTGCTGATTGAAATCAGTGAAAGGGAGAGTAATCATCTTTTAGGATGATTTATGCATATTCATGAACTGATAAAATCTTCTATAGAGCGATAAGGAAAAAATATTTAAGGAGAGAAACAATGGCAAAGGAGAAGTTTGATAGGACAAAACCTCATGTAAATGTAGGTACGATTGGCCATATTGACCATGGGAAAACAACTTTAACCTCTGCAATTACAAAGTGCCTTACCAATGCTGTTGGTGGAAAGAATAAGCCCGTAACATTTGACCAGATTGACAATGCACCTGAAGAAAAAGCGCGGGGCATTACCATTGCAACGTCACATCAAGAGTACGAAACCGAGAACAGGCATTATGCACATGTTGATTGCCCTGGGCATGCTGACTATATTAAGAACATGATTACCGGAGCTGCTCAGATGGACGCAGCAATCCTTGTTGTCGCAGCTCCTGATGGCCCCATGCCGCAGACGAAAGAACACGTTCTTCTCGCACGACAGGTTAATGTTCCCTATATTGTTGTGTACTTGAACAAGGTGGATATGCTCGATCCGAGCGAGAAAGATGAATTGATTGAAATTGTCGAGATGGAAGTTCGGGATCTCCTCACCAAATACGAGTTCCCCGGTGATGAGGTTCCCATTATTCCTGGCTCGGCACTTCAGGCAATGGAATGTGGATGTGGCAAAGCCGAATGTGAGAAGTGCGGGTCAATTATCGAGCTTGCCAAGGCCCTCGACGAGTATGTTCCTGAGCCGAAGCGTGAGCGGGACAAGCCCTTCCTTATGCCTATTGAGGATGTCTTTTCAATAACGGGCCGTGGTACGGTCGTTACCGGCAGGATTGAGCGAGGTGTCGTTAAAACCGGTGAAGAAGTTGAGATAGTCGGTTTTAGTGAAACGAGAAAGACCGTGGTTACCGGTGTTGAGATGTTTCGGAAGATCCTCGATGAGGGAATAGCCGGTGATAACGTAGGCTGCCTGCTGAGAGGGGTCGGAAAAGATGAAGTTGAGCGTGGGCAGGTTCTTGCAAAGCCCGGGTCAATAACACCTCACAAGAAGTTTGAGGGTGAGGTTTATATTCTCTCGAAGGAAGAAGGGGGAAGACATACACCGTTTTTCTCGAATTATCGGCCGCAGTTCTACTTCAGGACGACAGATGTAACAGGTATCATTGAACTTCCGAGTGGAGTTGAGATGGTGATGCCTGGTGACAATATCAGTATGGTCGTCGAGCTGATTACTCCGGTTGCCATGGAGGAAACACTTCGATTCGCT
>CAZZCF010000059.1:0-24037 GCA_964652955.1 uncultured Leptospirales bacterium
GATAAAACCAGTATTTATAATTAGGGGATCAATGTAAATACTGGTTTTTAGAGGTGCCCATAAATAATTGGACAGGATTTCAGGATAGGGGGGATTGAGTAATGGCAGCGGAGCATAATGTTATTCGAGGAGATCACTATTCACTATTAACGTAGAAAACTGATAGCTGAATAATTACGCTTTTTACACGTTCTGAAATCCAGCAAAAAATAATGATATCTTTCCGGTTCGCCGGATGGGGGAGGTTTTATAAATATGAAGAGATGCGATTTTCTCTGGCAGTATGTCGATTACTGGGCGGGAGTCGATCCCGCATTCCCCGCCATGCACTATGAGGCGAGAACCATAACCTATGGCGAATTCGAAAAATTAACGGATACGCTGGCGAGAGCCTTTCTCGATTTCGGTGTCAGGAAGGGTGATACGATAGCGACGATGCTCCCCTCCTGCCCCGAATATGTGATGTCCCTCATCGCAGCCGACAAGATAGGCGCCATCCTTTGCGCAATGGATGTGAAGTACAAGGCCGCTGATCTCAGGCGATTTCTCTCACACATCGAGCCGAAGGTGATCGTCGCCCTCAGCAGATCGGATGATTACGATATCGCTGAGGCGCTCGAGTCGGTCGGTACCGAGCTCGACACCCTCAGGGAGATACACTATCTCATGGTTGGCGAGAGCGCTTTCGGGAAGCCCTTCGATGATGTTTTCAGGGAGGACTACCCTGATGAACCGCTCAAAACAGCGAAGGGGAATCAGGCGCTTGACGACGGGATGCTCATTGTCTTCACCGGTGGGACAACCGGCGTCCCGAAGGCCGCGCTCCTCTCGAAGCAGAATGTCACGGCCATGGCAACTATTGAGGCTGAGTTCCTGTACGACATGCTCGCGCGGGAGGGCGTTTCGGGGAGAGTGAAGAGCGTCGCTTCGCTCCCGCCGAGCCATGTCGGCGGTACCGTTGAGATGATGGGCACTATCATCGCCGGCGGGCTGGAGATGATCATTCACGATTCGTGGAGCCCGGCCCGGGTGCTGGAGACAACCGAGGCGGAGAAGGTTCCCTGGATGGGCGGGGTTCCCACCATGTACGCCATCATGCTCCTGATGCCCGATCTCGACAGGTATGATCTCTCCGCTTTGAAGCTCGCCGTTCTCTCGGGGGAGAAGGTCGAGCAGGATCTGCTGCAGCTGATCCGATCGAAGATATGTCCTAATATCATCATCGGATACGGGAGCACCGAAGCGGGCTCCGAAGTGACCTTCACCGATCTGGCCGATACTGACGCAATGATTGTAGATGGCTACGTGGGGAAACCGCTCCCCGGCATGGAGATACGGATCGTTGATGATAACGATAAAGAGCTCCCTCCCTCGGAGATCGGCGAGGTGCTGACGCGCGGTCCCCTTACCATCAAGGGTTACTTTAAGATGCCGGATGAGGACCGGGACGGCTTTACCGGAGATGGTTTTTGCCGCACCGGTGATCTGGGCTATCTTACCAAAGATGGTGGTTTATATATCAAGGGACGAAAGAAGCACATCATCCGCGTGGGCAGCTATACCGTAATGCCCGCGGAGGTGGAGGAGGTTGTCCTGCAGGATTCCACCGTCGGTATGGCTGCTGCCATCGGTTTTCCGGACAAGGTTCTGGGCGAGGTGGTCTGGCTGGTGGTTTCTCCCGCTCCCGGACAGACGATTGACGAGCGGCATATCGTACGGCGCTGTGAGAGTGAGCTGGCGAAGTTCAAGGTTCCGAAGAGGGTAATCGTATGGGATGAGCTTCCCCTGACGAGGATCGGAAAGGTTCACCGGGTAAAGGTGCAGAATGCAATCATCGCATCCATGGAAGAAAAGGAGTAAAATTGTTTTTTCGACGACGGTGTTCATGTCTTCGTTGTCGCAGGATGTATCTATATAATTGGAGGTTGTCATGTCTGAGAAATTGCAGCGATCCATGTCACTGACTGGTTGTGTCGCCATGATAATCGGGGTGGTTATCGGCGCTTCCATCTTTGTGCTTGTTCCAGCCCTTGCGGGGATGACCGGCCCGAGCCTCTTTCTGGCATATACCATCTCGGTGGTGCCTGCCATCTTCACCGGGCTCTATCTCATGCAGCTGGGGGGTGCGCTCCCGGTGACCGGAGCGAACTACTTTGCCGTCACCCGGTGGCTCTCGCCCACTGCAGGCTTCACCGTCTCGCTGGCTGCCGTGGTGGCCATGATAAGCACCAATTGTCTGATCGCATGGGGATTTGCCAAATACATTGCATCCTATTTCCCGGCTTTCTCCATTACCGGATGTGCAATTGTAATAATCATCATCTTCGGATTCGTCAACTGGATTGGCGTGCGAATGTTTGTGTGGATACAGGCGCTCATGCTCCTCCTCCTTCTCCTCGCCATGATCGTCTTCGGCATCGGGGGCCTTTTCCATATCAATCCCGAATACACACAGCCACTCTTCCCGCAGGGGATCGGGAAGTTTATCATGGTTATCGCCATTGCGACCTTCTCCTGGGCCGGCTTTATTGCAATCACGGAAGTTGCCGGAGAGGTGAAGAATCCGAAGCGGAACATTCCCGTTGCCATTATCATATCACTGGTCCTCGTTCTTTTTTTCTATATCCTGCAAACCTATGTGTTTACCGGGACCCTCCTGTGGAGCGAGGCGCCGAAGATAGGCGACACGGCCTTTCTCGCTGCTGCGAGAACCTTTCTCCCCGAATGGGTGGTCGCCTTCATCGCCTTTGCAGCACTGCTTGCAATGGCAACGACAATCAATTCGATCATGTTCATGGCGGCGCGTGAGATGTACGCGTGGAGCAGGGATCACGTGATACCCACGGTTTTTAACAGGATCAATCGGCGATTCTACACCCCCGAGATGGCCATTCTCCTCATGACGGTGCTGTCGGTTATCAGCATTATCTTCGCTGCGGGACTGGAGAAGTACGCTCTGATGGTTGTCTTCGCGCTGATGGTCATTCAGAGCTTCGGCGCGACAGCCGTATGGAAAATGCCGAAACGTGCATCGGACATTTACGAGAAGGCGCTTTTCAAATTCAGCCCCTTCTGGCGCTGGTTTACCTGGATAGGCTGTCTTGTCTGCTTTACCCTTATCTTTCTCTTCGGCATGCTCGCCGATTTAAAAACGGGACTTATTTTTATCGGCATTCTCGCCGTGGGCTTGATATACTGGTTCTGGAGGAAGTCCCATCTTAGGAAGCGGGGAATAGACCTCGCCGAAACGCTGAGCGAGATGAGTGATGAGGTAATCTCGGAGCTCGAGGCGACGTAAATACTGTTACGAGGATACGATATGAACAAAAGGGAGATAGATAATGAAAAGCTCCCCTCGCTGGGATTTCCCTGGGCGCTGCACCTCAAGGAAGTAACGGAGTGGCTCTTCATTTCCGGGGTGCCGGCTATGGATGCAGAGGGGAGGGTAATCGGAGAGACGGTTGAGCAACAGTTCCGATATATTGTCGAGAGGATAGAGGAGATTGTTCACGGGGCCGGTATGTCGCTTGGCGATATCGTCTTCCTGACAATTACGGTTACCGAGCAGGTCAACCTCTATGAAGAGTGGGGGGAGCTCCTGAAGGAATACGTTGGCTCTTTCCCCAACGCGCCGGGTCCCGCCGGTGGGACGCTCAGGATCGTCAAGGGGCTCTCGCATCCGAAGATGCTCATCGAGGTTGAAGGAGTAGCGGCGAGGTAAGGATGGATGTAGTTGCCGATCTCTTCGAAGAGTGGGGAGCCGGGCTTGCCGTCACAGCCGTTATTGGTGCCTTTATTTTTCGGAAGCTCCGCGTACAGCTGAACCCCATCCGGTGACAAACATCCGGCATTAGTGTTTGACGATTTTCATGAATCCCGGTAGCCTGAACCGCGATAAGATTGGTTTTCAGGTGTTATGAAAAGCTTGTATATGCAATATTATTATAAAGGAGTATATCATGAATGAAGTTGTTTTATACGAAAAAGAGGGTGGCATCGGCAGGATTACCCTGAATAATCCTGATAGTTCAAATCCCTTCGATCTGAAGGTGTTGCAAAAGTTGATCGAAGCCTTCAGGAAGAGCAGCGATAACGGCGATGTCTGTGTGCGATACGAAGCAAAGGGCAAGAACTTCACCTTTGGAGCCGATCTGAAATATGCCTATGAGATGATAACCAGGCCCGAGCTTCGCTCGGAGGCGGCGGAGTATCTCTGGTCATGGCAGGAGGTCACCAGCGCAATGCTGGAGCATCCGGGCATTATCATTGTCGGGTATCATGGTTGGATTGTCGGCGGGGGATTCGAGCACACCCTCGCCTGCGATCTGCGGATTGCAGCAGACAACACCAGGATCATGCTCCCCGAGCTGGGGATGGGGATCTTCTTCTCCAATGCCTCGACAAAGCTCCTCCCCCGCATTATCGGCGAGGGGCGCGCGAAGCAGCTCATGCTCCTCGGCGAGGTGGTCCGGGCTGATGAGGCGCTTGCCATGGGGCTGGTGAATCACGTCTGCCCGGCGGAGGAGCTCGATGCCGTTATGCAGGACTACGCGACCAAGATTGCCCTGAAGGATCCCCTTGCGCTGCGGCTTGCAAAGCGGGTTATCAATGAGGCGCAGGAACGGTCTATTGACGAGGTCCTGTATCGGGAGGGGAGGGCGATGATTGAGACCGGTCAGTCCGACGGGACCAGGCAGCGCATACAGGCATTCGTCGAGGGGGAAAAGTGATATGCGATCTTCCGAGCCGAAAATAGATGTTGTCGGTATCGGCTCAGCGCTGCTGGACTTCACCGTTGAGGTTGAGGAGTCGTTTCTCGAAGCGATACACCTGAACAAGGGGCATATGCACCTCATCGACGAGCAGCAGAGTGAGGCGATCTTCAAGCAGCTGAAAAAATATGCAATTGAGAAGACACCGGGGGGAAGCTCTGCAAATACCATTGCGGGAATTGCGCTCCTCGGGGGATCGGGTCTCTTTGTCGGAAAGGTGGGGAATGATACGAACGGGCAGTACTATATAGAGGAGACAGAGCGGATTGGCGTACAGACCAGAATAGGGAAACATGAACGGATGACCGGTCACGCTATCACCTTTATCACCCCGGATTCAGAGCGGACCTTTGCCACTCATCTCGGCGCATCCCTTCATCTCACTGAGGATGATGTCGTTGATGAAGATATTCAGCGGGGCAGGATTTTACACATCGAGGGATATCTCCTCGAAAACGAGGGGCAGCGTGAGGCATGCTTTCGGGCGATGCATATAGCGAAAGAGAAGGGAATCAAGGTGTCGATTGATCTGGCCGATCCCGCATTGATCGGGAGAAACCGTGATGACTTTATCGATATTGTGAGGGAGTTCGCAGCGGTTGTGTTCGTTAATGATGTGGAGGCGGTTGCTTTCACCGGCAAGGAAGAGGAGGCAGCGCTTCATCAGCTTGCTGAGATGTGTGATGTGGCGGTTGTGAAGCTGGGCAGCAAGGGTAGTATGATCAAGGCACATGATGCGGTGTGCCGGATACCGGCTTTCAGGACACTGGTTGAAAACACAAACGGGGCAGGTGACATGTATGCCGCTGGCGTGCTGTATGGCATTGCCCGGAATATTCCGATTGAGCGTGCTGGATTGATAGGGAGTTATGCGGCGTCACGGGTCGTTTCCCAGAAGGGTGCGCGTCTTGATGCAGCTCTCGATATCAACAAACTGCCATCAATTTAGATCGGGATATAGAGCTTATCACCCGGATGAATGAGATGGGGATTTATGATCCCGTTGAGCAGTATTATGTATTTTGCACGGGCACCGTAACGCCGTGCAATTCTGGAGATTGATTCACCCTTTTTCACCGTATGGTACTTGAGATATCTGAATCTGACGGGACATATTTTTTTCTCGTTTTTTTTTATGCGATCGCTGACTTCAACGGGAAGGCGCAGGGTGTATTTCTTGTAATAGGGAGGAGTAAAGTTTCGCTTGAGCTCCGGATTATATTTTTTGAGGGTATCCATCGAGAGGCCCGTAACTCTCGACAGGGTACTTATATTAACCGGATAATCAAGCACAACCTTTTCCGTTTCCGGAATATCGTTGATGGTGAGCTCTTCTTTAATATCGAAGAGTTCCTGATGCTTGTAAATAACGACGAGCGCCGCGAAACGGGGAACGTATTCACTCGTTTCGGTTCTGAGCGCATCTGTTTTCTGTAATTCCCAGAAGTCCTCGATTCCGGTCTCCTGAATCGCCCGTTTTACATGACTCGCCCCGCCGTTATATGAAGCGAGGACGAGCTCCCAGTTTCCCCAGATTCGATAGAGGTTTTGCAGGTGACGGGCTGCTGCACGGGTTGATTTTTCTATGCTCCTTCTCTCTTCCACCCATTTATCCGTTTTGAGACCGAGCACTTCAGAAGTGCCCCGAATGAATTGCCAGAGACCAACAGCTCTGCTCTTCGATACCGCATAGGGATTAAAACCGCTCTCGAGAATCGGTAACAGTGCTATCTCGTCTGGCATCTTGTTTTCCCGTATAATCGCTTCGATGATATCGAGATAGAGTTCTGAGTTCTCCAATGATCTCTTTACGTACTCACGGCCCGTGGTGAGATAGATATATATGTATCTACGAACTTCCTTCCTTCTGCATATGGAGAGGTCGTTGATCGACTGGAAGAATTCCTTGTTCTCCAGTTCTGGCAGGAAGAGGATTTCGTTATCGGGATCAAAATTTTTAACCCGTTCCAATCCCTCATCGGTGTAGACCCGATCCTTGAAGAGCTCAAAGAGACTCCGGCTCAGGAGCTGTTTATCCATAATAGCAGTCAGGAGGATGAATAGTGTCATGAAAAATATGGTGTTAATTAACTTCATACGTGTTTTCCCTGAAGAATTTACAACAACCTTTATGAGTGGTGATTCTTTGCAAGTTTTTTTTCAAAAAATTGAAAAGTTATTGATATCCTGTACGAATTTTTTGAAATAAATGTGATTATCCGTATTTATTGGACTTTATATGCAGTTTTACGGAGTTATGCGCTATAAATATCCTCATCAGATGCTCTCTTCCCCGTTGAGCTGAAAAAGATGATTATACCGGTCCGCAAACTGCATGTTATTATCACACTCTATCACCATGGTCAGAATATTCAGTTTTTTCCGGTATTGGGATCCGTATTAATAACGCGATGAATGAGAACGGGGTATTCGGTGAGAGGCGCCGTGTCACAGGTTAAATTGCATTTGCACGATCACTGCATCGAAACCGAAGCAAAAAGGGAATTGAAGCGGTTGATGGATCTGTATTTCGAGAGCGATGATAAAGCTCAAGTGATAGAGGAGCAGATTCAGATACTCGAAAAATTTCTCAACCGGAGCGATTTCCCGACTCTTCGTGCTTCTGACGAGAGGCTTTCCGGAATTGTGGAATCGGTTGTGTATGTCTCCATCGATGAAGATGATACGGTACAGCTTCAGATTGAAGGGGCATGAAAATGAGAGCTGCAATAATGTACCGTTTATGGAATCTCTTAGAAAGGTGTTTTTTGAGATACATATCAATAAATTTCATAGTGATAGCGCATTTCGATATTATCGCTTCTTTGCGACCAGCACGATGTTGGCCCACTCTCGACTTCCGTGGCTCCGTGGGCATTCGAACATCGTGTACAGCACATTTGTGCGTTTGTGCATAACACAGGCATTATGTGTGAATCATCAAACACAGGGGAGACTGAATGCAGCGTGGCATCAATGTAAGTGAAGACACATCCCCTCGATATTTTATCACCGTATAACAAAACGAAATTAATAATGAATTTTGCAGAAGTTTCCATAAGCATTGCAGTCTGGCACTCTTTTCGTAAATGATGATCATGAGAATTCTAACCCGGTATATTATGAAGGAGCAGCTGTACCCGATTCTGACGGGAGTTCTGTTCCTGACGTTTGTGCTCGTATTGAACAGGCTCTTTCTCCTTGCTGATCTTATTATCAACAAGAAGGTCGAGTTCCTGCTGGTGCTGAAACTCTTCATGTTCATGCTCCCGTCGACTCTCTCCCTGACCATCCCCATGTCGGTGCTTATCTCGGTAATTATTGCGATGAGCAGACTCTCCGCAGATTCCGAGATCGTTGCTCTCCATGCAAGTGGCATCTCCCTGATGCATATCGTTCGTCCCCTCATCATCTCGGGCTCGGTTTTCTTCATACTCATGATGCTCTTCAATGAAACGCTCGTGGTATACAGCAACAGGGGATATAACAGAGTTTTTATACAGATAGTAAAGAGCAGTCCCATTGCTGTGCTCGAGGAGGGGATTTTCACCTCAATCGGAGAGAGAACCATCTGGGTTGAGAAGATTGACCGGGAGAGCGGGAGCCTCAGGAATATTGTTCTCTATGGCAGGAATGAATCCGAGGGATGGGATATCGTCAGGGCTGAGAGGGGTACCTGGAAGCAGAATTCTGACGGGAGCAGAGCCCTGCATCTCTTCAAGGGGAGGCTCTTCTCAAGCGAGTTCTCCACGGGAAGCTATTCCTATGTCGATTTCAGCAACGGGAGCCTGGAGATATTGATGTCGGAGAGCCGCATAGCGCATCATGAAGATGAAGAAAAGATAAATCCCGGTGAGCTGAACAGCTTTGAACTCTTTCGAATGCTTCGCTCCCTGAAACAGTCCTATAAGGGAGAGAGGGATATTGCTCTCTTCTGGGTTGAGTTTTATAAGAAACACTCGATACCCTTCAGTTGCCTGGTCTTCTCGCTCATCGGTGCGCCACTCGGTGTTTTCTCGAGGAGGAGCGGGAGGGGCATCGGCTTCAGTATTAGTATTATTATTTTTTTCGTTTATTATGTTCTTTTCATGGTTGGCCAATCGATGGCGATTAAAGGGGTTGTGCACCCTTTTATCGGTGTCTGGAATGCAAATATTATTTTACTGATAACA
The DNA here is from genome assembly GCA_964652955.1 of uncultured Leptospirales bacterium. Classification (GTDB taxonomy): domain Bacteria; phylum Spirochaetota; class UBA4802; order UBA4802; family JAKQUI01; genus CAZZCF01. The sequence goes on from CAZZCF010000059.1 coordinate 8,945, forward strand.
GGCGTGCTGTTGCTGGTTTATAAGGAAAAAATTGAGGCGATGAGCATCGAGGTTGAGCATTTAATTCAGATGATCAAGAGTGGGGCTTTTTTGTCCGGAACAAAAAAACTGTTGTAATTTTCCCCTCGCTGTAATATGGTATTATCCCGTCTGGAAGGGTTCCTGTTCAGAGGAAAGGATATTTTGCATGAGAGATGTGCGTGATATTCTGCTCAGTGAAAATATGCTTGTCCTCGTGATGATGCAGGGGCATCCTGTCATGAAATGCGGACGTCACTGCAGAAGTTCGATGAAAAGGGGTGTAGATGGAACAGGTCACAATATGGTATTTAACCGATAATGATAAGGGCAAGGAGATTGCTCTTTCCATCAGAGACCTGGGGCTGAGATGCAACCTGATCGTCGACGGCGATTTCCAGGAGGCAAATATCTTGCCTGATAAGAGAAATCTGTTCATAGTTGACAGTACCCAGAGAGAGGTTTCGGATATTCTATCGCTGGCATGTGACGATAGACGCTTGCAGGAATTTTTGAAGTACGTTATTCTCTACAAGCGGCAGATTCGGAAAGCATTGAATATGTCATTCAATCAATTGCACCTTGAGTTTATTTCCCGCCCCGTGAATAAGAATGAATTCATACTCCTCCTTGAAAAATCAATTATAATTGAACGGTACCGGGAGATGTTGCGGTTCTTTTCCCGCGAGGCTGACGAGCGGATTGAGGCGTATCAGAATCTCATCAACATGAGCAGAAAGGATATCTTCGAATCGGACAGAGAAAAGAAAACTTTCTTGAAGATAATGGAATACGAGAAGCACTTACGGGAGGAAGAGGAAAAACTGAATGTTGCGATAGAGGAATTCTCCCACATCAGGAGAAAGGAGCTGTTTGACGTAAAAACTAAAACCTCATCGGGTGAGGTGCTCTCTGATCTGCGACGGCGGGAGCGTTTTGAAGAAGTTCACACTCCGCCTCACGAAGAGATAATCGAGGGGAAAACACCGAGGATTATAGAATCTGAAAGTGATTCCGATCGGGAGCGGTGAGATGTTGAATGCCGGAGAAAGGTCAGCGTCATGGTACAGCAACGGTATGATTTTCGATTATCCAGATCACCGACAGTGAATATTTGATTCTCATGAAAACTTCGTCGAGTACATTAATCGGTGCCGGTTTGCTGCTCTGCATATTTTTTTCGCTCCCCCTCTATGCATGGTTCATGGACAAAGGGCTTGAAGAGCACCTGGAAGAAATGAGAGCGCTTTTCAGGAAGCGGGAGCTTTTCAGGATCTACACCGGTTATGTCGACACCCAATTGAAAGCCAGGATAGGGAAAGCAATTGACAGGATGAAGGCCGATCGGGCACACTCGACGCTCATTTCCCATAAGCTTGGATTCGGACGACATAAGGACTTCCTCAGTGCAAGCCATGATACCATAGTCAGAAGATACTTTACGCTCATGCTCAATCCACCGGGAAGGAAGGGGAGGAGCATAAACAACGCCGATTATCTTCGGTTGGCACTCTTGCTGTCACTGCTCTTTGCCCATTTAGATACGGGGATGGAGATTGTTGAAAAGAATATTTCGGGCACATCGGCGAAAATTACCTATTCGGGGAACGGTCTTCGGATGGTGACGTATTATGTTTACAGGAATAAGCGTTGGTGCATTTCAGATAGAGAGGCGATCGATTCTCGGTAAAGAGGCCGCTCTTTCCCTTCATCCTCGCAAGGGTGGCGGGGAGAGCGTCAATGCTCGGTATTTACCAGAAAGGTATATTTTCTCTTAAACGATGGGATGATTAATCTTTAGTGAGAGGGAACGTGATGGAATGGGAAAGGCTCTTGGCTGATGCTGTGCAGAACGGGAAAATACGTGAATTGCATTTACGAAAAATCCCTCAGTTGAAGACCTGTGATAACTGGAGAGAGGTTGAGCCGATAGGCTGGATCGATCACGTGATGAAACTCTCCCATTACAAGGGTGGCCTGGTGAAATTGCACGGCAGAATATATTTTGTCACCGAGAGAACAATAAACGCTTTAAGTGAATTTATCAAATTGAAATTTCCACAGATTATCGATGTTGTCGAAGATTAGGGTTCTCTCTTCGGCATGGTATCCTCTTCTCTTATCCTGATTCAACATCTTCAAATATTCGAATAACGGCGTCCTTCTTATGTGCTACCTTTACGACTTCACCAAGGTATTCCCTGTCGATAATTGCATAATGCTCCGAGATGCGCTCAATGATTGCGGGCTTGAGTTCGCTGAAGGCAATCTCGTCAATCAGAGAGGGGGTGTTGGTATAGAGGACGGTCGGATTCAATATCCTGACCTGAATGATATTGTCAGACCATTCTGAGATGAGAAAGGTGAGGTTCTGAGGTATTGCGCTCTTTGCGAACCGCTTCAATATGGCGAGAAAGGTTTCAGGGGTCATGCTCCGCTTATATGCCCGGATGATTGATCCTTTTGTGATTCGGGCATGGAGTATAACATCCTCCTTCGTGATATCGGTATGGGCAAGTATATGATAGAGCGCTTCTGACGGCAGTTCCTGTTGCGGGATAATGAGCGTAAAATCCGGATTGATGTATACGGATTTATCATACTCTTTTGCGTAATCTCGCTGAGCAGTCCTTATCTTTAAAAATTTGCTGCAGAGACCATAACCGATATCGGATAGAGAGCATTGTTCCCGCTCTATATCGAGTATTCCGGCAAGGCAGAGGAAGCGGAATCCGCTCTTAAACGTGTCGGTGATAGCCCCTCTGATTCGGGTGAGATCTTTCAGTGAATCCTGATCGGCTTGGAGGAGTGATTGAATCAGGAAGAGCAATCGGAGTGTGGAAACGGTTCTGGCGGTGTTTTTGAGGACGAGTGTGATGATCTCTTTGAGCGCGTTGAAGGAGGGAAGCGGGAAGGGGGGGGTGAACAGCGGCGTGTGGGGCGCGCTGTTTATATTTTTCAGGAGCGTTGAGAGAATTCTCAGTGGATTTTCGAGCTGATTCTCAAGGTGTTTTAAACTGATTACAATGGCATCCTGTTTGATTCCCAGACATTTCAGGATGGAGAGGCAGAAGAGGGCGAGCTGGAAGGTGCTCTCCTGGCTGAAGTCGCTTCCGTCAACTTCACGGAGTGTGTTCAGTGATTCTTCGACGCGCTTTTGATCGATCTTCCTGAAAGCGCCCCGTTTCGTGAGGAATAATCCGTACGATGAAACCGTATCGTAGGCATTGAGAAGATTGAGAATCACCTTGTAGTGATTGTGTACAACGGTTTTTTTCTCCTCCTTCTGAATTCGCTGTTCTTTTACGGCGAGGAATGCATCTGCAGTGAGCAGCAGGAACAGAACGGGGGGATGGGTCAGATCGAAGAACACGGTGACTATATTCATTTTCTTCAGTTTGAGGAGGTATTTGTCCAGCGATTTCACCGGAATTGTTTTGAGTGCTTCCTGTAAGGTGATTATCCCGCCGCTATCGTAGATTGCATTAACGAGCAGTGTTTCATTTTTGCCTGTTGGCATGAGCAGGTCGGTTGTGGTATTGTTCCGTTCAACGACCTTGAGAATATCTTCAAGATGATCATGAATACTTTCTTCGAGGGGTGATTCAAGGAGCTCCTGGATTTCGGGAAAGATATAGATCTTATCCAGTTTGTTGTGCAGCCGCTGCCTGTTCTTCAGGACATAGGTAAGGAGTCGCCTGGAGAGCGTGTTTGCAATTTCTTCTATCCTGTTCGTGGGGATTCCCAGCTGTTTCTCTATTTCACCAAAGATCAATCCGGTATCGCGATTAACCGTGCTCAGAACTGAGATCTCCTCAGATGATAGGTTTGACAGGATGAGATAGAGGCCGTAATATGTCTGGAGTTTCGATATAATACTCCCGTGACTCTGTTTTTTTACTTTCAGGATTTTGGCGAGGGTCGCAATCTCATCAGGCGTAAGTTTATTGAGTATATCAACAATTCTCTTCATCGTAAAAAAGTTGTGGACAGGGTAATTGTATCATTCTATAAAGTCGCTTTAATTTTTACAATAAAATTAAGAAAAATTATGTACGAGTTGTACGGAATGTTTACCATCTCCCTCCTCGCCTCGGGAACCGACAGGATGGCTATAGATACATCAGGAATTATTCCTAATGAATCGATCATGTATGCTTTTACGAGCCCCCCTTCCTGCTCTGAGAGAGAGTCTTAAGGTGCCGGAAAGACCGCGATGCTTTATTGTATTGCGATTTATTGAGAGTACACGGACTAATTGTTAAGGAGTCTGCAATGTTACAGTTTTTGCGATTTGACGCTGCTGCTGTGGAGAGATCCGAATTCCACATACTATCCCGGAATGAAATTGTTAAATACGCGACGCGAATGTTTCTCTATCTCATACTTCTGATCTACTCGACGCTCTTTCTCGCCGTTGCTATACCCTTCCAGTATACCTATTTCATCGGTGGCTTTGTGATCGTTCTCTTTCTCATCAGGATAACAGATCACATCGTAAAATATGTTCGGTTCAGGGGAGGGAGGCTCGTTGTCGATAAGGAGGGTATTGAGGTATATTATGCAGAGGACATCAAGAAAATTCCGGCAAATGCAATCACCTATCTTGAGATTAATCTGCTCGGCAATTTGGTCATTCGCGAGAAGAACGATAAAACAGCATTTCCGCTCTCGCTGGTCGGCAGTGAAGATCGTCAGAAAACCATTTCCCTCTTTCAGGACATGGCGCCGAGAAGGACGATGCTGTTCAGGAAGATCTGGGACTTCATTGATGCCGTCTTTGTCGCTTTTATATTGGCAATGCACATTCGCCAGTTTATCGTTCAGGCCTATTTCATACCAACCGGCTCAATGGAGGACACGTTGCAGATTGGCGACCATCTTCTCGTGGAGAAGATCACCCTGGGCCCTTCAATTCCACAGATGCTCGGGATGAATCATAAAATACATCTCAACTGCCTGGCGATTCGCGATATACAGCGAGGTGATATCGTCATCTTCAGGCCTCCCCATGAACGGGAAAAGGATTTCATAAAGCGGTGTATTGCGATATCCGGCGATGAATTCAGCATCAGAGATGGCTTTGCATATGTCAACGGGAAGAAGGTGGACGATTCCTATGTGAAAGGGATTACGAGCTACAGCGGATTTGGCGACAAGAAGATTGAAGGCAAAGTTCCCGACGGACATATCCTGGTGCTTGGAGATAACAGGGAGAATTCTTATGACAGCCGGGGATTCGGATATCTTCCTATCAAGCGGATAAAGGGGAAGGCCTTTGTTCTCTACTGGAACACCAAACAGATAGTGAACTTCGATTTTTCTCGTTTCGGTCTCATCCGATAATCAAATTCATGAGGCGTTCATTTTCGGTGAAGCTGATTTAAAATGAATCTCGGCAAGTTTAAGAGACGAGTATATATAACAGGCTTCCTGATATTCGGCACAGCCTGTTTTTTTATCTTTACGCTTTTCGATCTGCATTTTTCCGATCTCATTATTATTTCGAATAAAAAGAATTCTGTTGTGAAGCGCGGCTATATCCGGGATCGCAACGGCTATCTGCTCGCCCTGAGCATAGAACGGGATTCGCTCTTCGCTAATCCGGAGGAAATAGAAAATCACGAGGAGATCGCACAGAAGCTGGCTCCGCTGATCGGGGAATCAACCGATTTTATCCGGTCCCGGATTACCAGGAAAAAGAAATTTGTCTGGTTGCGGAGGAAGCTCGATGATGAAACCGTTGACCGGATCAAAAAGCTGCAGTTGAAGGGGCTCCATTTCAAAAAGGAATTTAAGCGGGAATACCCTCATGGAAATCTGGCAGCCAGTATTCTCGGCTTTGTCGGTATTGATAACAGGGGTCTTGAAGGGATTGAGTATAAGTACAATGATGTGCTTGCCGGCGGTACCGATCGTTCGCTCGGCGATACAAGGATTGTTCGTGGCAACAACATATCGTTGACCATTGATCGGTTCATACAGCATGTTGCAGAGCAGGCTCTTGTCGAGGGGATGAGCGCGGTCAACGCGGAACAGGGCGCAGCGGTTATCATGGAGGTGAAAACGGGAAGGATACTGGCTATCGCCAAGCACCCGGGCTTCAGTCCGGATTCCTACTACCGCGCATCGAGCTTTGCGAGAAGAAACTTTACGATTGTTGATGCCTTTGAGCCCGGTTCAACACTCAAGATACTTGCCATGGCAACGATATTGGAGCAGGTGCCGAAGAGTCAGCATACGAAGTACCGCTGTACCGGCGAGATTAAGATATACGATGAAGTAATTAAGTGTACCGGAACACACGGCGAGCTCACCCTTGATGAAATAATCAAGTACTCATGCAATGTCGGCATTATCACGGCAATGAAGCCGGTGAGCAGGAGAGCTTTTCATGCGCTGTTACACCGCTTTGGCTTCGGAAGAAAAACGGGCATCGAGCTCCCCGGAGAGATAGATGGCATCCTCAGGCCCGTCTCGGCCTGGTCAGGATTATCGAAATATTCCATTGCGATCGGGCATGAGATTTCGGTCAATTCCATACAGATGGTTGCTGCCTTCGGCGCCATTGCCAATGGCGGCATCTATCAGGTTCCTTCGATACTTGAGTCGATTGAACGCGGCGACGGTTCGATTGTACAGTCCTTTTACCCGCGTACAAAGGGGAGAGTCCTGAGCAGAGCCATCGCCCTGCGGCTCCTGAAAATGATGCATAAAGTTGTTCTGGGCGGAACGGGAACAAAAGCTGCCCTGCGCTATTATGCAGCGGCCGGCAAGACCGGAACCTCTCAAAAGACGATGAAACAGGGAGGCTATTACTCCGATAAATTTATTGCTTCATTCATCGGTATTGCTCCGCTGGAAAATCCGGATATATGCATTCTGGTCGTTGTTGACGAGCCGAAAGGATTGAATACCGGAGGAGAGGTCGCCGCACCGATATTTGCAGAGATAGCGCGAAGAATCCTCCCCTATCGCGGCGTGAAGAGGACAGTCGTTCCCATTGCGGCGCCCCGGAGGATGAGGTTCCCCGTGAACATATCGAAAGGTATCATGCCGGATTTCAGGGGACTTCTCTTATCCGAAGCGCTTCATGTTCTCATTGAGATGCAGAAGAGGAACAGCATCGACTATGTGGTAGTTGGTGCGGGGAGAGTTTTTGCCCAATCTCCTCCGGAGAATACCCGAATATCCGATAATCAGAAGATAGTACTGTATTTACGGTAATAAAGCCCTGAAAATCATGGAAAATCTCTTCGAACAGAATCTCGCTCTTCTGAAAAAAGGGAATCAGGCGCTCGGTACTCGGCTGGATGAGGAGGGTGAGAGCAGCTCGATCGCCGTTATCGAAGCCCGCGATGGGAGCAGGGTTCCCGAGCTGACGCGGGGAGGGAGAAAGGTGTATATTCACAGCCGTTTTGCTCCGGTGAAAGAGGCGGAACGGCTCATCTCGGAGACACATCCCCATCAATTTGATCTCTTCATCGTATTCGGATTCGGCTTCGGTTATCATGTCGAGGAGCTGTTGAAGGGAATGGGCAGGGATACCACCCTCCTCGTTTTTGAAAGGAGCATGGCATTGCTCAGGCAGGCAATGGTATCACGGGATCTCTCGTTCATTTTGAGTGATAGCCGATTTCACCTCTTCGTTGATCCCGATGAGGACGATCTTGCTGCTGCGCTGAAAGGGAAATCATCCTATCGAGTCACCTTCATAACGCATCGAGGCTCATTTCAGATAGATCCGGGCTATTATAGCAACCTCTTGAGATTGTGCCGTTCATATCTCTCAACGAAAGAGGTTAACATCGCTACACTGGCCAGGTTCGAAAAGACCTGGAGCGCTAATATTGCACGGAACATTGAGCGGTTCATTGCCTGTCCTGGCGCAAATATCTACTATGAGCGCTTCAGGGGAATTCCTGCGCTGGTTGTTTCTGCGGGCCCCTCTCTTCTGCAGAGCCTCGATTTTATACGGCAGCATCTCGGCAGCGCTGTTGTGATCTGTGTTGATACCTCATATCGGATCCTGCGCGCGAATGGCATCGAGCCACACTTCTGCATCTCCGTTGATCCACAGGTTGTGAATGCGCGATATTTTGAAGGCGATACGGGGGGCAGAACGGTGCTGATTGCCGATCCAACCGTGCATCCGTCTGTTTTCCGGCTTTTCAAGGGGAGATGTGCGATAACAGGATTGGCGTTTCAGATGATGAAGTGGATTGAAGAGATTGCCGGCGAAAAGGGTGCTATTGCATACGGTGGTTCCGTTTCCACAAATGCGTACGATTTTGCAAAACGGCTTGGCGCTTCGCCCGTCATTCTCATCGGGCAGGATCTCGCCTTCACGGGAGGACTCGCTCACGCGCGGGGCTCATATCTCGATGAACAGGTACACCTCCGTACGAACAGGTTCAGCACCTTCGAGATGTTCAACAGGCGGCAGTTGACCGCTCTTCCGAAGATCTCCATCAGAGGGATTAGAACACCGCGGGTCATCACGAATCAAAAGATGATGATCTTCCTCTCGTGGTTTGAAAAGAGGAATGATCCGGATCTGCTGAATGCCACCGATGACGGTGCATTTATGAACAGCGTGCAACACTGTCCTGCCGGGGAGGTGCCCATCGGAGAACGCGATGAAGATTTCTTCTCGCTGATTCACCAGAGCTACGAGGAGCAGCTTCACCGCCAGGTTGATGCGGTGAGGGATGAGATGCGCCGTGCGGTTATGGAACGGTGCGGCGAGGTGGAGCGATTGCTTCCCGTGCTCAGGAAAGCGGTGGCACTTTCGGATGAGCTTGTCAAACACGTGCGGGTGAGGAAAAAGGACTCACGGAGACTGGAATACCTTCTGGCACAGTTGTCTGATCTGGATGCTGCCGTTCAGGCACAGAGCAGGCTCACGGATATGATCGGATTTACCATACAGCGGGTTGTTCATACCATCACCGAGGGATATGAGCTTGACGATGATGCAGCGGTCGGTGAAGAGGAGCGAATTGCGAAGCGATCTGCATTTCTCTATTCAGGTTTGCTCGAAGGATGTCTTTTTATTCGCAAAGTGCTGCATACAATGGAGCAGCTGCTTGTGAAGTAGCTGGCCCTGAAACCGCTCCCCTGAAGTGTTCAGCAGAAACGAGCGGACGTTATGAATATATGGCGAGGAGAGGTTATGGAAAGGAGAGAAGATCCCCTGCACTACGCACGGGAAGTTGTGGGAAAGGACCCGATGGCAACCTTTCTCGGTATTCGTGTCGAGGAGGTACGTGATGGCTACTCCCGATGCTCACTCATCGTCAAGCCCGAGTATTTGAATGCGGTGGATCGAGCCCACGGCATAATTGTTTATTCCGTTGTCGATCAGGCACTTGCCGTTGCGGGCAACACGCAGGGGAGAGCGCTTGCCTTGAGTATCACGGTAAATTACATTTCCGCTGCCGTTGTGGGTGAGACAATCGTTGCGGAAGCGACACCCGTCCATAGGGGGAAAAAAATCAGCGTTTGGAAAATTCAGGTTCGGGGAAAGGAGGGAACCCTCATTGCATCATGCGAGGGAATTGCCTACCATAAATAAATTCTTGACATTCTTCAATTATTTCACTAGACAATACCTGCTTGGAACAGATATATTCACGCGCTGGAATGATTTTCCGGGCCGATAACCTGCATTTTCCCAGAGGAATCATGAGAAGAGAACTGAGTGGTGCACTCATAGCGCTGATGCTTACCTCATGTGCGACTTTTATTGAGGAGAAGGAGATAGATCAGCTCAAGAAATATGAGGAAAAGCTGTATGTTGTCAAAGATGATGTTACCGTTGGGAAATACAGCCTGCAACAGGGTCAGCAGATAAAGTTACTTATCAAAGTCGGTGATAGTTCCATACGGGTATATGGTTACTCGGCGGAAAAGGGATTTTTAAAGGCGGACAGGGTTTTAATCCTGTATCTCTTTGACGACAGTTTCAAGAATTCTCGATATGACAGGATGATCTTTGAGAAGAAGCTTTATGCCCTCGTCGCACCGAAAGATTAATATCATACTTTTGTACAACGGGAAGCCGACAATTTCGAAAGAGGATTGGATTCTGTCTCCACTGATAATCCGTGCAGGGAATTTTGAGTAAGAAGAAAATGCGATCATATTATACGAAGAGGATAGGGGTATGTTTAAAGGAGTGTATACCGCGCTGATCACCCCATTCAAGGGGGGGAGAATCGATTATGCTTCTCTGGAGAAGATTATCGAGATGCAGATTAAGGGAGGCGTTGATGGCGTGCTCCCCATGGGGACGACCGGTGAGTCACCAACACTCTCGCATGATGAGCACAAGGAGTTCATCCGTAAAGTCGTAAAGCAGGTTGACAAGCGTATTACGGTGATTGCGGGTACCGGTTCAAACTCGACCGAGGAAGCGATCGATCTCTCGAGATCGGCTGCTGACGGTGGTGTTGATGCGATTATGCTGGTTAATCCTTACTATAATAAGCCTCCGCAGCGCGGTCTGGTCGAGCACTTTGCGAGTGTCGCTCATTCCGTATCGCTTCCCGTTATTCTGTACAACATACCGGGAAGAACGGGGATAAACTTTCAGCCCGAAAGCATATGCGAGCTTCTCGATAAGGCTGAAAATGTGGTTGCCATAAAGGAGGCATCGGGAAATCTCGTACAGATGATGAACATTATCGAGCTCTGCGGTGATAGACTTACGCTCCTTTCCGGTGATGATAACCTGCTTCTGCCCGTTCTCGCAATAGGAGGCAAGGGCGTCATATCGGTTCTGGCGAATCTTCTCCCGGGAGACATGAAGCGGGTGGTGACGGATTTTGAGAAGGGGGAATTTGAAGAGTCGAAGAAGCTCTTTTATCGCTTGCTTCCGCTCTGTCGTGCGATGTTTTATGAAACGAATCCGATTCCCGTCAAGGCTGCGATGGAGCTGATGGGGTACTGCTCATCGGAGATGAGATTGCCCCTCGTCAGCCTGAGCGAAGAGAATCGCAATCGATTGCGGCAGGTCATGACTGAATACGGGTTATCGCTGTGAGAGTTGGAATCAACGGCATTGCCGGGAGGATGGGAAGGGCGCTGTTGCAGATACTTCTCGAACGGGGACATGAAGTGGTAGCGGGATTTGAGGCGCCATCATCATCTCACCTCGGGGCATCTCTCGCCGATCTGCATGCCGGTGCCGATGCAGGCGTGTCGGTGCGCGTCATCAACGAGGATGATCTGAAAACCGCTGAGGGCTTCATTGACTTCTCTGTTCCCGAATCAACACTTGCCCTCATCGATTCCATTCCCCCGAACGGGCTTCCGGTGGTTATCGGGACGACTGGATTTTCTCCGGAGCAGCTGGAAAAAATCGAGCGAACAGCAGGTGCGGTGCCGATACTCTTTTCGCCCAATATGTCGGTTGGCGTGAATCTCCTGTTCAGGCTGACCGATATCGCTTCACGGGCACTCCTGGGCGAGTATGATGTTGAAGTTCTCGAGGCGCATCACCGGTTCAAAAAGGATGCACCCTCGGGAACGGCGAGGAAAATAGTAGAGATAGTTAAAAATGCAGTGCCGTCACTGAATGAGGCTGCCGAGATTTATGGACGCCAGGGAATTATTGGAGAGAGAGGCGACGCGGAGATCGGCGTTATGGCTCTGCGGGGGGGGGATATCGTCGGGGAACACACCGTCTTTTTTATCGGCAGGGAGGAGAGAATTGAGCTGACTCACCGGGCGGCGAGCAGGGATACTTTCGCGCGGGGTGCCGTTCGGGCCATAGAGTATATGCAGGGGAAGAAACCGGGTTTGTATACAATGTTCGATGTGTTGGGGTTATAAATGAAATCTCACAATGCTCCCGAATCGGATGATAGCATCAAGAAGTTTGAAGAAAATCCGTATAATCCCGAAAAGGTGAAACCGGAAGATATTGTCAGGCTCTTTATGGCAAATAATGTTCCCCTTATACCGGTAATATCAAATCGGGGTGTTCTTCTTGGCGTTCTCAGCAAGGGAGATGTCATCTCGGAGATGAGCGATATTGAGCGGGTGAAGGACCAGAAGATAGATCACTTTATCAAGAGCCTGATGAAAAAGATGACCTTCGACGATCTCCTCCCCGTCGTTGCCGAGGTCCGTGAATTCGTTACGGTTAATCTCTTTGGTGAGGCTCAGGGAAGCTGGACCCGGGCCGATCTGCTCTCTGCGAGCGAGCGCGGATACGGGAAACAGACAAGCGAGGAGATTGAAAAGCAGCAGGAGGAACAGATACTCGAGTGGATGATTTATCTCATCCTCGAACACATTCCGCGAGCCCTCTATGCGATTAACGATAAGGGGAAGACGATATTCTATAACAGTTATTTCGAGGAACTGTTTGAAGAAAATATGGGCAGAGAAATGGATATCGCCTTCGTTGAGGCGTCGCTCAATGACTCGGAAAGGAACGAGATCCTTTACCGGGCAGAGGGTGAGGCGTACTTCCTCAATACGGATATGCGATTTTATTATGAGCGGATACCTTTTCGGAATAATGACCAGATTGTGGGATATCTCATATACTGTGACAGAGCACTCAACGAGTCGCCCGATTGCACCGTTCCCGGAATTGATCGTACCGGGATGTCGTTACAACAGATACTGAATTTCGTTGAGCGATCTGTTATTGTCGAATCGATAAAGAAGGAGGGGCGTGATCTCGGGAAGGTTGCCAGGAGCCTGAAGATATCAAAGAAATCCCTGGAAAAGAAGATTGAGAAATACACTATTGATGTAGCGGAGAAGTAGGGATTTAAAAAAGTTAATATTTTTCTTGACGAAAATCGGTGTGTTAGTATATTTGTTGCAGATACGAAAAGTTAACTCAGTAACCTCCTTGCCTCGTTGAAGTTATTCACTTTAATTCAAGCGGTAAATAAATTAGGATAACGCGTTTAGATAGGTTAAGTTCAGAAATCAAAATTAATTTAATAACCTGGTAAGAAAAGGCAGGTAATTACGGGATCCTCCTGGATCTGACCCCTTCATTGTATTAACGATATCACAAATTACAATTTTATAAATCATAAAACCCTGTATTTAAATATAAAAATAATAGATTGCAGGAAGCATCAGGGCCCGGATGTGTGTGATTATGGGTTGACGCACATTATATTATGAAAAAAGGTAGTCTATGGCAAGAACAACAGGAACGTCAAAATCAAGCAGCACAAAGACACGTGAGAACGGAAGCAAGGATTCGAATGGCGAGGTGCCTGTCGAGGGAAATGTTGAGGGTGAACGAAATGGAATCTTCGACGGAAACCGACTTGACCTTGCAGAATTGAAATCAAAGACCATCAGCAGCCTGATCAGTGTTGCACGAAAGATGGGGCTGGAAGGCGTTTCCGGTCTGAAGAAACAGGATTTGATATTTGAGATTCTCAAGACGCAAACCGAGAGGAACGGTCTTATCTTTTCAAGTGGTGTACTTGAGATTCTCAGTGATGGGTATGGATTTTTACGTTCTCCTAATTACAACTATTTACCGGGACCTGACGATATTTACGTTTCTCCCTCGCAGATCCGATTATTCGGGTTACGGACGGGGGATACGGTCACGGGTCAGATAAGACCGCCGAAGGATACAGAGCGGTTCTATGCGCTCTTGAGAATAGAGGCGGTGAATTTTGAAAATCCGGAGCAGCTTCAGCAGCGGGTGCTCTTCGATAATCTGACTCCTCTTTATCCTGAGGATCGTCTTGTTCTCGAAACGGTATCCGAGAATATTGATATGCGGATTGTCAATATCATTACCCCTATTGGAAAGGGGCAGCGTGCTCTCATTGTCGCACCGCCGAGAACGGGTAAAACGATACTGATGCAGAAGATTGCGAATTCAATAACGACCAATCACTCAGATGTATTTTTAATCGTTCTGCTCATTGACGAGCGTCCTGAAGAAGTAACTGACATGCAGCGTTCGGTAAAGGGAGAGGTGATATCATCTACCTTCGATGAACCGGCGGCCCGGCACGTACAGGTTGCCGAGATGGTCATGGAGAAAGCGAAGCGCCTCGTCGAGCATAAAAAGGATGTGGTTATTTTACTTGACTCAATTACCCGTTTGGCGCGAGCGTATAACCAGGTAGTGCCGACCAGCGGCAAGATACTTTCGGGCGGAGTTGATTCAAACGCGCTGCACAAGCCCAAGCGCTTTTTCGGTGCAGCCAGAAATATCGAAGAGGGTGGAAGTATGACCATTCTCGCAACCGCTCTCGTTGATACGGGAAGCAGGATGGATGAGGTTATTTTTGAGGAGTTCAAGGGAACCGGTAACTGTGAATTACATCTTGACAGGAAACTGGTTGAGCGGAGAATTTTCCCGTCTATAGATATAAACAAGTCCGGAACCAGGAAAGAGGAGTTGCTCCTTGATGCAGAGGAGTTGAACAAGATATGGATATTGCGTAAGGTTATTGGAGGGATGAGCTCCACGGAGGCTATGGAGTTGCTTATTGAAAAGATGCGAGCAACAAAGAATAATAAGGCTTTTTTCAAGGCCATGAATTCGTAGATATGCTCCCACATTGGATAAAGCATCTTCGGCAGGGAGAGAGAATATCAGAAAAGAGGGAGAAAGATGAAATCGAATATACATCCCAAGTATGAGGAAGCTACCATCAAGTGTGCCTGTGGTAATGTGATAAAAACGAGATCAACTGTTAAGGATCTCCACGTTGAAGTTTGTTCAGCCTGTCACCCTTTTTATACCAAGAAACAGAAGATTGTCGATAGCGCCGGTAGAGTTGAGAAATTTAAGAAGAAGTATAAAATCAAATAAGCGCATAACTGTGTATATTTTACACACAGAGAGAGTTCTTGAGTGTGTAATATTTACACGATTTTTCCTCTCTTCACATAAAAATAGCATTAAATTTTATTAATGCGTCTTCTTAATATTTTTCGTTCGATTATTCATGGCGTTGCTTTTTTTTCGATCCCTCTTCCTGTATTGTAATAGAGATAGCCTGAAAAGCATTTATTGATTCTTCTCATAATTTTGCGCATTTTATAAAATATTAAATACTTATTTTT
>CAZZCF010000060.1:0-23554 GCA_964652955.1 uncultured Leptospirales bacterium
ATATAATAAAAGACGCTGTTCTCATTGTGTTCTCCTTTAAGTCGAAAATACCGGGCTCTGACACCGCCCTTACTATATCTCGTTAAAGATAAACGGATATCACTTTTCAGTCAACACTTTCTGATAATTTTTTCCACAATATCAGGCGGGTGAATGTCGCCTGTATGGTTTGCATCGGTGTCGGAGCTAATTATTGCTTGCAATAATTTCATTAAACGGTTTTTATTTTCGAATAAATATATATTTACCGGAGAAGCATTTCCTATTTACTGGAAGATAGTGAATTTTTATTACGATACGTATTGTAACGGGTGAAAAATGATTGATGCATATAAAAAAAAATCGGGCAATCTGCCGGTCTCTCTATCTTCTCTCATCTCTCGAGTAATTATCACTGTTCTTTCCGTTTCTATTCTATCGATACAGTTTGCCCTCACTGAGGAGAATCCGTATCATACAATTGTATTCAACGGAGAGGGTGATACCGTGGATCTCTCCCATCCCTGGGCGCGTGCTCTGACACTTCGCGAGATATATAACTGGAGCAAGAGCAGGGGTTTCGGTCTCATAAATGATAACCCCCCGGTAGTGGACGGGAAGGCTTTTTTTGTGTCGAAATCCGGCTCGGTTATGAACATTGCGGATCTAAAAAAGGATCGCACCTATCGCATGTGGATAGATTTTGTCACCTTTCACGGAGCCCGGATGGGTGATATTCAGTCCCGGCTTGAAATATACGTCGACGGGAAATTGATCGCGGTACTTAACTTTGGTGATATCACCGAAGAGAATAATCCTTATCGAATAGATATCCCCTATGAGCATTCGATAGATGGGAGCGTTGCCGTCCGTTTTCAGGAGTACGCTCCGTCCGGGGGCTTCTGGGGAATATGGGATATCGTCGTGTCAGAGTCGGTGGAGCTGCCGAAGGTGATCACACGAGAAGATGTTGAGAAACCCGAAGGCGGGATGCAGCCGAAGGAAAGAATCCTCGAAAGCGATAAAAAACCCGGGAAGAGAAGGATATCCGCGGAGAAGAAAATTCCTTCCGGAAAAGCAAAGCTCCCCGAAAAGGAGAAACGGCGAAAATCCCGGGATGTCGAAAAGAGAGAAAAGCTGAAAAAAACGCTCCCCAAAGAGGAGGCTAAAGATGTCGATAAAAAGGAGCCGGTAGAGAAGAAGGAACCGAAGAAGAAGCAACTGGAGAAACCGCTTCCCAGAGAGGAAGTTAAAGATGTTGATAAAAAAGAGCCAGTAGAGAAGAAGGAACCGAAGAAGGAGCAACTGGAGAAACCGCTCCCCAAAGGGGAAGTTAAAGATGTTGATAAAAAAGAGCCAGTAGAGAAAAAGGAACCGAAGAAGGAGCATCTGGAGAAGCCGATCACCAAACAAGAAGTCAAGGATGTCGATAAAAAAGAGCTTCCGGAAAAGAAACAGCAGAAACAGGAAGAGAAAAAAGAAGAAAAAAAAGAGAAAGAGGATAAACGGATCAAAGCTCCTGAGACAATCAGTGCCGACAGGAAAGATGAATCGGTGAAGAAAACCGTTGAGAAGAAGGAAGAGCCGGAGAAAGAACAGAAAAAGGATGAAAAAGGGAAAGATGATATTCGAATGGAAAGGGAAGACGGAGAAGAGGATGCCGGAGATGACAGGAGCGCTGATTCCGCAAATAAGAAATCGAAGAAGTCTGAAAACTGAGATTCATACGTGATCGCGAGCCGGCACTTTTCAAGCTTATCGGAAAAATGAGAAAAAGGTTATCTGCACATTATTTTTACATCATTTTCATCTTTTTGTTAAATAATTTAATTGTTTTTGCTCTGACACCGGAGTTTGTTGCTGCTCAGCTGCCAAAACTCGAGAAGAATAAGAACGTTCGTGAAGGGGGTCAGTTCAACGAAGATGCTGTCGAGCTCTCCGGTGCTGATGAGGGAGAGTATATACGGCTTACGGAGTCCGGGCATGAGCTGGTTATTCTCAAGGGAAACATCCGGATGAAATCCGGGAAGATAACGGTTCATGCCAGAAATGTCGTTTATAACCGGAGAACCGGCGACATCACCTTTTCTGATGATGTTCGTTTTGAGGATGGCGGAAATATCTTTTATGCTGATAAATGCATTTACAATGTGAAGGACAAAACCGGTGTTCTCTACGGGGTTCGTTCTGAGCGTCAGCCTCTCTTCTTCTCGTCCGAGAAGATCCGTATCATTGATAAAAAAAAATACATCGGTGAGGGGATATATTTTTCAACCTGTAATCTGAAAAGACCGCACTATCACTTCAGAGTTGATAAAGTCTGGATACACAGTGATAAGAGGCTCATTGCCTACGACGCCATCTATGTGGTCGGTGATATGCCCCTCTTTTACTTTCCGGCCATTGCTCATACCGATGAGGGTATCGGTATAATCACTCAGTTCGGTCAGAGCATCAGGAGAGGCAATTTTATTCAGAATACCCTGCGGTATACCGCGGAAGACAGGAGCAGATGGAAGTATAAGCTGGATATTTACGAGAAACTCGGTTATTATGGAGGAATCGAATATGCGCATCAAACCCCATCGTATTCCCTTGAATTCTATCTCGCCGGAGCGCGCTTTAAATCGGTTGATGAAGATCTGAACAACACCTCGCAGTTGCCCGAAGAGAACTGGTACAAGTCAATTCTGCGGTGGGATGCGGATTTCTTCAAAAGGCGAAAGGGGAATTCCCATATCAACCTGCAATTCGAATGGATGAACAACTGGGACTTCGAGAGGAATTTTGATAACCGGAATGAGCCCAGAACGACCATCGAGATGATTCGATTTATACCGAGAAATATTTTTGAGGTGAAACGATACCTCGACTGGAGCCTCACGCTCAGTGATCGCGGAGACCGCCATAATGTGAGCCTCTCGATGAAAAGGCAATGGATGTGGAATGATACCCTCAATCCTGATGATGTGGACGACTATACTATGAGAGGGCTCTATAAACCGCTTTACGATCAGATTCCCGAATTCAGCGCTTCCTATAATGGCACCATACCCCTCTTCAGTTATGCTTCGGAGGATAAGGGGAAGAATGAGCAGTTTCTGAACTGGAATCTGTATCTCGGTGGTAATTCCTACAAGCAGTATCTTCTCGGCGAGCATTTTCGTACCACCTATACCTACAACGGCTTCTTGAGCATCAACACCGTTTTCCCACTTCTGAACGTGCTGAGCTATATGCCGGGGCTCAAGGTGGGGTTCAATGCTCAGCGTATTGAAGATCCCAATGAGCTGTCCAGAGAATCGAGTGAAGAGGCTGCTGAAAAAAACAGCTTTCAATATATAGATTCGACGCAGACCCTGAAAATCGGATTCACGCAGTACTATCTGCAGGCAACGCATGTCTATCGCCGCTCCTATCTGGAGGAGCGCGTGGTGCAGCCTTTCGTTCACGAGAAGCTGAACTATTTCGAGGGCGGTCTCTTCCTCTTTCCGCTGGATGGTATTACGATGACGGTTACCACGAGCTATGACGCCCGGAGGGAATTTCCCTTTGAGGATGAGCGCTGGCGAGATGTGGTGGTGAAGAACAATGTCTTCTTCGATTTCTATAATTTTTTCAAGGGCAGCTCGTTGCTTCAGAAGAGGAAGGGGCTCTTCTATTCGGGAATCGCAATAGCCAACGACTATACGTATATTGTGAAGGATAAGACATCCGGTTATAATACCCTGGATGTCTCTTTTACGACGGGAAACTTCTACTTGCTCGGCATCAGGCGGGTGAATAATATTGAGCTGGGGTATAACTGGTTTCACGACTTTCGTTTCCCCTTCAGAGATACCATGGGAATTCGCTGGAACTTCAGCGCTGAATTGTCTCGACTCTGGAGAATAAACATCGGCGGTACTTCTCAAGCTGATAGATCCTATCTCCTGTATGATAAAAGGGAAACCACCCCCTTTGATGAGTTTGAGAGATCCTTCTATTTTTACGATAAGAAGAAATCGGATAATGCGGTTTTTACCCTGAGGAATTTCTATATTGATATTCTTCACGATCTCCATTGCTGGGAGGTTGGTCTTTCATATCATCTGGAGCGGTCGATAGAGCGGGTCGGGGAGAATAATCGTGACAGGTTGATTTATTATGAGCAGCGGATATTCATTACGCTCCGGATGAAATCATTTACCGAGGTCGGCGTAACCGGTGCGCAGATTTACGGGACGGGAGAGGAGGTGCAGCATTGATGTGCCGATAGACTCACTTTAATGAGAATCCGGCAATAAAAACGGTGTTCAGTGGTGTTCAGGAATGAAACATGCTATGTCGGTAATAAAACATGCTGCAGGAAAAAATATTTGCTAAATTTATTTGACAAAAAAAATCCCACTTCTGTACATTTGTTCTAAATTTTATCTGACACCGCTGTGCTGTTCATATATTATATATATAGTACGAGCATATCCTTCTCTCAGAGATAAGAAGGCTACTTTAACAAATGGATTAGTGTTATGGGTACAGAATATGAAAAAGATTTCGATGACGAAGTTTACGAGGATGATTTCTATGATGATAACTACAATGAAGAAGAGCTGATTGACGAGGATCATTATTTGGATGATGATGAAGAGGAAGAGGCTGATGACTGGGAAGAGGATGGTGATAAAAAAATAGATGTTAGCTATGCCTGTGAGGATTGCGATTATCGGTGGGAAGATGTAATCACGCGAAGAAAAGACGATCTTGACCTCTACGAAGAAACAACGACGGCCTGCCCCATGTGTGGATCCACGAATATAACGCAGATATGAACCTGAAAGAAATACGTATCAGGGGTGCGCGGGAACATAATCTCAAGAATATCTCGGTATCAATTCCAAGGGATAAACTGGTAGTGATTACCGGCCTTTCGGGATCGGGCAAGTCTTCGCTCGCGTTCGATACCATCTATGCGGAGGGTCAGCGTCGATACGTTGAATCACTCTCTGCCTATGCGCGGCAGTTTCTCGGCGTTATGGAGAAGCCCGATGTTGATCTGATTGAGGGGCTTTCGCCGGCAATTTCCATAGAGCAGCGGACGACACAGAGGAATCCCCGCTCCACGGTGGGAACCGTCACTGAGATATATGATTACCTTCGCCTGCTCTTTGCCCGCATCGGGATTCCCTACTGTTATATCTGCGGCAAAAGGATATCCTCCCAGTCAATCGATCAGATTGTTGAATCGCTCGTAACCCTCAAGAATGGAACCCGACTTCAGGTGCTCGCTCCTGTCGTTCGGGGGAGAAAGGGAGAGCATCTCGATAAGCTCGATTCCGCGCGCAGGGATGGATTCGTCAGGGCGCGAATAGATGGCGGGATACGTTCACTGGACGAAGAGATACGGCTCGAAAAAAACAAAAAGCATACCATCGAAATAGTTGTCGACCGAATCATCATGAAGGCGGGAGTGCGCTCGCGTCTCGCGGATTCTGTCGAAACGGCAATTGAGATAGCTGACGGTCTGGTGCTGATTGCCATGGATGATGATGAGCGGCTTTTTTCAACAAAGCTCTCCTGTCCCGATTGTGGCGTCTCACTCCCTGAGCTCTCACCGCGAATTTTCTCCTTCAACAGTCCCTATGGCGCATGCTCGAAGTGCGGTGGGCTCGGTATTATCATGAGATTTGATCCTGCTATGATCATCTCCGATCCTGAAAAATCCCTCAAAGAGGGTGCAATCGAGGTATGGGGCAAGACAACCAGCCACTGGTATCTCGAGCAGATAGAAGCGCTTGCGCGAAGTCTGCGGTTTGATGTCAACACTCCCTGGAAGAATCTGCCGGAAAACGTACGGGATATCATCCTCTACGGCTCCGGCAGCAAAAAGATAAACTATGATATTCGCCGATCGGATGCCGAGTATCGATTTTCCAGAAATTTCGAAGGAGTTATTCCGAACCTCGAGCGTCGATACCGTGAAACGCAATCGGAAGGCATGCGGGAGTGGATGGAAAGCTACATGACCCATCAACCCTGCGATGCCTGTGGGGGGAGACGCCTGCGGCCTGAGAGCCTCTCGGTGAAAGTAGCCAACAGAGCCATTAATGAAATAACCGATTTGTCGATTAAAGATGCGCATGAATTTTTCCAGGGAATACAGCTTACAGAGACAGAGGAGCAGATCGCCTCTCAAATAATGAAGGAGATTCGATTGCGGCTCAAGTTTCTTGCCGATGTCGGGGTTGACTATCTGACCCTTCAGAGATCCGCAGGGACACTTTCAGGTGGAGAATCTCAGCGCATTCGGCTTGCAACGCAGATAGGCTCGAGCCTCATGGGTGTTCTGTACATACTCGATGAGCCGAGTATCGGTCTGCATCAACGGGATAATCAGCGATTGCTGAATACCCTGAAAAATCTTCGGGATCTCGGGAACACCGTAATCGTGGTTGAGCATGACGAGAGTACCATCAGTGCGGCCGATTATATTATCGATCTGGGGCCGGGGGCAGGAATTCACGGTGGATATGTCGTCGCGCATGGTACAGTCGATGATATCATCAATCACAAGAAATCATTAACGGGTCAGTATCTCTCAGGGAATCTCCGTATTCCCTCACCGCCGGCGCGGAGAGAGCCGAAGGGATTTCTGGAGATTCGGGGGGCACGAGAGAACAATCTGAAAAATATAAATGTACAGTTTCCCCTCGGTGTGTTTACCTGTATTACCGGTGTTTCGGGATCGGGCAAATCCACGCTCCTGATCGAGATTCTCTATAAGGCGCTTTCGTCGATGATTATGCGATCCCGTGTATATCCCGGTGAGTTTGATGAGATCATCGGTCTTGAGAAGGTGGACAAGGTTATCGATATCGACCAGTCACCTATCGGGAGAACTCCCCGGTCAAACCCGGCAACCTATACCGGCGTTTTCACGCCCATACGAGAGCTCTTCTCGAAGCTTCCCGAATCGAAGGTTCGCGGTTACCGGCCCGGGCGTTTTTCATTTAACGTTGCTGGCGGGAGGTGTGAATCATGTCAGGGTGATGGCATCAAGAGGATCGAGATGCACTTCCTTCCCGATGTCTATATCACCTGCGAGGTGTGTAAAGGGAGGAGATACAATCATGAGACGCTGGAGATAAGATATCGGGGAAAGAACATTTACGAGGTTCTCGAGATGACGGTCGAGGAAGCGCTGGACTTCTTTCAGAATGTTCCCGCCATACATGCCAGGCTCGAGACGATTAATCAGGTGGGGCTGGGTTACATAAAGCTCGGCCAGCCGGCGACCACGCTTTCGGGAGGTGAAGCGCAACGGGTGAAGCTCGCGACGGAGCTTTCGAAGCGATCCACCGGGAAAACCGTATACATACTCGACGAGCCGACAACAGGATTGCACTTCGCAGATGTGCGGAAGCTCCTGGATGTGTTGAGCTCTCTCGTCGATAAGGGGAATACGGTAATGGTTATCGAACACCATCTCGATGTCATAAAAACGGCCGACTGGATTATTGATCTCGGTCCTGAAGGCGGGGACGGGGGAGGCCTCGTTGTTGCCGAGGGGACACCGGAGCAGGTAGCCCGGGTAAAACAATCGTATACCGGCACGTTTCTCAAGCGGATTGTGAAGAAGGAGCCCCCTTTCCCGCCCGGATAATTTCCGATATCACCTGTATACCTGCACTATCATCACCGTTGAGATAAAGAATCCCGTGACGCCGAGATAAAAAAGCGTATCATAACGCTTTCCGGTGAGTATGATTAATATGATGCAATTTTTAAGAGATTCATTCCATGAAAAAATCGGGTAATTCTTTTTAATGATTGACGATAAATATAAAAAGATTACTATTTCTGGTATTATGTCACCAGTGCTCGGTTTAACGCGAAAATCTTCGGGGGTGTTCATGGGATGAAGAAACGGGTAGCCCGGATGAGCTCCGGGGGTACCTCGGTCGTTTTCGCACTGCTGTTTCTGTTGACGCTCTTCTCATTCGAGGCCTACCCCCAATTCGATCGCCTCTCTCAATTCGAGAGAGCAAAGTCGTCATTCAAGAAGGGGATCCATTACTTTAACCGGATGCACTATCTCGCAGCTGTCGAGTTCTTCCGCAAAGCCCTTATTGTGTATCCCGATTATTATACCGCACGTGAGTATCTCGCCCGCTCCTATAAACTCGCCGGATTTGTTGATGAGGCTTTGAAGGAATGGCAGGCCTTATCGGAAAGTACCGCAGACAACATCGCTCTTCAGTACAAGATTGATGCGCTCCGATTTCGGAAAATTCCCGGCGCGCATACCCTCTCTTCGGAATTCGTTTTGAGTGATGAGTTCATTTCAGAGAAACTGGGGCGATACCGGTTTCCGAAACCGGTTGATATGGCTGCAGACGGGGAGAAGAATATTTATATTACCTCCTTCTCAACAGGCAAGCTGGTCAAGATCGATGCAAATGGAGAAGGGGTATCCCTGTACAGTGCGGGTATTCAGAGCAAGCTTTTTGGGATTGATGTCTATAAAAAGAAAATCGCCGTTTCTGATTTCCACAATGATACCGTCTATTTGATGAATCTCAACTTCGAGAAGGTGAAGAGTATCGGGAAAACGGGCAATGGTGAGGGGCGCTTCCACGGGCCGGAGGGCGTCAGCTTCGATCGCAGCGGTAATATCTTTGTGGTTGATTCGGGCAATAACCGGGTGCAGAAATTTGATCCCGGCGGCAGGTTTATCCTCGCTTTCGGGGAATATGGTGACTATGAGGGTCAGTTGAAGAATCCGACCGATCTCACTCTCTATCGTCAGAGGGTCTATGTTACCGATACGGGGAACAGGAGGCTGTCCTGTTTCGATGATTCCGGGAACTTCATCCGGAATCTCTCAATTGACGGTCTCGAAAAGCCACGGGGAATAAGCAGCGGGAGAAAGGGACTTCTGATTTCAGATGAGGCAAAAGGGTTGTTGTTCTATGATGTGGAGAATGAGAGAGCGATATGGCCGGAGATGTGGAAGGGTGCTGACAGAAATTTCTCGAGGCTGATTGCGTCAATCTATGACCGTGACGGGTTTCTCTATTGCCTCGATTATAATTATGAGCGGGTATTTGTCTTTTCGCCGATAGAAGCGCAGTACAGTAATCTCGATGTGGAGATAACATCGGTCGATCTGAAAAAGTATCCTGTTGTGGCGCTCTATGCACATGTACGGAATAAGCGGGGCAATCCCGTCTATGGATTGAAAAGTAGAAATTTTACTGTCGTGGAAGATGGCGCGACCATCTCGGGGATATATGTTGACTACCTCAAGGATAAAGCGGTATCGGCGTCTATGGTCCTCTGCGTCGACCGATCGACGGACAATCGTCCCAATCACAATGATATTCCCTGGGTTGCCGAATTCATTTTAAAGAAGATGCGGAAGAACGATTCAATTCAATTGATGAATTTCAACAGTGATTCGTGGATTGGCAGCAACTTCGATTGGAGTCGTCGAAGAACGCTTCACGCCCTCAAGAAGAGAGATTACGGCAGCGGGAAAAACATCGGTCTCGCTCTCTATAATTCGATAAATAATCTTCTTCCGAAAATCAATCGCCGGGCGGTTATACTCGTTTCAGACGGAGAGGTAACCGATGAATCATTCCAGCGGTATACTGTGGATAACGTCATCGAGTTTGCCCGAAGCCACCATATTGCAGTACACTGCATTACGTTCAAGAGAGCCTCCTCCCCCTTGAGAAGAATAGCCGAAGAAACCGGCGGTTTCATCCTGCGTGCAAATGATATCGACGAGCTGCGGAGCCTCTATGACCGAATACGAAACATTGAGGAGTACCGGTATGTTATTGTCTACTACAGCTTTAAGATGTCGGACGTAAAAGGGTGGTGGTCGGACCTGAAACTGGAAGTGAACTACAAGGGACAGCGGGGCATCGAGTGGGGAGGTTATTTTGTACCGGAGTGAACACGATAGCTATGTTCGGTCGCGCGACAGGTTGATCGCTCACCTGCGGACAAAATGCGGAATAACTTCGGCTCATCTCCTGGAAGTGATGAGCCGGGTTCCCCGGCATTTCTTCGTTTCCGAAGCGCTGCGATACCGGGCCTATGATGATATAGCACTCCCCATCGGCTTCAAGCAGACGATCTCAAAGCCGTCGACAGTCGCGCGGATGGTTCAGGCCCTCGAATTGACCGGGAAGGAGCGTGTTCTTGAGATCGGTACCGGCTCGGGGTATCAGTCGGCAATTATAGCTCACCTGACCGAGAGGCTCATTACTACCGAGAGAATAGGTGAGCTGTACAGCCGGGCATGGGAGAAGCTCATCGTAAAGCTCCGGTATAAGAACATTCTTCTGAAATGCAGCGGCGACTTTAACAGCGTCGGGGACGGTTTTGATTCAATTATCGTATCGGCCGGCGCTGAAATTCCTCCTCGTGAGCTCTTTCATCGCCTTGCCGAAAATGGAACGCTGGTAATTCCCGTTGGCAGCGGGGAAACACAGACACTGAAGAGATATGTGAAAAGGGGAGATACCGTTATCGAGGCGGACCTGGGAGAGGCCAGCTTCGTCCCCCTCATCGTTCATTGAAGGCCGTCGCTGTCCTCATCGTCCCTCTCCTATGGCAATGGCAGATGAAAGCGATCGGGAGCGATACTCCTCCTCAATAATCGCTGCAATTAATTGAAAAGAGAAATTCTAATCGTTGCTCCGGAAGGTATAAAACTGTTTACGGGGAGTGTCTGCAAGATGCTGTTGCGTTCGATTTCTATCGTTTCAATACCGGTTGTCCCCTGCGGTTTTAAGAAGCACCCAGCACTTTCCTCAACCACTGCAGTGACTTTATGAACTGTTCATCGCCCCCCGCCGAGTTGCCCTCATCGGGATATACCTCGATGGTTTTATCGGTCAGAAGATGATTGAAAAGGGCAAAGACACACTCAGGCGGCGAGATGGTATCTTTGAATCCAACTATCGCGAGTACGGGACAACGAATCATATCGGCAAAATTTATGGCGTCATAATAGGTGAGATTCTTTTTTACCTGGTTTTTTTTCGCTTTATGATTTGCGATAAATTCATTTATCTCATTGGTGGCATCGCTCGTTGAAATATTCTGATACAGGGGGAGATAGCTGAATGAGGGGGTGTCCAGTACAAGCGCTTTTATCCGCTCTGAAAAGGCAGCAGTGAAGAGTGCCAGTGCCGCGCCGAGACCTTTCCCGATAATACCGATTTCACTGCAATCTAAATTATTGTTTAAACGGAGTGCGTCGATAGTCCGGTAGGCGTCAAGGTACACTTCTTTTATATAGTAATTATCCTTTTCAAGAATGTTCTCGATGATATATCCCGGTGAGGTGACTTCCTCTTCGGGCTTCTTTTCGAGTATATCGTGACCGCGTAATCGCAAATAGAAATAGGCCATTCCGCCTGTCAGCAGCTTCGGGTTGTAGAGGAAATCCCTGTTGTAATCGTGAATGAGGACAATGACCTTGGCCCGTTTTGTGCCTCTCGGATAATAGAGATCCCCTGAAACCGCTGACCTGTTCGATCCCTTGAAGGTGACGTTAAAAAAGTCGTATTTCATCGAGGACTTTCGAATGATCCTCTCGTAGTGAGGCTCAATGGAAACGCTCTTCATCTCTTTGATAGCATTTGCCCAGAACTGATTGAAATTTTTTTCTCTGTCAAAAGGTGGAAGATGAAGAAAAAACCTGTCGAAATCGTTGGTAGTCGACATTTCACAACCCGCATCACATGTTGATTATCTTGTAGAGGAGATAGTAGTTTGAGCTCATAAGAAAATAGACTATATAAACGAGGAGAGAGACGATAATCAGAAATACACCGATTACCGAAAGTGCCTTGAACGGTCTCAGCGCCATGCGCCTGATAATCGCGGCGGTATGCATTCCCCCTTTTCTTAATTCATATATCTTACGAACGATGAGATATATCATGATCAGGAGCAGTGAGATCCAGATAGCGTGCTTGATGAAGTAATTGAACATTCCCTTATTGTCGACTGCGAAGAGGGTAAGGGGGAAGATGAGTATGTCCATCAGGATGACTGAGGCGATAAGTGATGCAGTAATAAAGAGAACAAGGGTAAAGAGCTCCCGTACCCTGTCCTTAAAACGCGTTTTTTCATAGGAGTTGCCGTTCATCGTACAGGCTCTCTGTTCCTCTTATGACTGTTTTTCTTGTTTTTTAATATAAGGCGTACCTTGAGGCTGTACGCCGTGCTGCCGTAGAACAGTAAGGATCGCCCGGAAAGCAGACTTGCCGTAAAACGGCAAAGCATTGCCCGCGAAGCGGGCTCGCCTTGTTACAAGATACCCCGCCAATACAGCAGGCATCGATTGCGATAGAACTGACAGCGTGCTGCGGGGTAATGTATTTGTGATCCTTTTTCGGTGAGACTCAATTCCCTGGCTTTCTTTCTTCTCTGGTCTTGCCCTTTTTCGAATCATCATCGGGATTCACTCCGAGCTCCTGAAGTGCTTCCCGCGCCGCACGCTGTACTTTCGGACTTGGATCATATTTCACCTTGTATTGTAAAATGTCAATTGTTCTTTTGTTTTTTATCTCCTTGATGAGCGCAATCGCTTTGAGCCTGATCATTGCATTATCGCTTCGGAGTAAATTAAGTAAACGGGGAAACGCTTTTTCGTCACCGAGTTTCGCCAGCGCTGCGATGCAGTGCATGTAGAGCGTATGGTGCTTTTTTTTTCGTGTAAAGGTATAGTGCTCTATCTCTTCGATAAGAGCAGCGATATCCCCCGCCGCCTCTTTCGCGTCAAGCCGTGCAAGTGCGCTTGCAGCATATGCTCGTATCATCTCCTCCTCATCTGCATCCTTCAGGAGGGAGTTGAGAAAGGGTTTTGTACCCTTTGCTTCTACTCTTCCGAGAAACAGAACAAGAGTTCCCCGGACGGTATTGTCGGTGTTTTCATTTTTAATCGATTCCATGGCATAGGTGCTCATCTGTGTTGCTTTAAATTTTCCCAGCGTATCGATGAGCGCGCCGATCAGTGTTGAGTTTTTGCGGAGATCCTGCTCCTTGAGCTTGTTGATGAGTGTGGCCGTGGCAGTGGTATCCCCGATGCTCTTGATTGCGAAAACGGCTGAGACCTTCACGTCATCGGATTTATCATTGAGCGCAGTTTTCAGCTCCGGCAGTGCCTCTCTGAGCTCAAGCTCCCCGGCGATGGTGATCGCCTTGATCTTTATTTCAAGATCCAGCTCATCACCTATGATCTCAATGAGCTTCTTCTCGACTCTTTTGCGGATATCTCTGTCTTTTATGGTCAGAATTCGGTTCAGCGCTTCTTTCCGATCTCTCTGTATCCCGTAGTCGAGCGTTGTTGCAATCCACTTCGCCAGCCGCTCTTCCTTTTTGCGGCGCTTCTCCTTATCCTTCGCTGATTGGGGAGATTGTTTCTTCTTCTCAACTTTCTGAGAAGTTTTTTTATTCGATTTCTTTTCTCCCTGAGAAGCGTCTTTTTGCGGACCCGCGTTGAGATGACTGCGGAAGAGGGGAGAGGAGATCATCATGAGAGAGATGATACAGGCAGAGACTGTTATCACTATTCGCGAAGAGTTATTGTTTATTGCTGAAGATTGTATATTCATTGATGATTGGAACACGATGTTTCAGCCCGAATTACTGTATTTTTACATCACGCTGTTCGGGAGTGCATTCAGGCGAGCTTTACCTGTCTCGCAATTCATTTTGATAGTATGAAAAGAAATGAAATTGCACTCTCAGGTTAATTATCGGTATATGTTTGGTGAAATTGAGGCAACTACTGATCGATTTTACGCTGTATTCTCAGTATCGGCGGCGTCAGGGAAAAACGTGAACAGCGCTTCATGCTCAGGAGACGCTGAACCGTGTGTTCGAAGATGCTGCTCCCGAAAGATAAAATAGAGGGCATCTCCGAAACCCGCTGCATTCGACCATACATTGGACGCCGGTATCTCATATAATCATTTGCCGCACTCCTGTATAAAAACTTGACATCCGTATGAGAGGGGATACATTATAACTAGAAAAAACCGAAGGAATTATCATAATATACACAACTGAGAGATCTGTCATATGAAAAAGTTTCTTTTTGTTATTTCGTGCATGTTTGTACTCTTTCTGTCGATCGAGAGCCGGGCGAATGAGAAGCGGTATGCGACGATCAAGCTTGAGGGTTCGGTAAATCCGATTATTGCGGAGTATATCGTGAACTCGATTAAGGAAGCACAGGAGGAGGGAGTACAGTTTATCTTAATACAGATGGATACGCCCGGCGGGCTGGTCACTTCAATGAGGGAGATAATTAAAGCTATCCTCTCTTCGAAGGTCCCCGTTATCGTCTATACCTTTCCCAAAGGAGCTCAGGCTGCTTCGGCGGGGGGATTTATCATGCTTGCTTCTCACATTGCAGCAATGGCGCCCGGTACCGAGATCGGCGCTATGCATCCGGTCAGTCCCTTGATGAATTTCGGGCAGAAAGATGAAGAGGGGAAGAGCAAAGCCGGCGCAATGGAGATGAAGGTGCTGAATGATACGGTTGCCTATGCCAGGAGCCTTGCTCAGAAGAGGAATCGCAATGTGAGCTGGGCAGAGCGGGCTGTCAGGGATGCGATTTCCAGCACGTACATCGAGGCGAAGCGGCTGGGTGTCATTGATATTATCGCTGATGATATGAATGATCTCTTGTCTCAGATCAACGGGAGACGTGTTCGGATAAATGGCACGAGCATGATAATCCGCACAACAAATGTGTCTTCCCTCTCCTTCGAAATGAACTGGAAGGAGAAGTTTCTCAACTTCTTTGCTGATCCTCAGGTTGTTTTTTTTCTGCTGATGATAGCAATTATCGGTATCGGCATGGAGTTCAAGAATCCGGGGATGATAGTTCCCGGTGTGATCGGTGCCATTGCCTTTTTTATATTTCTCATGGCAATACGGGTGCTCCCTATAAATTTTGCCGGACTGGCTTTAATTGTGCTTGCAATAATTCTCTTTATACTGGAATTAAAGATTGTGAGCTACGGACTTCTCACTCTCGGTGGCATAATATCTTTTGTGATTGGATCGATGATCTTGTTTGACTCTCCATTACCGGGCTTTCGGATTCCCATCGGCACAATAATCGGTGTCGTTATATTTCTCCTGCTCTTTATTTTCATTGTTGTCAGATCGATTATTCGCGTGCACACGGGCAAGGTGACAACGGGAAGTCAGGGTCTCGTCGGAGAGATCGGCACCGCCCTGAAGGATTTCGAAGAAATGGGAAAGGTGCTCATTCACGGTGAGATCTGGAATGCTCAATCTGACGACATTATACGGAAAGATGACCGGGTTATCGTGACGGGTGTGAGCTCGATGGTGCTGCTCGTTGAGAAGAAAACCAATTAGAAGCTCACTCCCGGTTGTACGCATGCTGATAGTTTCATCGCATCCGGAGAGAAAGTCGATTTCAGTACCTGTCAGCGCAGGCGATAAAAACTCTTTACACGTGACAGAGCATTTTATAAAGAATCTAATACCAAGGAGGAAAACATATGTTCGGAGCATTACCAACACTAATCATACTTGCTCTTCTGTTATTGATTTCTTCAATCAAGATTATCCGGGAATATGAGCGGGCAGTCGTCTTTCGGCTGGGAAGATTGCTCACGCCGCCGCGTGGGCCGAAGGGTCCGGGTCTGATTATCGTTATCCCCATGATCGACAAATGGGTACGGGTGAATTTGAGATTGATTGCCATGGATGTCCCACCCCAGGATGTCATAACGAGGGATAATGTATCGGTGAAGGTCAACGCCGTGGTCTATTTCCGGGTTATTGACCCCAACAGGGCGATTACTGAAGTGGATGACTTTCTCTACGCCACATCGCAGCTCGCGCAGACAACCCTGCGGAGCATTCTCGGCCAGGCTGATCTGGATCACCTCTTGAGCGATCGAGAGCGGATCAACGAGGAGTTGCAGAGTGTTCTCGATACCCAGACAGATCCCTGGGGCATCAAGGTCTCAGCCGTCGAGGTGAAGCATGTCGATTTGCCGGAAGTGATGCAGCGGGCAATGGCAAAGCAGGCTGAAGCCGAGCGTGAGCGGCGGGCAAAGGTGATAAACGCCGAGGGTGAATTGCAGGCAGCGAAGAGCATGGTGGAAGCGGCACGGCAGATGGAGGAGCATCCCATTTCGGTTCAGTTAAGGTATCTTCAGACCCTGCGGGAAATTGCGGCCGAGAATAACTCAACAACGCTCTTTCCCATCCCGATCGATCTCGTTGAGATTTTTATGAAGCACAAATAAAGGGTCTTCCTTCCGGTGGCATGTCCCGCTGACCTGCCTGCTCGGGGGGAGCGGCTTATTATGATCACTCGATGATTTTCTTGAGGCGGCTCAACTCATTCAGCGCTTCGAGAGGCGTCAGTGAATCGAGGTTGATATTCCGTATCGCCTGAATGGCTCGATGATTGGCGGCATTGAATATCTCGAGCTGTTCGTAGGATTCCTCTTCGGAGCGGGGAGGGGTCGGTTTCCTCTGCACGTTCCTCTCGAGCCGTTCCAGGATCCTGCTCGCTTTGTTCGTAATCTCCTTCGGGATTCCGGCCAGCTGTGCAACGTGAATGCCGTATGACTTATCGGCGGCACCGGGGACAACCTTGTGAAGGAAATCAACACCGCTTAAGTGCTCTTTTACCAGAACATTGAGATTTGAAATACCCCTTCGCTTTTCCAGGTCGGTGAGTTCGTGATAGTGGGTAGCGAAGAGCGTCCTGGCTCTGATATACCTGAGAATATACTCCACAACCGCCCAGGCGATTGAGAGGCCATCATAGGTGCTGGTTCCCCTTCCGACCTCATCCATGATTATCAGGCTCTTTCCGGTGGCGTTGTTGAGGATGACCGCCGTTTCGTTCATCTCCACGAGAAATGTCGATTCTCCCCGTGCGATGTTATCGGAAGCGCCAATCCGGGTGAAAATTCTGTCGACAATTGACATCTCCGCTTCGGCTGCAGGGACGAAGCACCCGATCTGCGCCATCAGCTGAATGATGGCAGCCATTCTGATATAGGTTGATTTACCGGACATGTTGGGACCGGTAATTATCAGGATCAGATTATCGTTCTCGTCGAGGTAGATGTCGTTGGGGATGAAAACCTCTTCGGTATAGTACTTCTCGACGACAGGATGTCTCCCCTCCTTGATGATAGTGGTATTGCTGTCGGCAAAGCGGGGTCGAATGAACCGATTTTCTGTTGACGCCGAGGCGAGCGAACAGAAGAAGTCAATTTCGCCTACAGCTGTTGCCGTTTGCTGCAGTTTATCCCGGTTGCGCAGGATCTCCTCATGCAGTTTCCGAAGTTCTTCTTTTTCAATTTCTGTGATTTCATCGGAAGCGCTGAGTATATCCGACTCAAACTTCTGAAGTACTTCGGTGGTGTATCGTTCAGATCCGACAAGGGTCTGCTTCCTGAAGTAGTTCTCGGGTATTTTGGCGACGTGCGACTTGCTAACCTCAATATAATAGCCCAGTACTTTATTGTACTTTACCTTGAGTGTCGGAATATGTAATCGCTTTTTTTCCTCCTCCTGGTAGTTCAGTATCCATCCCTTGGCATCTTTTTTGAGATGGTATAATCGGTCGAGATCCGAATGGAAGCCTTCACGAATAATTCTTCCGTGCTCCGGTGTCAGCGCCGGATCGTCTGCAATGGTCTTCTGAATCCTCTCCGAGAGCGCTTTCAGCGAGGGGATGGATTTTGACATATCGACGAACAGCTCGTAGGGCTGTTCGCTCAGTACCCGGCGGATGTCGAGAGAAGCATTCAAGGACTGCATCAGTGAGAGATAGTCACGCGGGAACGATCTCCCGAGAGTGAATCTCGAAATCAGCCGCTCCAGATCGTAAATCCCGTTGAGCATATCCTGGACCTTTCGGGTGAGTTCCTGGTACTCAAAGAAATACTGTACAATATCGAGTCGCTTTTCGATTTCATCCTTCATGAGGAGTGGCTGGAGGATGGCTCGCTCGAGCGTTCTTCTCCCCATTGCCGTCTTCGTATGGTTGAGCACCGAAAAGAGTGTTCGCGCCTTTGAGCCGTCGCTCGGATTCTGCACGAGCTCAAGGCTGGTGATTGTCGCATCATCCAGTATCATGTAATCAGAGGAGAGAATTCGCTGCGGGTACTTCAGGTGGTCGAACGCCTTCTTGTGGGTATCGGTGAGGTACTGCAGAATGGCACCTGCCGCCATAAGTTCAGTATCAGAGGAGATGCCGAGCCCCTTTATGTTGGAGAGATTGAAAACCGTGCGTATCACATCGATCATGTAATCCACATCGTAATACCATTCGTTGATCCGGTATACCGGCAGCTGGCTGTTTTTGATGTGATTGGAAAAAATATCCTCGGGATCGGTGCTCTCTTTCAGGACGACCTCTCTCGGATTGAATCGCAGGAGCTCGCCTCTGAAGAGGTCGAGCTGCTTCTCTATTGACGAGAGATAAAAATCACCCGTTGATATATCGATGAAGGCCATGCCGATGGTCTTCTCGGCAATAATTATCGAGGCGAGGAAGTTGTTGTCGTCAGAGGGAAGCAGATTCGATTCGATCACGGTGCCCGGTGTGATGATGCGCACCACCTCCCGTTTGACGATGCTTCCGCTTGAGGGAACGGCCTCCATCTGTTCGCAGATTGCCACCCGAAAGCCGGCTTTGATGAGACGTGCGATATAGCTTTCCGCTGCGTGATAGGGGATACCGCACATCGGGATGTCGTTCTGTCGTGAGGTGAGCGCAATGTCGAGCACCTTCGATGCAACGTTTGCATCCTCGAAGAACATCTCGTAGAAGTCACCCATGCGAAAAAAGAGTATTTCATTCTGATACTTCTTTTTAATCTCCAGATACTGTTTCATCATGGGCGTGAGGGTGCTCATTTTACTCTCCGTAGAAGTATTGCTTTTTATCATCCCTTTTGATCCGTACGATGTTGCCGTTCAGCCCAAACTCTTCGGCAAGCCGGATCTTCATGGTGAGTGCCGTCTCTGAATCGGAAAACCGTCCGGCGTATATGACGAAATTTTTCCGCAGGCGCACGATGCTGATCGGCTTGCAGTCTTTTTTTATGAGGTGAGCGATCTTCCTGGTGCGCATGAGATTATAGAAGGGCCCGAGGGATATGGCATAAACGAGATCTGCTCGGGAGGGAGCCCTGTTTTCGAGATCGATTTCCGGTCGTATGTCAATGGTATCAATATTCTCAAGGATCGCACTGTCGGGTATGTAGGCTACTTTTTGAGGATGATATTTTTCAATTCTGTTTATATGCTCCCGGGCATATACCGACTCCGGCGACCGCGGATACTGCTTTATCAGATCCGTGTATGCTGAATAGGATCGGTCATAATCCCGCTTTCTCTCATAGTAGCTCCCCAGGAGATACAGGGCAGTGGGGGTGGTGTCGGAATTCTTGAAACCGACAATAATCTCGGTGATGCCGGTGATATATTTCTTTGAGTATCCGGAGGTGTATTTATCGATGTGGGCGAGGAGGAGAATTGCCAGCGAGAGATTTTCGTAGTGATGATTCGTACGGGCAATCTTCTTCAAGATTTTGCTGGCTTCATCGAGCTGGTCGAGAAATATAAGGGACTTGGCGAGAAAGAGCTGGAAGTTGACATGATAGCTGCTCTTCGGGAAGAGTTTTGCCCCCTTTTGCGCCTCCACCCTGAGTCTGCTCCATCTTGCAACGAGGTACAGTATCTCGCAAATGCGGAACTGTGCATAATCCCTCTTTTGATAGTACCGGTATTTATCGACCAGAACGCGGTATTTCCTGATGGCCTCTTCCGGGTTCTTTTCATTCTCGGCGATCATGAGCCTGATATCGGGGATATGATCACTCTTGGGATAGAGGCGAAAGAATTTGCGGGACATTGTATCGAGCTCGCCCGCATCGCGGGATTCCGATATTTTCTGGATATTTCTGAAGAGCTCCGATTCGGTTAATGCATCTGCATCCGTTGCACGCGAAAGGAGAATTGTTGTGCAGAAAAGCACAATGCAGGCGATCTGCATCATCATCCTGTTTGACTGTACTGGTCGGTTGTGCATATTCACCGGTATGTTGCTGTATAAATCACTATTCTCATCACTTTGCCGTTGGTGTCGGAGTGACCGGCGGTACGGGAGAGTGATGATATTCCCTGGTTCCAATGAGCGTTGATCCCCGTACCTCCCGTATCTTAACGGGGATTTTCTCTCCTATTTCGTCCTCGCGCCCCGGAGTGATTACCGGATGGTTCAGAAACGTTCGCCCCATAACCTCGTGAGAAGACTTCTTGCTCAGCCGCTCGATGATTATTTCTTCGGTATGATCCTTCCGTGAGTGAAGTTTTTCGGCGGATATCCTCCTCTGCAGTGCGATAAGCCTGTTGAGGCGATCTATCTTCTCATCGCGCGTCAGGAATTCCTCAAGAGCGTACGCCGCGGTTCCTTCACGGGGCGAATAAGCATACATAAAGGCATCGTCAAAACGAATCTGCTCCACCGCTTTGAGCGTTTGCTGAAATTCTTCTTCGGTTTCACCTGGAAATCCGACGATGATATCGGTTGACAGTGCATACTCCGATAAGAGATTCTCAATATGGTTTATTATCGAGAGGTACTGTTCGAGAGTATACTTCCTGTTCATCAGCGAGAGGATCCGATTGGAACCGCTCTGCAGCGGGAGATGAATTGACCGGGATATATTCTGATGGTCTCGAATGACCTCGACAATCTCAGGGATAAAATCCTTTGGATGAGAGGCTATGAAATTTATCCGTATCAGCGAATCGATCTGAGCAACCTTTTCGAGGAGCCGATAAAAGGGGATATCACCGCTGTCGGTGCCGTACTGATTTACATTCTGTCCGAGCAGTGTTATTTCGGTTATGTCATTTTCGGAGAGCACCTTTATGTAATCGATAATCCGGCTGGACGGGAATGAGATGAGCTGGCCGCGCACGAAAGGAACAATGCAGTAGGAGCAGAAGTTATCACATCCATGGGTGATGGTTACCCATTTGTGCCAGGGCTGTTCTTCGCTTCGAAAGGCGAGTTCATGATATATCCTCTCTTCAAAGTCCTCCCGCTGCTGGGAGAGATACACACTGTTTTCCTCGTCGCCACCGATATATTTTGTCAGTATATCACCGATCCGGGGAGACTGATAGGGGCCGATTGCCAGATCGGCAATGCCGTTCGCGAGGAGCTCCGTGCCAATCCTCTGCGCCATGCAGCCGGCACAGATGATAGATCCCCCCCTCCTCCTCACCGTTTTCCTCATCGCGTTCATTCGCGCAATCGCCCTCTCCTCTGCGTGCTGTCGGACTGAACAGGTGTTGAAGATGAGGATATCAGCTTTCTCTTCTGTATCGGATGATATAAATCCGGCCTTGTCGAGCGAGAACCTCATAATCTCGGAGTCGCTTTTGTTCATCTGACAGCCAAAGGTTTCTATGAAATAGTGTTTCATCACCCTTTTCCTTAATCACATCATCATAAGAATTCACAGATTAGTCTATAAAAAAATTATTTCATTTTTTTTATTGATTTTTACTGCAATTAGTTCTTTACTTATTATGCATTATACGGATTTCTGTATTTCACCTGAATGACTTCATTGGAGATATGTCATGTATAAAATGAATGTCACGGAGGTGTGGTAAATCAGCATTATGACATCAGACAGTTCTGAATCGCATTCAATCACTTCTCGTATTACACGATACTTCAACAGGCTCTTTCGAGTTAGTAAATTCAAAAAAAACTCTATGCGTTTTGATCCTGCGCAATTTACGAACCTGGAGACTTCAAAGCAGGAGATGATCAAGGGGATAATCGGGCTCTCGTCGAAAAATGCCCGTGATATCATGATACCCCGCATAGATATCATTTCACTCGATTCGAATACACAGTTGAAAGAGCTCATAGCAATCGTCTCTGAGGCGGGACATTCACGACTCCCGGTCTTTGAGGATACCATCGACAACATTATTGGTATTCTCTATGTAAAGGACCTCCTGAAATTCATTCTGGAGAAGCCGCGCAAGTTTTCTCTCAAGAAGATGCTCCATAAAACGTATTTTGTTCCTGAAACCATGCCGCTCGACGATCTCCTCCTTGAGTTCAAGAAGCGGAAGCTGCACCTGGCCATCACCGTTGATGAGTATGGTGGTGTGGGCGGGATGGTCACGCTCGAAGATGTTCTCGAGGAGATTGTTGGTGAGATTGTGGACGAATTTGATGAATATAAAGAGCCGGAATTGCAGAAGATCAACAAGAATGTCTATGAGCTTGATTCACGGATAACGATTCCTGAAATCAACGAGGAGCTCAACCTGATGCTCCCCTCCAATGATTTCGATACCATCGGAGGTCTGGTTTTTGATCTCTTCGGAAAAATCCCGAAGAAAGATGAAGTGGTACGATACAACGACGTCTCCTTTAAAATTAAAGACATACAGGGAACGCGTATAAGCCGGATAATACTGACGCTACATGGCCATAAAGAGAATTCGTAATGGAGATTCAGAGATCCACCGGTATCGTGCTCTCTGCCGGGCTTATCGGAGATGCGGATAGAACATCACGGGTATTCACAGAAGAATTCGGAAAGAGAAGTTTCATTTTCAAGGGTTTACGCAAGAGCAGAAAACGGGCACCGGGAGTCACGGAGCCCGGCACCCTTGTCGATCTGGTGTACTATTTCAACGAGAAGAGAGAGCTCTTTGCCGTAAAGGAGTTCTCGATCATCAAACAGCATCTGGAGATCAGGAGAGAGCTGGAGAAAATTTATACACTTTACTTTCTCCTTGAGATAACCGAAAAGACAACAGGCTTCAGCGATCCCAATGCACAGATTTACAATTTACTGGTTTCAGCAATCGATACCCTCTCAGCTACGGAATACAGCATGAGCCTGGCGCTTCTCTATGCGATGTCTCTGAACAGAATACACGGTATTCTCTCCGATTTTAACCGTTGCAAGATCTGTTGTCGGGACAGCTCCCGGCACTTTGCAATTGATACGACCGACTTCAGGCCGGTGTGCAGTGATTGCTTGACCGGGGAGGCGAGTAAAGACTCCCTTCTGTTTGAGGGAAGGTATCGGGAGCTGTTAGTGTCCGGCACGAAGTTCAACACCATTGACCATGCCGCATATCGGACGGAAGTCATCTCTCAGATACTCTTCAGCCTGATACTCTTCGTTGAAAATTATTTCCATGTTGAAATACGGTCCAAGAAGCTGTTGTTGAGCTAACCGTTCCG
The DNA here is from genome assembly GCA_964652955.1 of uncultured Leptospirales bacterium. Lineage (GTDB taxonomy): Bacteria > Spirochaetota > UBA4802 > UBA4802 > JAKQUI01 > CAZZCF01. The sequence goes on from CAZZCF010000060.1 coordinate 23,300, forward strand.
GTTTTCTGATACGGCGTACTGCCTCGATAGGTGCCTCGAGGATGTAAACCCTGTTGCTCCCGGCGGCAGGGGGGCGTCCGCAAAGCGGGCTTGCCGTAAGCAGCAAAGGATTGTTGCGGAGCGGTCTCGCCCTGTAACAGAATGCCCCGTTGATACTGCGGGTATCGACTGCGAAAGTACTGACAGTGTGCTGCTGATTATTTTTGCGCCTTTGTTGTTTCCGCCGGATGTGGCTCCTGCGGTAATGCCTGTGCT
>CAZZCF010000061.1:0-23126 GCA_964652955.1 uncultured Leptospirales bacterium
CTGAAGGAGCTTAAAATTTTTTTAAGTTCTTACCGGGGATATCGTACACAGGAAAACCGCTCGATGCGGTATGTTTCCTGTCCCCTCCTGCCGAATGTGTCCTTCTGAAGCTTCCGTTGTTCTGGAATTGTACAGTGATTAAAATTTCACCGGAAAAATTCTGCATAATTGGCAAATAATTGTTCCCCTTATGCATCAATCGCTATTTATTTGGCAAAATAATAAAAAATAGTCAAGTAGTTCTTACAAATTTGAATAAAAAAATCTGACTAGACCCGGCTCACGGCCCCCGTATCATCCTGAAAGAGCCGCCAATGAGCATATGCCCCCTTTAATTTTACTGATTCATAGCGCACACAGATTCCTTCGTCGCCTGCAGCTCCGAACGATGACAATGCGAATAACCGACATACTCGTAATGACATTTCGAGTATGTCGTGAACGGTGATGAGAAGGGTGGAAGTGCCGATGGAGAGGAAGCGGGGCTACCGATGAGAAAAAGGGTTATGTCAATTTCATCACTGACCGATATATAAAGAGGATATATGCATCTCCACCATTCGGGTGGAGTACCCATTATCACGTCGTTGCAGGATGCAGCGTATTTATCCATGGAGGGAAGAATGGGTGAATCATTCGTCGAACTGGAACAGATACTGCAGTCTGAATATGAGCTCTACTCCAGACTGTATGCGCTCGAACAGGATAAGAGCGATGCGATACTCAACCGGAACGGGTCTTCTATTGAATCCTTTGCTCGGGAGCAGGAGAAGCTGCTCGGAGAAATAGCAGAACAGGAATCGCGGAGAAAGAGCGCTCTCGACAGGTATGAGCGCCTCCATCACCTCGATATCGGGCAGGATGACGTCACTCTCACCGACATCGTCTCATTGACGGGTGAAGGCTCTTCACAGATCCTCGATGTCGGTCGAGAGCTGAGGACACTCCTTCTGAAGATACGATCCCTCCAGGAAACCAATCAAAAACTATTACAGGACAATATTGAATTCTTCAACGCCCTTGTAGCGAGATTCAAGAATTCCGTCTCCCTGCGGGGATACAGCGAGAAGGGAAGCGAGGAATTCACCATGACCGAGTCCGTCATGATTAACAGGAGAATATAGCAGATCTCCGGGAAGCGGTCCAATACGCACATGCGAGGTATGGTGTTATGAATTCAAGCTTTATGGGCATCGAGATTGGCAAGCGGGGCCTGCTCTCTCATCAGCAGGCGCTCCACGTGACGGGCCATAATATTTCGAATGCTGAGAACAAGGAATATTCCCGACAGCGGGTTGTTATTACCTCAGCGGATCCCCTCTATGTGCCGGCCCTGAACAGAGCAGAGACACCGGGCAATATCGGCCAGGGGGGTGTCATCTCGATTGTTGAGCGGATCAGGGATGCCTTTATTGATGACCGTATCGTTGCCGAGAAGGACGTCATGGGATACTGGAAGTCGAAGAATGATTTTATCTATCAGATTGAATCCGTTTACAACGAGCCCTCGGATCAATCGATCAGAAGTCGCATGGATGCCCTCTGGAAGAGCTGGGAGGAGCTCTCGAAGTATCCCGAGCAGCGCTCGACGCGGGAAGTGGTGAAGGAAAAAGCGGTGAATCTCTCCAATGAGGTTCGCCATGTATATCGCCAGCTCTATGAGCTGCAACTCAATGCCAATCGGCAGATACGCATGCGCGTGAACCAGATTAATCTCTATGCCCGTGACATACGGGATCTCAATGAACGGATTCTCAAGGCTGAGGCACTGGGCGATAATCCCAATGATCTGAAGGACCGGCGGGATGCGCTCATTGAAAAGCTTTCGGAGCTTGCTGATATCACGGTCAATAGAGGTGACCGGGATGAGCTGATGGTATACATCGGTTCGGAAAATCTCGTTCAGGGTGAGATTCTGCGGCCCCTCGAAGCTCGCATGGATCAGGAGAACAAGGGGTACTATACGGTCGTGTGGAAGAACACGGGCACCGATGTCACGGTGAAGGGGGGCGAGCTTGCCGGGCTTCTCGAGGTCCGCGATGTGATTTTGCAGCAGAACATCAATGATATTAACTCCTTCGCGATAAACCTGGCCGATCTCACCAATGAGGTGCATCGCGACGGATTCGGCAAGCGCGGTGAAACGAATGTCGATTTCTTCACGCATATTGCCATAAGCGACAATGTCGAGGGTAATCACGATCTGAACAACGACGGTATTCCCGATATAACCGCTCTGTTCAAGGTCTCCGGAAATAATCGCCTGGATGCGTCGGCGGCAATCGGCATCAACGGAACGCTGACCTTCATTCGCAATGATGAGCTGGAGTCGGAGATGCAGATAGACTATTCGGGGAATGACACCGTTCTCTCGGTAATTAAGAAGATCAACGATGCGAAAATGGGCATGGTCGCCTATGTGAATCACAACGGACAGCTCGCGCTCAAGGCAACGATCGCCAGGGACAGCGAGAAGAAGAACTTCATTATCCGTCACATGGAGGATTCCGGGCAGTTCCTCGTCGGATTAACCGGTATCCTGAAACAGAGCGGTCAGCAGGGTTCCTTCGACTATCGGCGGGTCAATGATATCGCCAAGCTGCTCCCGGACAGGGAACACATTACCATCACGCCGCAGCTCAATCCGGCATCGTACATGGGCGTATCGGAGCATGTCATGAGCGATGTTGACCTGATTGCTGCAGCGCAGGGGAAGATCATCGGTGGTGCCGGCGACTTTAATCAGTCGAACGGTATCGGCGACGGGACCAATGCGCTGCGAATCGCCAATCTCAGGCATAAGAATGCGATGATAGACGCGAATTCAACGTTCAATGACTTCTATATATCGCTGATCTCGCGGGTTGGATCTCAGGGTGAGGAAGCTCAGGATCGGATACGGAATCAGGAAACCCTCCTGAAGAATCTGGTAAATCTTCGGGAGTCGGTTTCCGGTATCAACCTCGATGAGGAGATGGCGAGCATGATTGCCTTCCAGCACGGCTACAATGCCTCCGCACGCATGATCGCTATCTTTGATCGGATGCTGGATACCATTATCAGAATGGGGGTATAAGCGATGCAGCGCGTTACCAATCACATGCTCCACAATACCATGACCTTTAATCTCAGACGGCATCAGGTTGAGATGGATCGGGTGCAGAACGCACTCGCCACGGGGAAGCAGGTCCGACTGCCGCGGGATAATCCGATCTCCTCAACCAATCAGATGCTCTATCAGACCCGCATAACGGAGATCGATCAGTACATCAGCAATATCGATGAGAGCAAATCGCACCTCGACCAGATTGATTCTTCACTCCAGTCGGTGATGAGAATATTCCAGCGGCTGCGAGTGCTCGCGGTGCAGGGAGCGCACGGCATTTATTCCTCCTTCGAGCGGAAGGAAGCGGCCTCAACCGAGATCAATCAGCTCCTTGAAGAGATTGTCTCAATTGCGAACAGCAGGAGCGCGACCGGCAGGCTCCTCTTCGGTGGCTTTGAAACGGGAACTGAGAATACGCCCAATCCCTTCGTCGCGATATATCAAACGCTCACGGCGGGGAATCAGGGTGATGCGATGACCGGTGCCGAGTATCGCGGGAACATCGGGGAGATTCTCCGCGAGGTTGCGAAGGGTGAATTTATAGAGGTCAGCATTCCCGGCAATAAGGTCTTCTGGGCGACCAATCAGATTCTCACCTCGAACAAGGATTCAGCCGAGTATATTTCCGAGACGAATCAGGCCATACGAATCGACGGGAAGGAGATTACCATATCTGCCGGTGATAATCTCGAAATCATCATCGATAAGATAAACAATGCAGGGTTGAGCCTCCGCGCGTCGAAAGGGGGGAGGAACAATCTGATACTGGAGACCACGACGCCTCATCAGATATGGCTCGAGGATGTTGAGAGCGGAAGGGTTTTCAAGGACCTCGGACTGATCAATCCCGAGTTCCCCAATCCGCCGAACAACATCGATCCGACCGTAACCGTTGATGGAATGTCCGTATTCGAGATGGTCATTCAGCTCCGTGATGATCTGGTACGCGGTGATCAGGAGCTCGTTGGCGGGCGGGACCTCGGCCTGCTCGATATGGCGCTGGATAACATTCTCAGACACGTTTCGGCGGTTGGCGCCAAGCAGAATCGAATTGCGGAACTGGCAAAGCGAACGGAGTACAGCAAGGCTACCGTTCTCGAGATGATTTCGAAGACCGAGGGTATCGATGTTGCCGAGACGGTCATGAACTTCAAGTGGCTCGAGGCCGTTCACCAGTATGCGCTCGCGGTCGGCGCGCGGACGATACGTCCCACGCTCATGGATTTCCTGCGATAACGACATCATCATCTCCTTTTCTTCTCAGCACCCCTTCACGAGGCATCCGCAACGAGGACGCGGTTTCCCCGCAGGCGGTGTATAGTTGTTGACATATAATCTGTACAGAGGCACTATATCATAGGGGTATCCGCAGAGACAGTGACGGGATATTCCTCATTCATTTCGCCGGCGAATTGTTACTGCCGTCATTGGTATCGTGTCATCTCATTATTTTTTTGGTGGAGGGGAAGAGCCGTGGGTGTTAAAGTTAAAACAAGACCGCATGGCGAGATTGAGGTCGAAGAGAAGCAAATTATTGATTTCCCCGAGGGGATTTTAGGATTTGACTATGTCAAGAAATTCGTAATCCTCGATTCAACGGAGAAATCGCCCTTCAAATGGATGCAGGCATTATCAGAACCGGAACTTGCTTTCATAATAATACGGCCCATCGATTTTCTCATTCAGTATGAGCTCGTCATCTCTCAGAGTGATCTTGAGGCGGTTCAGGCCGAGACACCCGAGGAGTTGCTGGTATTTTGCATTGTGACCATTCCCGCTGACAATCCTGGCGGGATGACCGCGAACCTGCAGGGGCCGATAATAATTAATTCACGAAAGAGAATTGGCAAGCAGGCCATATCGCTGAGTGAAAAATACCGGGTGAGACATATAATTCTTGAAGAAATAAAAAAAGCTTCCAGCAGCGAGGAATAGGGTTATGTTGGTATTAGCCAGAAGAGTGAATGAGAGCATCATGATTGGTGATTCAATAGAGGTTGTGGTCATCGATATCAAGGGAGATCAGGTTAAACTCGGTATAAAAGCGCCCAAGCGGATCACCGTTCACCGGAAAGAGATCTACGAAGAGATACAAAAGGAGAATATTGCCGCAATGAAGTCCGAATTTAAGGAGGGGGCCCTCAGCGAGTTCTCTGACTTCTTTGAGAAGAAGGGGAAAGAAGGCGAGGGCGATGAGGATAAATGAGTTGCGGTACGCTTTCCGACACGATTCCTGCTCCCTCTCCCGCTCTCGACAGTAATCATTTTAATCACACTTGCACGATACAGAAATCCTCAATGAAAACCGCTGTGTGAATACGTGCATTAAAACTGTTTTTCCGAACCTTTTTGGTAATAAGGAACATCTGCAAAATTCATGATTGATTTCGTTTTGTTATATTATGGCAAAATATCGAGGGGACGTGCCTCCAATTGCATTGGAGCCACGTGGCATTCGCTCCGCCCCGAATAGTCTGCTGAACAGGATGTTCGAATGCAGCGCCGTACAGGATGTACACAAGGCGCTGCCATCCCTGGATTCAGGGGCTGCGGCAGCTTCTGACTCACACGATGTGAGAAATGCCGGAAATGACACGGATGTCAAATTTCCGGCCGTGCTGGTCGCCTCCTTGCCTTCCTTGGCAACGGCGACATTTCCAACATCGTGTTGGTCACCTGCTCATTGAGATATTTTTGCCATTTACACGAGAGTAGTCAATGGTACTTTTATTCATTTTATTTCAAGGTTTTCACTATGAAATTTATTGAGATGTATCTCAAAAATCACATTTTTCAGAGATTCCTTAATTAATACTACAATCGCAAAGGAGGGAGCAGTATGCCGTCGAAAAGATTGATCTGGATCATCGTATCAGGAATGGCGATATCATTCCTCTCCGGTGCGCAGCTTACCGCATATTCAGATACTGATTTACAGCAGCTTGTACAGGAGAACGAGCAGGAGAAGCGGCTCGCTGCATACAAGGATAATACAACGACTCTGAAGCTCAAGCTGGAAGTGCTCGATGTCATCAATAAGAACCGCACACGGCACGGGCTGAAACCGGTGAAGCTCGATATCTTTGCCTGTCGGGTTGCCAGCATGACGGCTTCGGAAGCGGCCAACGGCAAATATCACGGCCACTGGAATCTGCGCGGAGAGAAGCCCTATCACCGCTATGCCTTTGCCGGAGGGGTGCATCACGTTTCGGAGAATGCTTCCTCTGTGTGGGGATCGATACCCGAAAAGAGCTATCAGAGTGTTTTGAAGTACTGTATCGAGCGGCACATGGCGATGTATAATGAACGGCCGCCCTATGATGGCCACCGCAAAAACATTCTCAATTCATGGCATACGCATGTGGGGCTGGGCTTTTCGATGACCGGCGGCCATTTCAGATACTATGAGGAGTTCGTCGACAAGTATCTCGAATTCGATCCCGTCAACACGAAGGTGAATGCCGGTGACCAGGTTACCCTCTCGGGTAAAGTTACCGTGCCCGATTACGGGCTCTTCTTCCTGACCGTGTACTATGAAAACTTTCCCCGTCCCATGACACCTGCCGAGCTTAGCAGCAAGGGCGCCTATCCCGATTATACCGGCAATCGCGTGGTGAGCAAAGCCTTCTGGGATCTCAATTACGATGATAGCACGAAGCGCTTCACGGTTTCTTTCAAGACATCGCAGCCGGGCCTCTACTACGTGCATCTGTACGTTAAGAAGGGCCATACCGGCAAGGAGTCGCCGGGATCGGTGACGACCCGCGGTCTCTCGCCCGTTTCCGGTATTGTCATACGGGCGGAGTGAGCGGAATCTATCGCCACTGCCGATGCAGAACGGTGAGGATTGACGTACCGGATTAATGTTTTCCCCGCAGCTCTTCAGCGGTACCACGCCGGGAGGCGAGGAGAAAAGTTCTGGACATATTGCATTGACGCGCTATTCCATAGTGTATCCCTTCAGTGCTCATAGACAGCTTCTCTTTCGGTACGAGGAGTGCTGCTACAGGCATTGCCGGGTAGAATCGTTATCACAGGGGAAGGGGGAACATGGAGCGCGCACAGTACCGAATCGAGGTGTACTCGCGAATAAGCGACAGCAGGGGGCTCGTGCTGCTGAAGAAGCTGAGAAGGCTCGGTTTCCACCTCAACGCGGTCTCACTGACCGATAACTATCTCATCAACGTCGATCTCGACCCGCAGGATGCCGTTCGGGTAGCCGAGATATTCACACAGCCGGTCACGCAGGGGTTTACGATAAACCAGCCTTATTCCCCGGGGCAATTTGATTACGTTATTGAAATCGGTTTTCTGCCCGGGGTTACCGATAATGTTGCGCATACCGCGAGAGAATCGATCGAGGATCTCCTCTCGATACAACTCGATCCCGAAAAATCGGTCTTTACGTCGATTGCCTATTTCCTGGAGGGCTCCTTCGACAGGAGTGATGCGGAGCAGATCGGCCATGAGCTGCATAATCCCCTTATTCAGCGGATGATCGTTCTCTCCTCTGCCGAATACCAGGAGAACCGCGGGCTGGGGAATGAGCTCCCCCTTGTCAGAATAGCCGAACGGTCCGAAGCTGACGAGATCGATCTCTCCGTTCCGGACGAGGAGCTCATAAGACTCGGGAAGGAGGGAATACCCGATGAGGATGGAACACGACGCGGTCCCCTCGCCCTCGATATGCTCTCGATGGACGCCATCAGGAATTACTTTCACAACACCGAGAAGAGAAATCCGACCGATGTGGAGCTGGAGTCGATTGCACAGACCTGGAGCGAGCACTGCAAGCACACCATCTTTGCAGCATCGATGGATGAGATCGATGAGGGTATCTTCAAGGCATATATACAGGAAGCAACGCAGCGGGTACGCCGGGAGAAGGGAAGGGGTGATTTCTGTGTTTCTGTCTTTGCCGATAATTCGGGGGGCATTGCATTCGATGAGGAGTACGTCGTCTCGGATAAGGTTGAGACGCATAACAGCCCCAGCGCGCTGGATCCATTCGGCGGTGCCATCACCGGTATTGTGGGAGTGAACCGGGATGCCATCGGTTTCGGCCTCGCATCAAAGCCGATAGCCAACCGGTACGGTTTCTGCTTCGGCAATCCCTTCGACGAGCGCCCCCTCTATCGCGAGCGGAACAAGGAGTCGCGGCTGATGTCGCCGCGGCGGATTATGGAGGGCGTGGTCTACGGAGTGAATGTCGGGGGGAACTGCTCCGGCATCCCCACGCCGCAGGGATTTCTATACTTCGATGATAGGTATAGGGGAAAACCGCTCGTTTTCGTCGGCACCGTCGGGCTCATCCCCCGAACGGTACAGGGGCGGGTGTCCGTTCAGAAGAAGGCGATGCCGGGTGACTGTGTGGTGATGGTGGGTGGCAGAGTCGGGAAAGATGGCATACACGGAGCAACCTTCTCCTCGGAAGCGCTCACCTCGGGGAGCCCGGCGACGGCAGTGCAGATTGGCGATCCCATAACGCAGAAAAAGCTCTCCGATGCAATCGTCAAGGAAGCGCGTGAACGGGGGCTCTTTCACTCGATAACTGATAACGGTGCGGGGGGGCTGTCCTGCTCGGTAGCGGAGATGGCGCGGGAATCCGGCGGCTTCGAGGTGGAGCTTGACCGGGTCCCCCTGAAGTATCCCGGCCTCGCACCCTGGCAGATATGGGTCAGTGAATCGCAGGAACGGATGACCCTGGCCGTACCGGAGGAGGCGCTTGAGGAGTTTCTGGCGCTCATGGAGCGGCGGGGCGTGGAAGCGGTGTTAATCGGCCGGTTTACCGATAGCGGGAGGGGTATCGTCACCTACCGCGGGAAGAGGGTTTTTGATCTCGACATGCACTTTCTCCACGAGGGATTACCACAGAAAGTGCTCCGGACAACGTATCGAAAGGATACACGCGGATATCCCCCCTTTCCCCTTCCGGAGGATATGAGTGAGCTCCTCGTTGACATGGTAGGGCGTTTGAACACGGCGAGCTTCGAGTTCATCTCCTGTCAGTACGATCACGAGGTGCAGGCGAACTCGGTGATTAAGCCGCTGCAGGGGAGGGGGAAGGTCAACGGGAATGCAACCGTCATCAGGCCGGTGCTCGATTCACGCCGGGGTGTTGCCCTCTCACAGGGGGTGTACCCCTCTTACGGCGATATCGACATGTACGATATGGCGGGATGCTCCATCGACACTGCGATACGAAACATCATTGCGGTAGGGGGCACCCTCGATCGGCTTGCCCTCCTTGACAACTTCTGCTGGTGTGATTCCAACAGTCCCGAGCGGCTGGGACAGCTCAAGGAGGCGGCACGCGCCTGCTACGATTATGCGGTCGCCTACGGCACCCCCTTTATCTCCGGAAAGGACAGCATGTTCAACGATTTCAAGGGGTACGATGAGCACTTCAACGAGGTGATGATATCGGTGCCGCCGACACTCCTCATTTCATCCATCGGCATCGTAGCGGATGTATACCGGTGCCAGACGATCGATTTTAAGTTCCCCGGAGATGTGATCTATATTGTGGGGAGCACCGATGAAGAGCTCGGCGGCAGCGAGTTCCTCGCCAGGATGGGCGAGCGGCTCTCGGGCGAGCGGTATATCGGCGAAACGGTTCCGAAGGTCGATGCGCGGAGGAATATCATTCTGTATCGCGCCTTCGAAGAGGCCATGAAGATGGGAATAATCGCGTCGAGCATAAGCGTTGAACGGGGGGGCCTCGGTGTGGCGCTGGCGAAATCCGCGATGGCGGGCATGAAGGGGTGTGATGTCGAGCTGGCGAAGGTTCCTCTTCACAGGCCGATGCGAGATGACTCGGTGCTCTACTCCGAATCACAGGGGCGCCTCCTGGTAACGGTTGCCCCCGGCAACAGCCGTGACTTTGAGGCGTGCATGCGCGGCTGTGCCACTGGCAGGCTGGGGGTGGTAACCGAAGGTGAAGAGGTTACGATTCGGGGAGGAGCTGCCGATAGTAGTATCAGGACGAGCATTCGCCGGCTGCTTGATTCCTATAAGGATGTCTTCAAGGATTTCTAAACACAGGCGGGATTCGGGGGAGCGCCGGCAGCGGCCGACGTGACCTGCTGGTCCCGATCACTTCTGGAGTTGCAAGAATGGCAAAACCGCGAGTGCTGGTCCTGACGGGATACGGCATTAACTGTGATGATGAGACCCGGTATGCCTTCGAGCGGGCGGGAGCCGCTGCCCATATCGTGCATATCAACGATATCATCTCACGCCCGGAATTCCTGAGCGGCTATCAGATCTTCGTCTTTCCGGGTGGTTTTTCTTACGGAGATGATATGGGGAGCGGCAAGGCGCTGGCGAATCGGATTAAGAACAACCTCATCGATGAGTTCAATGGATTCGTGGAGCGCGATACGCTTATACTCGGCATCTGCAACGGATTTCAGGTCATGGTGAACATCGGCCTCGTGCCGGCGCTTGAGCAGCGGCTCGGCCATCCCGAGGTTTCACTCGAGCGCAATAGGTCATCTCGTTATGAGTGCCGCTGGGTGGATCTGAAAATTGAGCGGGGAGCTCGATCGGTATTCGCTGAAGGGATTGAAGCGCTGCACATCCCCGTTGCTCACGGAGAGGGGAGCTTCTACGCGCCGGAAGTGACTCTCAAGCAGCTCGAGGAGGAGGGGCTGGTCGTCATGCGATATGTGAAGCCTGACGGGAGCCCTGCGAACGGGGAGTTTCCCTCTAATCCGAACGGCTCCCTGAACGACATTGCAGCGCTTGCTGACCGAAGCGGCCGCATTCTGGGGATGATGCCGCACCCGGAGAGGAACATCCTCTTCACCCATCGGGATGACTGGACCGCCATTGCGGAGCGCATTCGAAGGGAGGGAGGCACTGTTCCCGAGGAGGGTGAAGGATTTCGCATCTTCCGGAATGCCGTCCGATACTTCACGTAGAGATCCCGGATGATGATAGTATCGGTTGCGCGGCGTGAACAGTATCAGAAACGGAGATATCATATATCTGAATGAGATTAGCGGTTGCCCTATCATTCCTGCTCCTCCTGCAGATGCCCGCTTTCGCGGCGGGATCCGTCGGGATTCTCGGATATCACACCTTTATCGACGGGAAGATATCCCGGTACGACTTTTCCCTTTCCGAGCTCCGGGAGCAGATCACATACTTCAAGGAGCGCGGATATACCTTTGTTACCTTTTCCGATATCGTTGAGGGAAAAGTTTCAGGCACGAAGAATATCCTCATCACCATCGATGACGGGAATCGGAGCGTGTACCGGGCGTATACCGAGGTGCTGAAACCGATGGGGATACGGCCGCTCCTCGCTCTTTTCGTATCGGTGCTCGGCAGGAAAAAATCCGCGCTCACCTGGAAGCAGGTGAAGGAGCTCTCCCGCGACGGATGTGAGATTGCCGCGCACGGGTATTATCATCGCAAGATGAACAGGCGCCTCTATCGACGCGATCGCAATGCGTATCTAAATGAGATCTTCAAGACGAAATCGGTTCTGGAGAAGAAGCTGGGGGTGCCCATCCGCGTCTTCGTCTATCCTTACGGTCTGTATATCAAGGAGGTGTTCGGGCACTTGCGGGAGGCCGGGTATTCATACGCCATGACCATTCGGGGGAGAACAGCCCGTCTTCCCCTCTCCGAGTACGCTCATCCCTATGAGGTACCCCGCTATATGATTACCCGGAGGAGCCGGAAGGCGGCCTTTGCCCGCATTGTGCGTTCAGCTCCGGCCGATCGCCGCCTCGCTTCGGTGACGAAACACCAAAAGCCCGCTCGGAGTCAGGATGCCGCCGTGAAGACGGTCGAAGAGCCGATGAAGAAGATTGAGCGCATCGTCAGAGAGCGAAGGGTTGCCGTCGAAAAACCTGTTGCGCGCTCGAGAATCCGGAAGGAGAAACCGGCTCTCGTCGCAGCGAACCCCCCCGAGCACGTTATTGCCGTGAAGAGCGAGGACAATCGCCGTGATTCGGTTCGGAAGACGCAACCGGAGCAGCCCCGCCTTCTGAAGAACAGATGGTTCTTCTCGAGCGATACGACAATCAGGGATGAGCAGTGGTGGCGGTACCGGAAGGGCGATACGGTGCACTATCGCGTGCAGCGGAATGAGCATTCCGGTGACCGGGTTTCCGAGAAGAGGAGCGAAAAGAAGAACGCGGCATCGAAAAGAGCGGATCGCCGCTCGCCGGAGGATGAACGAACCGTGCTGAACAGCGCCCGCCGAGATTTCTCCTCCCTTCCCGTGAAGAACGTCGATAGCCGGGATACACCGGTGACCGATGCATCACAGCGCAAACACCGTGAAAACCGATACCGGGATCGAGTGAGCCCTGAGGGGAAAGTTAAGGATGACGGGAAGGAGCTGATGAAGCATTCGGTGAAGCGATATCGGGGACTGCTTCGCATGATGAAGGAGAAGACTGATTCGCTTTTCAAGTAGGTGCGCCGTTGCGCGCTCGCCCCTTACATAATATTCAGGATTTCATTGAAGATAAACTCGGGCGCTCCCCGTCCGTCCACCCGATAGAGCACACCGATCTTCCGGTAAAAATCGATAATCGGTTTCGTATCGTCGTACCAGGCTTTGAGCCGCTTCTTTACCCTTTTCGGTGAATCCTCCTTTCTCCTGCTCAGCTTTTCACCGCAGAGATCGCAGAAACTCTCTGCCCGGGGGGGATTGATCTTCATATGATAGGTTTTGTTGCATTTCTTGCAGAATCGGCGTGTCGTTATCCGCTGAATGATCTCATCTTCCGGAACATCGAGCAGTATCGCTGCGACGATAGTGTGCTTCTCGTGGAGCTTCTCGGCCTGGGAAATTGTTCGGGGGAAGCCGTCGAGTATGAATCCGGCAGAGCAGTTTTTGTCGATGTGGTTGAGTATGAAGTCGGTGATGAGATCATCGAATTCAAGGTCGCCCCGCTCCAGATACGGTTTGATCATCTTCCCATAATCGGTTTTTTGTGAAATCTCATCCTGGAGCATGTTCATGAGGGAGAGATGCGGAATTTCAAACTTCTTCTTGAGCTTCTCCGCCTGAGTATCTTTCCCCGAAGCGGGGGGGCCGAGGAGAACGAATTTCATCTCATGTCTCCTGATTGTTGTTCCTTTGACTTCTCACATCTTCCCCGAATGCTTTTCATCGAGCAGCTCTCGATTTGATTGATCTTCTCTGAAACGCATAGCTACACTATCTCATCGGATGAAAATGTCAATTAAAAAGAAATTTTGTTTCCACTTCACGATGATCTTCTGCAAACGGCCGGGCTTGAATTTGAAAAGTGGCACTCTGCAAAAAGAACACCCCGCCGCAGGGACGGGATGTTCTACATTGATTTCAGTGGTTGAGTCGGTTTGACTAGAATTTCGATTTTTTGTCCAGCATATACCTCCCGGAACGGGCGGCATCGAGGGAGCCGTCAGGATTGTAGAACTTCCACTCCCCGTTTTTCTTGTTGTTCATATACTCCCCGGTAGCTTTTGTCTTTCCGTTGGGATAGTATTCAACAAACTTTCCGTTCATCTTGTTCATCATATAGGTGGCCTCGGATTTCTTTTTCCCGTTCGGATAGTATCCGGTCCATTTCCCGTTTATCTTGGGCACTCTCCACTTTCCGGTCCACCGGTGGGTGATATTCTGTGCCGGGTTATCCGGTGGCACTTCAGCCGCCTCGATGGTCCCGACCCGCGAATTATTTTTCAGTATATCGTAATACGCCTTGGGTATCCCTGTCATCTCCCCCTCTCCGACAAGCGTTCCCTTTTCGTAGAGACGGCACGTCCCCTGAACCATACCGCCATTCAGGGTAAGCTCCATGGCTTTCATCCGTCGCCCGTTATCATATTCGTAAAAGGTCCAGAAACCGGATTCCTTTGAGGTCTTCTTCGCTTTCGCACCGCTGCCGATTGTTTGAATGGCGTAACTCCCCTCCTTCTGCAATCGCCGGTCGGGCGCATAGAATTGCCATACACCGGACATCAATCCATCGGTGAACTGACCCTCGATATGCGGGGCGCCGTTCGGATGAAAGGCCTTCAGCTTTCCGCTTCGAACACCGTTGACATAAAAGGACTGCTCTTTCGGCTTTCCGGTAAGCCAGAACTTGTTGACTTTGCCGTCGTACTTGTTGTCCCTGTATTCTGCGAACTCCTTCGGCTTGCCGTCTTCGAAGTACTCCCTGCTGATGCCGTTTTTCAATCCCCGCCGAAACTCATCCTCGCTCTTCACTCTGCCTGATTTATAAAAGGCTTGCTTGACACCTTCAATGCCGCCGATCTTCTGCTTAAAGCCGGCAACCTCTATTTCGGTAATGACATAGTTCTCCTTAGCGAGAACCTCCCCGGTATCGTAGTAGCGGACCCACTCACCGACCTTCTGGTCCTCCTGAAAACTCCCCTCGGCGCTCTTCTGGCCGTTTTTATGGAAAAATATCCACTTTCCCTCCTGTTTGCCCATACGGTAGTTTCCTTCGGCAAGCTTTATTCGAGTCCCCTTATGAAACAGCGTCCATTTTCCCTCAGGTTGATAATTCTTGAAGGGCCCTTCGCCTTTGACGGATCCGTCTTTCCAGTAGATCTTGCCCATCCCTTCCTTGATCTTGTCTGCCTTCTTCTGCCCCGTTTCGCAGGAGAAGAGGAGGGCGAGCGCTGCTATAAAAACAATGAACATACTTTTTTTCATGGTGATAAAACTCCTTCAGTGTGATTGATGTAGCCGTGAAAGATTTTTAACGATTTTTCCCAGGATGATAGTATCTGCTGGAATTATTGTCAATAGATAATTTTGTTTAGACATCTGGTTTCATAGTCGATCAGGTGCTACCGCCTGATGTCCGTGTCCGCGCCGTACTGTGTTCCATATTTATTATCTCTTTATATTTATCTTAAACAAATCGTATTCAGAATAGACTGTGTTCATCAGGAGAATATAATGCGTATAGCAACTACCTTGTACGTGCACAAAAACATTCTTTACAGGTTGGATGCGGGTGAAGGAATGTCTGGCAGATCAAGATCTTCCATAATTAAACTGCTGATTCAGAAAGTTATGAATGATAATGGAAAAATGATTAAAGCGAATTCAAGAGTGAAATATCAGGAAAGGGATCTGAAAGAGAACTGGAGTAGAGTTAACATTGTTTTCAATGAGTATGAGTATGAATACTGTCAGGATTTGAGGAAGTTTTTCAAGATGTCTGTTTCTTTAATACTTGCTTATGCTGTTTTGATATATCTTGATGAAGTAGTTAGGGAAAAGGGAAGTACCAATAACTATTACTATTGTAATTATATTCTCATTCGAAAAGTCATCGATAATGTAATATGCTGGCAGATATACTGGGGAATACCGCCAGATCCAAACGTTTTGATGCGCAATTGATTCCTTTGCATACCTCCTGCCAGAGTTCAACGGGCCCTCTTCAGTACCACCCCGCAGTAAACGAAGGAGAAATAAATGCACCCCTCTCCCTGTTCCAGCGCAGGATTATCTCTTCTCTTGCAATTTTTGTAATCATCCCCTTCAGGCTCTCATGAATTGCGCCCGTGGCGTGCTTCAGATGATGCCTGAATGGCGAAAGGTTTATTGCTACGCGGAGATCGGTACCGTAGCGGGGAAGGACATATCTCAGGAGGCCGTTTTTTCCCTTTATCTCCCGTATGAGCCCTTTCAGCTCGTTCACGTTTTCCGGGTCATAGCCTTTGTCAAAGAATCTCTTCAGGGTGATTTCCGGCAGGACGCGCGCAGTTATCCTTTCCCATCTGTTGTTGACGAGACGAAAGAGCTCCAGCCCGCGATAGCTGCAGAGGTGAGGTTCTATATCCGTCTCGCACCCGGAGATGTTGACGGCTACCATGCGCTCTCCCCGCGCGTCGACGAAGAGGGCGATCTCCTGATTGCTCAGATATCCCCCGCCGGTGCCCTCGTCGGAGATTTTAATATAGCCGTTTGGTATGTCCACTATCGCGCTTCGGGAACAGCCATCTTCATCTTCAGCAAACCAGGCGCCCTCCCTGAGCGCGAGCCTGTATCGGGAGCCGATGATACTCCCGGGAAGGAGATGGTAAAGATCGACAACAGTTCTCTTCCCCGTTTCCGCACGTATCGCTCCCGGGAGAGCCGAGGCGGTGAAGATGAAGAATAGGATTGCGCCGAGCGATCTTTTCGATATCATACTCCGCACCTCCTGCGCCAGATGATGGTTCACTGAATAAGAAGTGGCAGGTTGCCGTTGCCGCTGTCCTGCTGCTTGCTCTCTTTGTATTAAGTATCATATCGCTTTATTTCAAGTTAAAAATTGGACCGCCGGCGTCTATACCGATGCAAAAAGACTGCTGCCTGAGGCACTCGAAGGCAGCGGGTAGAAGGTGAATCAATTGACAGTCTCAGTGAGAGGTCTGGCATGAGTGAAAAAGAAATCATTCGGTCGGAAGGCATTTAAAAACGGATTTATACCATACGAAATGTTCAGGTTGTGCTGGATGAAGACCTTGCTGAAATATATGGCGTGGAAACCAACCGCCTCGATGAGCAGGTTAGAAAAAATACCGCCCTCTAACCTATTCAAACGGAAGGTAAAAAGTATGCTTATTTTGCGTCCGGAAATTCGTACTATAATAACAGATAGAAAAATATAAAGAGAGCAGAGCTTGGTGAAGGCGTACACCTTCCCGTTCACCCCGGTGATGGGGGAGCACATGTCGATGACTGCCGGCGGCCCGGCCTCCGGCGCGTAGAGATCTCCCTGTTTTTCGAACGTGGTGAGGACGTTGCGGATACCTTCCGGTTTACTCCCGCGAGTCGCCAAGGAACTTTTTTTCGCAGAGATCGATGGACCGTTCCAGCAGAGAGAGGGCCTCTTCGGCGGCGGCCCGGTCCACCAGCAGGTTAGGCTTGAACTGCAGCACCGAACGGTCGAAGCCTGCGGGAAAGGCCCACAGCCCCGTTTCGAATGCGCAGGCCGTTATCAGAGCACCACCGAGGGGATTATCGAACCGAAGTCCTATCACCAGACCGTTCTGCCGTATCTCCACCAGAAAAGGATGCCGCGATTTGATTTTCTCCAGCCCTTCAGTCAGGAACGACGATGTCGCGCGGACATTGTCGATCACCGCGGGGCGTTGGATGATCTCGAGCACCTTGAGCGCCACCACGCAGCCCAGCTCGGAGCCGCCGAAAGTGGACGAGTATCCCCACCCGTCCTCGGCGAGCCAGGCGCCCACCTCCTTCGAAAGGACCGCGGCGGAAATGGGGTAGATGCCCCCGGAAAGCCCCTTGCCGGTCACCAGGATGTCGGGCTCGATACCGTAGCCTTGGCAGGCCCACATCTCGCCAGTGCGCATAAGGCCGGTCTGGACCTCGTCGGCGATGAAAAGCGCCCCGGCCTTCCGGCACAGTTTCATCACTTCGGAATAATAACCAGGCGAAGGCATGAGAAAACCGCTGGTAGCAGGGATCATCTCGCAGAGCACCGCCGCTGCTTCATGCTCTTCGAGCGCATTTTTCATGGCGCCGACATCGTCGAAGGGGACCTTGACGAATTCGTCCTCCGGTGCATCCTGGAGAAAAAACCGGGACATATCGGTTTCACCCGCCCGCAGTCCCAGCCCGCCGTGGCCGTGGTATGATCCCAGAAAGGAAATAATCTTCCGCCGTTTCGTCGCGCGCCAGGCTGACCGAATGGCCACATCGATGGCCTCGGCGCCGCCGGGAGTAAACACGCAGTACTGCATATGCTCCCCGGCTGACGACACCAAAGCCTCCGCCAGCTTCGTGCGGGCGTTCGAAACGAAATGGTGGTTGCCCATGTCGAAATAATCCAGCGCTTCCTTCAGTGCGGCGATGACCTCGGGATTGCGATGCCCCAGATTATAGGTGCCGCCGTTGATGTGCACGTCGAAGAGCCGGCGGCCGTCCAGATCCCAGAAGTAGTTCCCTTCCCGCTTCCCCATGACCGGCACTGTCCCCAGCTGGCGGAAGGTCGCTACTCTGCCCGGGCACACGTACCGCACGGCCTGTTCGATAATATCTTCCTTGTCCTCTTTTATCAGGTTGGCAAGTCCCGCTGTCATTTTTACTCCTCCACGGTGTTCCGGTTAAATTTCGGCATGCCGTTATAGGGCCCGCTGCCTGACCCCTGCAATGTCGCTGACCGGACTTTTGTTTATCGGGTCCGTTGCCTGCCTGCCGAACATGGATAATTAAAGAATAGTGTTATGTAACACAAATGCAGCGGGCTGTCAAACACAATCGAACGATGCGGGTGAAAAAGGGCATGAGCGAAAAAAATCGAATGGATGACATTGGGAATCGGATTTATACCATAGAACATGTTCAGGTTATGCTGGATGAAGAATTCGCGGAAATATATGGCGTGGAAAATAACCGTCGCAATGAACAGGTTGGAAGAAACATCGCCTATGATCCATTCAACGGGGATGCAAAAAGTGTGCTTAATTTTTCACCTGCAAATTCGTTTTATAATGTAAAGATAGAATAATAAAGTAAGAGCGGGATAAGAAATTTTGGAATAGAACGGCGGATTTCTTTGATCATTGCGGTGGTAAAACGTATATATGCAATACTGCGTGCATTCCTCCATTGATGGAAATCTTGAGGTCGCAGAATGCGACCTCAAGTTGGGGCTGCATAAGAACCCTTACTTTTGCATTTAAGGAGCAAGGGGAAAGGCTGATAATGCTCAATAAAATCGCCATCCAGCAGATGAAGATACTGACTTCTGACCCGGGTGAGAAGAGACTGGAGGGATAGCAAATTGACCGGTTACATGTATATCTTAAAATGCGTTGACTACACTTATTATACGGGAAGCACAAAAAATCTTAAGAAAAGGCTTTGGGAGCATCAGAACGGAGAAGGCGCAAATTATACTAGAAAACGGTTGCCGGTTGAGTTGGTTTATTTTGAAGAATACTCGAGAATTGACGAAGCGTTTTATCGCGAAAAACAGGTGCAGGGGTGGAACCGGAAGAAAAAGGAAGCTTTAATTAGGGGGGATTATGATATGCTTCCTGCGCTTGCAACAGCGTATCGAGATTTGAAAGCGGTGGCTTCGAGTGCCTCAGCCACCGGCGTTAATTCCGTTACGAAAAAAAGCCGCTGCCTGAGGCACTCGAAGTCAGCGGGTAGAAGGTACAACCTTCGGCAGGCTCAGGGGGCAGTATATATCGATAAAAAATATTGGCCGTTGGGTGTAAAGTAAAAGATAAATTGTATATTGGGAAAAGGGAAATATAACTATGAAGATCGCCTCCATCGCGGAAATAAAATCAAAATTAAGTGAATATATAAAGGAATCCCAAAAGGGAGCGGTAGTTATTACTAAAAACGGCAGACCTGCCGCGGTATTGATTGCTGTTTCCGATGATGATCAATTGGAGCAGATTATTTTTTCTCAATCTAGAATGCTGAAAAATATTCTGGATAAATCTGAAAAAAATATTTCAAGCACTTCGGCCTTCGCGCAGTTTCACGTCCGCACCCCTTCGACAGGCTCAAAAAAGCTCCTCGGCTTTCGCCCTCTTCTGGAAGTCAATCAGAAGGGGAAGGCGGGCGGGGTCGTCTATGAGTGTGCGGAAGAGCACCACGCCTCGGCTGCTGGGAGCGACGACAATGTTCCTGTTTTCGGGGATCGGATATGAGGCGCCGCTGTCGACCAGGATCACTTCGGCAAATCCCCCCCTGATCGATCTGTCGTTCACCACGTGGAAGTTGTCCGTGTTCATGGCAAAAAAGGAGATCGACCAGTACGATGGCGGGACGGGCGAGCTGATTCGGACCGGCCCCCTGCTGACATCGTAGGCCAGGCCCGAATAGAGGAGGTCGGGGCAAGGCCTCACGACCTTGCGGGTGTCCGCGTTCACCACCTCGTTGTGATAGACCGTGTTGACCGGGACATTGAAATCGCTCTGAATCCGGTATACCACGTAGTGCATGATAAGAGTGGGCAGAAAATAGACGATAAGGATATGGAAGAGTGCGGTCAGGCAGAGGATGATGAGCAGGTAAAATATTTTTCTCTTCACCGGCAGGCCTCCTTTATAATGCGGGGGAGCCGCACCGTCGAGGGATTGTTTAGGACGTCACTGCCGGGATTGTAAAGGCGCAGAAAGAGGTAGAGCTGTTCTTCGTTTTCTGTCGGCAGCCAGTTCCCCTCTTCCGGGTGCGATGAGAGCCTGACCGTGTAGCGGCCGTCGGTTGCTCCCCGCAAAATCGAGCGGTTGAAGGAGAACCGGTTTTTGCTGTTCTTTATCAGGTACTGATCGGAGCCGTAGAGAGAGACGCTCCACCACCGTGCATCGATGTCTTCCCCTTCGATCCGGTAATCGCATGAGCCTCTCAGCGGTTCTCCGCTGTCGTCGGTCTCCGTGTAGTAGTATATCGCCTCCGATCGGTTGAGGGACATGAGCGAGATGAGGGCCACGGTCGCCTTCGAGTACATGTCGAGATTTTCCATGCCGATGGATGGGTTGGTGCGCCATGCGCCGTTTGCTATCCATCCCCTCTGCCCGGCGTACCGGACGGCCAACAGCACGCTTGCGGCACCCATGATGAGGGCGATTGCCGCACATCCTGCCACGATAAGAGTTTTTTTCATAGTTCTTTTCCTGTAGTACAATAGTATTCACCTGGCAGTTGGTCAATAAAAAAGGTGACAAAGGCAAATTTCTTTTAACGCCTGTTTAGGCGCCTTTTTGAGCCGCCTAAAAAAATAATATTATTTTATTTTATAATGTTCTTCCATGAAAATTCGTGGTGTTATTATAATAGTTTTATTAAATTTTTTTAAATCTAATAAATCTTTATCCCCTGTAATAATAACATCAGCATTTAAATATTCCGCTAAATGTAAAATATTATTGTCATCTTTATCTCTGCAAACAGTTGGGATTTCCCCCTTGGGCTCAATTGTTTCAAAGGCATTTAATACAAATTCTTTAATTCTTTTTATTTCACTTTTTTTTATTGTGAATTTTAATTCCAATTTTTCTATAACCTCATTTATAATCCATTTTGAAATAAATAATTTATGATTATCTATACATATTTTTAAAACTCTGTGTGATAGACCCTGGGTAACAAGTGAAGATAATATCACATTGGTATCGAATACAATTTTCATGAGAATTCTTTGAATATATCTTCATCAGTAAAAAAACCAGCTTTTTCGGCATATGGAATCAATGTTTCTCGTATTTCATCCAATTCCTGTTGTAATATATATTTTTTAATTGCATTTTTAACCAATTCACTTTTTGAAATATTAAATTTTTTTGCAGCACGTTCTACTTTGTTTTTTAATTGTGAATCAATACTTATGCTTAAAATTTCTCTCATGATGCACCTTCTGTCATATTTATTAATACAATGTAATAAATATTATTACACAAGTCAATACGTTATTAGTAATTGTACAAAACTTTTATTATGGAGGGGCTGCTCAAAATGGCGGCCTAACGTCCCGGGGGGAAGGCGACGTTTTCATCGCAGCGGTTCCCTGAGCTTGCATACACTGAGCTTGCATGCACTGAGCTTGCATGCACTGAGCTTGCATGCACTGAGCTTGTCGAAGTGTCGAAGGGAAGCGCTCCCCGTTTGTCAAGCCACTTGACATGATTTTTTACCCGGAGCGGGTTACTAACCGTGACGGATTAAGATTGTGTACAATGACGTTCGCAATTTAATGTGAAAGAAGAGCCATCGCATGCTCCGAAAAAATAAGTAAACCCCATTACTTATGAGAAGGAGTAAAAACGATGGCTCGTATGAAAGATACCAAATACTATGAGAATTTGCTACTACAATTTATCGGCACGGAAGATCCGTTGTATGAGATGCTCAAGTGGATAACACATAGAATGATGGAGATTGAGGCATCAGCAAAGGTTGGAGCTCTGAAGGGTAAACACAGCAAGAATCGCACAACCTATTTTTCAGGTACGCGAATACGTCGTTTTGATACTCGATTGGGAACGGTATATCTCCTGGTGCCAAAACTTCGCAATGGTGGCTATATACCCTTTTTTGTAAATGAGAAGAAGCGTTCTGAGCAAGCCTTGCTGCAGGTTGTTCAGGAAGCATTTATCAATGGAGTGTCGACACGGAAGATAGAGCGATTGGCCCAATCACTGGGCATTGAAGGGATGTCTGCAGGGCAGGTTTCCGAAATTAACAAGGAGCTGAACAGTCAGGTTGAAGCATTTCGTACAAAGTCTCTTGAGAAGGAATATCCGGTTCTCTGGGTTGATGCTTTGTATGAGAAGATAAGAGACAATCACCGAGTAGTATCAATGGCTATTTTGGTAGTTTATGGCGTTACGATGGCCGGAAAACGCGAGATTTTGGCCATAGAGCCGATGTATGAGGAATCACAGGAGACATGGGGCACATTATTCCGTTCTCTGAAGGAACGCGGTCTTGAAAAGGTCTGGCTGATAGTTTCAGATGCTCACAAGGGTATTCAAAAGGCTATTCCCCATCATTTTTTGAATTGTTCCTGGCAGCGATGCAAGGTCCATTTCATGAGGAATATCATGGCCCATGTTTCGCATGCGCATAAGAAGGAATTTGGTGCTCGGCTTCGAGAGATATGGAATCAACCGAATCGGAAAGAAGCGTTACAGTATGCTGAGCATATCATAAATGATTATCGCGATCACTTTCCGGAAGCTATACTGTGCCTTGAAGAAGGACTTGAGGATTCATTGCAATTTTATCAATTCTCTCACTTTGATAAAAGAAAGGTATCATCGACAAATAACCTTGAACGGCTCAATGAAGAGATCCGGAGAAGAACGAGGGTGGTTGGAATATTCCCAAGCAGAGAATCATATATTCGACTTGTAACTTGTTATCTCATTGAGTATACCGAGGACTGGATAACAGAACGAAACTATATTAGCAAGCGTGCTATTGAGGCGCAAAAAAGAGCACTTGAGAAAGCTGCTTGATGGAGATCTTGCGATGGCTCTTTACAAAAATTGCGAACAAGAATTGACACGAACC
>CAZZCF010000062.1:0-22737 GCA_964652955.1 uncultured Leptospirales bacterium
GTGCCCATAAGAATTATAACAGGGATGTCTCTCATAAAGCTATTATTTATCGCATATGTAAAGTTCTTAAAATATTTAAAACAAATATAATGGTAATGTAAAGATTTTGTTAATTTTCGATGAGATTCGCTGGAACGCCGTGTAGTAGTGAATAGTGATCAGGGGAAATTGTTTCCTAAATTTACATCGGGAATTGCAGAGAGGAGCGATTTTGTAATACGAATCAGTGGGAAGGGTGATATCTGAATGGGAAAAGTGGATTTTAAATTTTATCCCGGTTATGCAGGACAAATGATTCCTTGAATATTTTAAGAAGATTGAGGGTTGAGTCGACGATCTTTCGCATATCCCACATTATCCCGTAGAAGAGGATGCTCAGACGGGTTTTGGATGAATCGTCCTGTATTCTCTTGATCTGATTGTTATCGAATTTCTGAACGAGCCTTTTCAGCTTATTATTCGAATCGTCTATTGACTGCTGGTCGATGACCTCCTTTTTCAGTAGCGTCTGGGATGTTCTTTCCAGAATCTCGGCGACGCATCGGTGTAATTGCTGCAACTCTTCCATCTGCACCGCAAGCAGCCCCTTGTGATGATTCTCGACGTGAAGGTACCCTTTCAGAATGGAATCCCGGTGACTTTCGGCAATTTCCTGGAGGGAGCTGATTATATTCGCGTACTTCTTGGTGGTTTTTAAATCCATTCTGTTGAGAAGTCGAAGCGTCTTGAAGATGTTCGCAATGATGATATTTGCCCATCGCTGAACCTTCTTGGTATCGTTCCGGGCTTCCTTCAGCACCTGCCGATCTTCGGTGAAGAGCCCTTTGAGACATTTGTCGAGCGTTTCGTTCACCAGCTTCAAGAAGATGCCGCTGTGCTCAAAGGAGGTATTGACGGCGTATATGGGATCCTTTATCTTCTTGAGATTATACACCTCGGGCGCTGCATCTGCCTCGAGCCGGTTTTTGTGAATGTGATGATTCCGCCAGATAATAAAAACCGAACCGGCCGCTATCAGGATAATTGCCCAGAGTTCAAAATAGTATATTGCGGATGCTAAGAGGAGCGACAGGGTAAATGCCATAAAGGCGGTAAAAAACCAGCCACCAATAACGGTAAGGACACCGGTAATACGAAAAACTGCGCTCTCTCTTCCCCAGGCCTGATCCGAGAGTGAAGAACCCATGGCAACCATGAAGGTCACATAGGTTGTTGAAAGGGGGAGCTTCAGGGAGGTGGCAAAAGAAATAACTGCACTGGCAACCATGAGATTAACCGAGGCGCGAAGCAGATCGAAGGATGGAACCTTGCTCCCGCTCAGTGCGGGACTCGCCTCATAGAACGCAGGATCAATGCGTCGTGAAACGGTTTGGTGCACCCGTTTCGGGAAGAGACCTTTGATCCCCTCAAAGAGCGACGATCCCATGCGGACGAGAATTCGGGAGAAGGGGGTTGATTCAAACCGCTCGACCCCCTCATCCTGCCGACCGAGATCTATTTCCGTTTTGGTCACGGTTCGAGCCTTTCGCGATACCCAGAGGGTTATGACCATAATGAGACCCGCAATGAGCAGCAGGTATGTCTCGGTGCGCACAGGGCCCTCGAGCGGCTTCATGAGCAGTGTCAGTGGATTCACAAAGGTTTGAGCAATCTGGTACGCATTTAATCCTGCAAGGGGTACGCCGATAAAGTTCACCAGGTCATTTGCTGCAAAGGCCATTGCGAGCGCGAAGGTGCCGATGAGAACGATCGGTTTGAATATGTTGATATTGGAGATGATCATCAGCAGCTGAAAAATGATCGTGAAGAAAAGAAAGCTCCCCAGGAGGATGAGCCAGGTGTTGGCCATGATCCAGCCGGCCATATCCTCTGTCATGAATGATGCTCCCTTGGCGCCCTTGATCGAAATGAAGTATGTAATCATGGCCATGGCAACGCCACCCCAGAGGGCGCCGTAGCGCCTGAGCCGACGGTGATAGTCGAAGGTGAATATGAGTCGTGAGATGAACTGTATGAGGGCACCGAAGAAAAAGGCGACAACAATTGAAAGGAGAATACCTGCGATGATTGCCAGGGCCTTGCCGGTATTGATATAGTTGACAAGGCTGAAGAGGCTGCTGCCGGTCATGTTGATCTTGATGATCGAAACGGCAACCGCTGCACCGAGGAGCTCGAAGACAATCGAAACGGTTGTCGAAGTTGGCAGTCCGAAGGTATTAAAGAGATCGAGGAGCAGGATGTCGGTAAGCATTACCGCGAGGAAGATGACCATTATCTCCGGCATGGTAAAAAATTCGGGGTGAAAGATCCCCTTTCTCGCAACTTCCATCATGCCGCTTGAGAAGGTAACACCGGCCAAAATTCCCAGGCTGGCGATTATCATGATTATGTACCGGGGGGCGACCCGGGAGCCGATTGATGAGTTCAGGAAATTGACAGCATCATTGCTTACACCGACGACGAGATCTATGATTGCCAGAAGAATGAGGAATATAACAGCAAAGAGATAGAGTTCCATTCTGCACCTCAAACGCGCATTAATCAACAGGGAATAGTACCGGAAGCTTTGTTGCTACTGTTCTCGAAACCTATAAGATTGTATAAGCTTAAGAGTTCAACAACTTTTTTGAGTGTTAATTTATGTAATATTAAAGAAATCTTTATAAAATATTCACAGAGGGCGGGTAATTTCCTGAAATGTAATGCATGTCGCATGTAGGAAAGAGGAGTTTATCAATTACTATTTAATAGCAAGGAGGATCACATTTTATGAGATCTAAACTAATGGGTAAAGTGATTATCGCTCTTGTTGCCGTTTCAGTTATGGCATTTTTCGGATGCAAGAGGGAGAGCGGTAAGAAAGTCGTCGTCAAGGGCTCAACAACGGTTCTTCCGATTACGCAGAAGGCTGCCGAGATTTTCAAGGAGAAGGAGGATATCTCCGTTTCAATCGAGGGGAGTGGCTCCGGGAACGGTATTAAGGCACTGCTCGACGGTACCACCGATATCGCCAATGCTTCACGTGCGATGAAGGATAAGGAATTGGATGCAGCCCAGAAGAAGGGGCTGAAGATTAAGGAGATTGTCTGTGCCTTTGACATGATAGTACCGGTTGTTCATCCTTCGAATGGAGTGAAAAACCTGACCCTTGATCAGATGAAGGGTATTTACGACGGATCAATAACGAATTGGAAGCAGGTTGGGGGAAAGGATGAGAACATCGTCGTTATCTCCCGTGATACCAGTTCCGGGACCTACGAAGTGTGGCACAAGCTGGTGCTGAAAAAAGCTGATGTCAGAAAGGATGCGCTCCTTCAGGCTTCGAACGGCGCGGTTGTCTCGGCTGTTGCGGAAAATCCCAAGGCTATCGGCTACATCGGATTCGGCTACATCAGTGAGAGCGTCAAGCCTCTTATGGTGAATAGCATCGAGGGCACCATCGAGAATGGGAAGTCCGGGAAGTATCCGATATCCAGAAAGCTCTTCATGTATGTGAATGAGAATCAATATTCAGAAGAGGCGAAATCCTTTGTTGACTTTATTCTCAGTGACGAAGGTCAGAAGATTGTGAAGGAAGTCGGCTATATTCCCCTTTAAAAGAATTTGTTAATACTACTGCGAATCCCTTATCAGCCGATAAGGGATTTTTTTTATTATAAAAATAGAAGCATTTTCATCAGGATTACGTACAGCTATTCCGCTGCTGGATTTATCGGTCAGATCTCTACTGCATAATTCACTTTTGCACCTCGCAGTTATATCCAGAGTATGAATAAGTGGACGTTCTTTTTTGTGTCTCATGTTTTTAGTTGATTTAATTATGGGACTTGCTATAATTTGATTGATGGTTTTTTATCTCTGTACTATAATGAAGCCGTTGATTCGAGTATTACATGTAATCTTACAATCTATTCGATTCAAAAATGATGATTTTTTACTCGATACTACCGTATAATATGGCAATCGTATAATGAAAGAAGTCGATGAATCAGGGAAGAGAATTCTTCTTATAGGGTGTTATCCTTCGAATTTGTATCCGATTGAAGAGCTGCTGTGCTCACAGGGATATCTCGTTTCCGTCTGGATGTTCGAGGATGCGACGAGTTCGTTTCAGGGTGATGATACGCCCGATCTGGTACTGGCATATTATGAATGCGATACTGCAATCGATTTCTTTTCATTTCTGCAGCGTGAAGTAGCTCCACTCAAGATTCCTCTTCTTGTTGTTGGTGCACCCCGGGAAGGGATCGAGTTCTTCATTTCGGCTCTTCAGCATGGAATTCATCATTTTGTCACACTTCCCTGTGACAGAAGTTTCCTGATTTCGAGGATAGAGGAGATCCTCTCCGGAAATTCCGAGACTGTCGATGATGCGAGGACGAATGTCGATATCGAACACGCCGGCAACCATCATATTTGCGAGGTCGGCAACCGGCAGATTTCGAATTTTCTCATCTCATCATTTAAAAATGAGATATGCCATCAACGGTTGATCCCTCAGTCGTACCGAGAGAGAGCTTTCATTGATACACGGAACGCACAGGAGCTGAAGGAGGACTTAACCGGAAGAGAGGATGAGAAGGATCTTTTAACCGATGAGATGATACGTGCCCTCGAGAATCAGGAGTTCAAACCATATTATCAGCCGATCATCTCAATACAGAGCGGCAGGATCACCGGCTTCGAAGCGCTGTGTCGCTGGGAGCATCCCGTTAAGGGAATAGTAACTCCCAATGAGTTTATTCCTCATGCAGAGGAGACCGGACTCATTATTCCAATCGGATTTCACGTTCTCAGAGAGGGGAGCAGACAACTGAAAGATTGGCACGGGAAATATTCTGATGGATCGCCCCTGACACTGAGTGTCAATCTGTCAACGGTACAATTTATTCACCCGGAGCTTGCCGAGCGGATCGAGAGAATCGTTATAGAGAACAGCGTTGAGCCTGAGATGATTAAGTTTGAGATCACAGAGAGTGCATTGATGGAGGATATGCAGTCGGCGAATATCATGCTTCTCAAATTGAAAGCGATGCATTTTATATTGTGTATGGATGACTTCGGTACCGGTTATTCATCACTGAGCTATCTCAGACATTTCCCCGTTGATATTTTGAAAATAGACCAATCCTTTGTGAAGTGGATGGGAGTCGATGATGAGAGCGAGGAGATTGTGCGCATAATCGTCTATCTCGCCCGTCAGCTCAGAATGTTGACTATCGCAGAGGGGATTGAAACCGAGGATCACCTGAAGACGATACGGAGTATGGGATGCGATTATGCCCAGGGAATGTACATCTCCGAACCGCTGAATGCTGATGCCACCGAAGAGCTGCTTGCGAAAAAGATTGCCTGGTAAGCAATACGGATGGTCATCGATAACCGATTGACTTCCGATTCCAGCAATGATACCATTGGCGAAATCATGCGGTTGAGTGAGCCAATCGCTCGAAGGGGAGATTCATTCATTGCAGATGACCGCAAAGAGGTCTCTCACTGTCCGCTGAGGAGGTATCTCTATGTCGAGGAGACCGTCGTGGTGGCTTACCGCAATAGCGAAGATATGGCCTATAACCTGGTTGAGCGCCCGGGCCACTCAGCTCCCGGTTATCGGTCCGCTGGTGAAGCTTGTTGCCCTGCCAACATTCTCAAAAAAGAATCTCAACATTACCTATATCCCGATCAATGAGACCGTTCAGGGCGCGGGGAGCACTTTTCTGCCTGAGCTCATTGTTGTGGAGCTGATTCGCCGTTCATCACACCGGGCCATTATCAAGCGCTGCACCTGCCGCGATTCATTGCAGTGCGTCAACCATCCCATTGATATTGGATGTGTTTTTCTCGGCGAGGGGGCGAAGGAGATTGACGAGCGGATTGCGAATCACGTTTCCGTAGAAGAGGCCATTGCCCATGTCCGGAGAGCCGTCGATGACGGGCTTATCCCCATGATGGGCAGGGTAAAGATAGATAATTATATCTGGGGGGTTCGCGATCGGGGGAAGCTTCTTACCATATGCCTCTGTTGCCGCTGCTGCTGCACCATCCTGAATTCGGGTAAGTATCTCCCCCCCGAGGCAGCTGAATCGATGGTGCGACTCAAGGGGCTTCGTATTCGCGTTGAGACCGATCGATGTACTCGGTGCGGGAAATGTGTTGATGAGTGCTTCATGGAAGCGCTGACACTGAATGAGAATGCCGTTCAGTGGGATGAACAGCTCTGCAAGGGATGCGGAAGATGTGTTTCCCTCTGCCCCGAGGTGTTGCATGCTGAGATTGAAGATAGTGCCGCTGCTATCGATGAAGTGATCGGACGTGTCAATCGGATGATCGATATCTCCTGATCTCCCGGAAGCTCTCCTTACGAAAGGAACGGATTATGATACGATTCGGACCGGGAAAGAAAATGGTAAAGTTCATGGTCACGCTTTCATGGCCGACCATTATTGCTGCAAAGCGATGGAGCTCGCTCCCCATCCTGAAGTGGATTATCAATCCTTTCTTCAAGTATCCCTATAACGAGGTTACATCGATTCCGATTAATGTTGAGGTTAAATATCCGGAGAGCGTACCGGTGCCCCGTCGCCTCCTTGAGCGGCTTATCTCGAAGGTTGAGGATATATTTATCCTCGATGAGTGTATTTGCCGGGGATTGCTTGAATGCAAAAATTATCCGAAGAGCATCGGCTGCATGGCACTCGGACCGGCCATTCGCCGGATACACCCCTCGCACGGGAGGATGGCTTCGCAGGAGGAGGCACGCGATCATGTACGGAGGGCAACGGAGGCGGGCCTGATAGCAAACATTGCCCATGTCTGGATCGATCCCTTCGCCTTTGGGCTTTTCCCCTTCAGAGAGCTCATGTTTATCTGCTTCTGTGACGATTGCTGCTGCCTTTATCGGACACATATGAAGAAGCGGGGGCCAAATCTTGATAGGGCATATAGGCGTCTTCCGGGTATTTCGGTTTCGGTTGACCCGGAACGGTGCGACGGCTGCGGTATCTGTGTGGAAAACTGTTTTGTTGCTGCAATAGAGATACAGGACGGTGTGGCGGTTCCCGGCGAGAGCTGTAAGGGCTGCGGGAGATGCGTCGAGCTCTGTCCCAACAACGCCGTATCGCTGCATCTGGAGGATGAGGATATTCTCTTCAAGCAACTCACGGATCGCATCAATGCGGTTTCTGATATTATGCCCGGATGATACATTTCCCGGGGGAACATTCTGTGCGCAGAGCAGTGCAGATTTGGGTACAGCTCGCTTACGACTTTTTTTAGATTATTTTCTTGACAGGATTTGCTTTTATGTAACATTGATCTCCGTCTGAAAGGATTAAAAGAACGATTTAATTTTTTTATGGAGGCTTATTCGTGAAAAAGAAGCTTTTTGTCCTTTTAACTGCTGTAATGTTTATCATACCTCTTGTCCTCTATGCTGTTCCACAAGGAAACATAAAGGTCAAGAAGATCGGAACTACCAAGAAATCTGCGGTATACAATCATCAGAAACATGCAGCGAAGGGCATCACCAGTTGTAAGCAGTGTCATCACAAGGGAACGGTTAAAGATTCCTGCTCAAAATGTCACACCGGAACCGCTGGGAAGAATGCCATTCACAAGAACTGTAAGGGCTGCCATGTGAAGATGAATGCCGGTCCGAGGTCATGTACAGATTGTCATAAACATTAATTCGGTATATTTGGGTTCGCATAACAACGAACTTTCCTTTGCGGGGGATTCAGGGATCTGAATCCCCTTTTTATTTTTCTTCTCAAATCTGTGGCCGCTTTTCAGGGCCGAATTGTATAAAACGAAGAAGTATTCACGATTCCGGGGTGTGTTCCTTTTTCTATTGCTGCGATGCAACCCTTTGGTATTTGATAATAATCCTTGACAAATGAAACGGTAAAAAAAGTGTGTTTGGCATATGTCAAAATAAATGCATATGTTATGAAAAAGATTATTTATAGCTATGTATTGATTATCTACATTGGATACCGCAGTGAAAGAGCATGGTGATCGCATGCGTGCTGTAGCACATAAAAGGGTGGCAATTGTTCTCTGTATTGCTCTTCCCCTCATGTCGCACGCATTGTGCAGTGATTATCGATCGCAGGAGGCGATCATCGGTCAGGATTCCCGATCCGGATGTGATGCTTCACGTTGTCACGAGTCGACTCCATTACAGGGATACCCCCCAGTCAGTGGGAAGCATTCTGTACATCTCGATTCAGCTATGGTGATTGACTGCTCTGACTGCCACTATAATTATACCGATCACCCGCTGCACAAGAATGGTATTATTAATGGCTTCAATACAGTGCTGCAGTTGCAGGTTGACGGCGATATTGTATTTTTTAATCCTGAAAATCCCGGAGCGACCTGGACGAATGGACCTGCCACCTGCGACAACATGAACTGTCACGGGAGTGTGAGCTGGTATGCTGCTGGAGAGCTCTCCTGTGTTGACTGCCACAGCCCGGGTTCCCTCTACGATCCCCTTCCCTATGAAAAGCATGATGCTCACCTGAACTCGGATTGCGCCAGTTTCTCTTTCAACTGCGAGTATTGTCACCTCGACTATCGGGATCAGGAGAGCCATATGGATGGGACGCTCGATTCAGCAGATGTCGTCTTCTTTGATCCCCTTTTCGGGGGTGACTGGGATAACGGAAGCAGCAGCTGCAGCAATCTCGGCTGTCACGGCAATTCTATCTGGAACAGCTCATCCCAGCTCGCCTGCACGAGCTGTCATAATTCATCCTATAGTGCCTATTATCCCGATCCCTATGGGACCGATCAGGGAAGGCATCAGAGCCATCTGGACAGTCATGGTTGCACCTGCATGACCTGTCATGATGGCTATGCAGATTTATTAACCCATATAAATGGGAGCAGTGATCTGGATAATGATTCAGTCAATCTGGTGATTTTTCAGGATCCGGCAACCTATCAGTTAACATGGAGTGATACGAATAATTCCTGTACCAGGTCTGGACTTGGTTGTCATTCTGTCGGGGGAAATGATACCAAGATGTGGTAAGGGCTCCGGCAACGAATAGCGCATGAACCGTGACAGAAGTGGGTAATTTTTTTTAAAAAATTGTCAAAAAACCGCTCCTTGATTGTAATACAACTTTGAGGTATTTTCTTATATCGTAACTTCCTTCAAACTGTAATTGAAAAGCGTCTCTTTATACTACTCTAAAATATTTCGGGATAGTGGTGCCAGCAACAGGGGAAAATAAGCTCTGCAGTGTTCGAGTTCTGCATATTCTAATTTTTATCGTACCTCTCTTCTATTTCGTGTATTCAGGATGCACCTCACGCGCTCCCTTCGATGAGGAGGAGGTTGCAAATTGCGATGCATCGAGATGCCACGCGGCTACTCCTCTTGGCCAGTTTTCACCGGTGAGCGGCAATCACCCTGTACACCTTACCTCATCAACTGATATCAGCTGTAACGACTGCCATCACGGCTATACCGATCACCCGCTTCACAAGAATGGCGTTATCAATGGCTATAATTCGAGAACGGATTCTGAGGCAAGTGGTATTGTCATTTTTTTTAACCAGAAGAGCAATCCCAACGGATTCTGGGATAACAGTTCAAGCGCATGCAATAACATGAGCTGTCACGGGAGCGTGGGCTGGAACACGACCGGCTATATGGGTTGTGCGCTCTGTCATGCCCCGGGGACTGTCAACGATCCCATTACCATAAACGGCTCCGATGATAAGGGAAAGCACTTCGCTCATGTTTACAATCAGAGCATTGACTGTGAGTACTGCCATTACGATTATGGCATAAGCAATACCCATAGAAATGGTGAGCTCGACAAGGGGAATCCGCTGGCAACGCTCGTTAACTTCGAAAGTGATCCCGGCGCTTCGTGGAATAATTCACTCAATACGTGCAATAATATGAGCTGTCACGGAAATGCGGACTGGTACACCGCGGAGCAGCTCGGATGCATTATCTGCCATGCGCCGGGAACGATGTATGATCCGCTGACCCTGAACGGGACCGGCAGCGACGGGAAGCACACCGCGCATGTGAGCAATCAGAGCATCGACTGCGAAAAGTGCCATCTGAACTATGGCAGTACGGCGACGCATCGGGACGGAACGCTCGATACCGATTTGACCGCCAATCTGATTTTCTTTCAGACTGAACCGGGTGCCGCCTGGGACAATAGCTCGAGCACCTGCAGCAATTTGAGCTGTCACGGTACCATCGACTGGTATACCACCACATCGATGGGATGTACACTCTGTCATGCACCGGGGACGACCTATGATCCCCTGACCCTGAATGGAGTTGGCAGCGACGGGAAGCACACCGCGCATGTCGTCAATCAGAGCATCGACTGTGACAAGTGTCATTTAGATTACGGGAGTGCAGCAACCCATAAAAACGGTGATCTTGATACCGACGGCTCGGCACTTCTCATCTCCTTTGAGGGGGAACCGGGCGCCACATGGAATAATGGAACAGGCTTCTGCGGCAATCTGAGTTGCCACGGGGATGTAGACTGGAATACCACGGTAGAGCAGGGCTGTACCTTCTGCCATGCTCCCGGCAGTGCCTATGATCCGCTGTCGAAAGGGAAGCATGTACGGCACGTCACTGATAAGAGCTATTCCTGCATCACCTGCCACTATGACTATAAGAGCATTGTCACTCATCAAAACGGTACCGTGGACCGTGGACCGGCAATCGATATTATCGCTTTTCATCCCGATTATTCCGACGCATCATGGACCTACAGCACCTGCTACAACCTCAGCTGTCACGGTGCGGGAAATCCCGACTGGTTTGCCGTGTCCATTACATGCAGGGATTGCCACGTATCGGGTGATGCCACCTATGATCCCCTTGAGAGAAACGGAACCGGGATCAACGGCAAGCACGTGACGCATGTAAATGACAAGAGCTACAGCTGTGAGGTCTGTCATTTTACCTATAGAGATGCTGCGACTCATAATAACGGACAGTGGGATAAGGGTTCCGATGTGCCGCCAGTGGCGCTCGTCTCATTCGACTCATCAAACTATCCCGGGGCCACCTGGTCATGCCTCCTGAGCACCTGTGGGAGCCTGTGGTGCCACGGTGCGGGAACACCCGATTGGTACGATACCGCTCCGCTTACCTGCAGAAGTTGCCATGTCTCGGGAGACGGAACATTCGATCCGGTGGAGCGGGATGGAACGCTTCCCAGTGGTGGCAAGCATGATGTGCATCTCACAACAGAACACGAGGATTTTTTCGAGAACATACAGTGTGAAATCTGCCATTATACCTATCGCAATGCGGGTACCCATAACAATGGGGAGTGGAATGACGGTGATCCCTCGGGGACGCCGGTAACCCTTATCGCCTTTGATCCGGCCTATTCCGGTTCATGGATATACAGTACCTGTCAATCAATCGTCTGCCATGGAAATGACGATTGGTTTACCTCCAGCCCCATGGTATGCAGCAACTGCCATGACAGCGCCTATTCGACCTATCATCCGGTTCCGGATGTTCAGGGGGAGCATAGCTTTCATTTAGGTAATCCCAATGTTGACGGTTGCGAGTCTTGTCATAATGGTTATACGACCGTTGATACCCATCACCTGAATGGTGTTCTGGATACTCCTCCCTACGGGCCCGGTTCCGTTGATC
The DNA here is from genome assembly GCA_964652955.1 of uncultured Leptospirales bacterium. Lineage (GTDB taxonomy): Bacteria > Spirochaetota > UBA4802 > UBA4802 > JAKQUI01 > CAZZCF01. The sequence goes on from CAZZCF010000062.1 coordinate 11,669, forward strand.
TGATATTTTTTCTGGATCCAACAGGCTACAAGCTGAGCTGGGATAATGACAGCACCGGTAACTGCACCAGAACGGCAACCGGTCCCGGCTGTCACGGCGGGTGGGATGCCCATCCCTGGTATAATCCACCATTGCCGTAGTGGCTGGTACAATGGCGGTGAAATGCCGCAATCGGATATTTTAGTGGTATATGCCTTGACAGCATTACCCTTTTAATTAACTTCTCCCCGCATTGTGGAGTGAAGAGATTTGGATACAGCGATTGATCAATACACGGCTCATCGGGAGCTGTTCTGAGGGAATACGGGCTTTCCCGGGGAGCTCGACTATCACGACCGGTATGATTTGAGAGCCATAAAGAGCTCGCCTTCAATTTTTTTGTGAGTCGGTTTTTGTATTGAATGAAACGGATACGATTAACATTGTGGATTGTCTTCTTTGGAATCCTGCTGAATGCTTCGCTCTGGTCCTTCCCGAAAATCAGCGGTTTTTCAGATACATCTTTTTATATATACGGTACCGAGAACGAGGATTTATCCGGAACCGAGACCTATTACCGGGGCCATGAGAGCATTGTTCTCGATATCGACTTCTCACAGAAATTGAGCTTCCATACGAACAACAGAGTAACGTACCGGAGCAATACCTATGAGGATGAGGAACAGGTTGATCTCAATCTCTTCTATGGATATATTGATTATCAGGCAAGCGATAAGCTGGGCCTGCAGTGCGGCAGGATAATGGATGTCAGCAACCTTTCGTACACCTATTATGATGGTGGGAATATTGAGTACCGGATGAATGTTTCGAAGAACCGGTTCACCCTGGACGTGTACGGCGGGCTCATTGTGAACGATGATTATCTGGAAGATGAGAACTATCCTTACGGATTCAACAGCTTTGATTACAGAAATTTTCTCATCGAACAGCGGACGGGAGATTATCTCGGCGGCACCAAAGTTAATCTCTTTTCCCGGGGGATCGGCATTTTTACCCTTAACTATCAGATGCTCTATAACGAAGGTGCTCTTGCGGAGCAGTATGCATCTTTTGATTTTGATACGCTCTTTTCACGGCGGGTGAAGTTCTACGGCTATGGGACCTATGATCTCATCGAGCCATCTCCGGCAAATATGCTTGCCGCCGCTCAGGTGAATCCCCTGGATTCTCTTTCGCTCATTATGGAGTATGAGTACATTCGTCCGGTCTATATCAAGGACTCCTATTTCTGGAGCTATTTTGAGCCCTACGGCAGCCAGGAGGTGTCCGCGCTGATCATCTACAGTATTACCCCTGCCATGATTCTCGATCTGAAGTATGGCCGAATCTTCTACGAGGCCGATGGAAAGCAGGGGGATGAGGTTTCAGGGAGCTTTGAGCACCGCGAGCTGTTCGGTTTCGGCGTTAAGCTCACGGGAGAATATATTACCGGGCCCGAAGGTGAGCGGGCGCTTGCACAAATAGTACTGAAGCGGAAGATTTCGCTACTCAATATTCTGGCCGGGGGGGGTACAATCTTCTATTATGAGGATGAGCTTGCCAGTTCATACTCGCAGGCATATTTTGCATTACTCGGTGCCGATATGAATATACTCACCAGGCTGCTCCTCTCCGCTACCGGTGAGTATTACAATAATCCGAAATATGCCTATGATGTACGGGGGCTTATTTCGGCGAAGTATCTCTTTTAATACAGGACAGGATATGAAGGCATTGAACAATTACATCTTCGCCCTCATGCTCATCGTTTTCAGTGGTGCGGCACTGCTGTATTCCGAGGGGGGAAAGATCTTTCCCCATAAACTGCATCTCGAGATGGGTATCGAGTGCAAGAATTGCCATCCCACGGCAGCTTCCAGCACCAAAGCCGAGGATGTCAACCTGCTCGATATGAAGTCCTGTGTCGGAGAATGCCATGAGGAGGACATACTCAAGAATCTGGGGTTTGTGAAGTCCCTTCCGCGCTATCGGTTGGCATACAACCACGAGATACATATTCAGCAGAATGTTCCCTGTACCAAATGCCATACAGGTCTTCTGAACGAGCCTTTCAGGCCGGGGAGTGCCTTCCCGCCGATGAAGCTCTGTTTCGAATGCCATAATAATCAGATGGCTGCCAAAACCTGCACACTCTGTCACACGGAGAAAGTTCCTTTTCCCCATAAGACACATATCGACGGCGGTATGAGTTGCCAGGATTGTCATAAGGATATTGAGACGAGCAGGACAACAGACGGCGCTCGGGATATTCCCGGCACAGAAAGATGTGATGAATGCCACGAAAAAAAGGACCGGTACGGAGAGGTCACCCGATTCCCCTATCGGCAGATATATCGATTCGACCATCAGCTCCACGTAAAGGATCAAGGACTCGGCTGCAAGGAATGCCATACGGTTCTCTATGAGAAAATCGAGTTTAAACAGACCGAGCTGGTGCCCAAGATGGATTATTGCTTTGAATGCCATGATAATGAAACTGCCTCAAAACATTGTATGCTCTGCCATCTCAATCCCACCATGCCCGAGGATCATTATTCCGATTGGAATAATCAGCACAAGATTAAGGCGAACAATAATCTCAAGGAGTGCAATGCCTGCCATGCGGAAAAGGGTTTCTGCACCCGCTGCCATCGCGGTATTAAGAAACCCCTGAATACCCATTCCGCGAACTTTGAGCTCACGCATCGGTATGAGGCGAGAACCAGAATGCAGAACTGCAAGGCCTGTCATTCTGAGCGGTTTTGCAGGAACTGCCATATCTCCCGCGGGGTAAGCACAAAGAGCAGGGCATATCGGAGTCGCCATCCTCAGGGCTGGCTGGATAAAAGTTCGCCGAACTTCCACGACAGAAAAGCCAGGATAAGGCTTTCCGCCTGCACCGCGTGTCATTCGAAAAACGATTGTGCTTACTGTCATATTCGGAAGAGGCGATAGGAAGGCTGTGTTATATGAAGCCTCTGGCATCTGGGCTTCCCGTGAACACGAAGGTGTGTCCCCCCGATATGTCATAACGTCAAAGCGGTACATGCAGTCGGTCTCCCTGATGAGAAGTTGAACTGTTTTAGCTGTCATGGTGAAAAGTTGACATCGTCAACCACGAAAAAGAAGAGGGGAGGGGCATCATGTGCGCAGGAGGAGGTCAGAAGGTACAGGACATTACGAGACTTACCCGATGGGTTGAAAAAGATTCCCCTCTCAGATCCTCGCTCAGATAGGGATTTCCATCTTCGGTTTCCTTCTCTTTTCCTTTCATTGGCTGTTCGGTGCTCTCAATTCGATTGGGTTGATCCGGTGCATGATAATAGGAGAAGAGGTACAGAAATAGTAGTTTAAGATGGCTGCCGATGGAAATGTTCAGGCCGCCATCAAATCCCGATATCATGTACTCGTCCGAATCGACACCAAGGCTCACACCGGCAATGATATATGTTCGATCGAAGATCTCAGGCATGGTGCCGATGCGAAAAGTCTTGCACACATAGGTGTTTTCTAGATTCTTAAAACGGATGCTGCTGTAGGTGTAGCTCAGATCAATGCTCATCGAGTCCGAGAAGAGATAATCTACCTCCGCGAAGTAATCGGAATTTTCAATTTCAACATCCAGGGTGTCGAATTGATATTCTGTTTTCCCCCTACTGTACTCGCCGATGAGAATGAACTGCTGATAGTCGAATGAGATCTCAACAAGATACTCTTTTCTCTGATAGGCTGATTCGCCTTCGGCGTACTTCAGCACGCCATTAATGATTACATGGTCGAATAGAATGATATCGGCATCGAGAACAGCCTGGTTGAAGTCGATGTAGTCGTAGTCACTGTATCCGTCAGTTGTTTGAAAGTGAATGAAACGGTGTATCCCCGGCGATATGCTGAAGTACTCATGGATGAACCTTGCACGCACAAAGGGATTATAGGAGATGTTCGATTCGGAGATGCCGGTCGAAGAGCTCCCCCGTGCGCCAATGGTGAATTGCCATTGAGAACCTTCTTTATCGAAAGTCGTTCCCGAGAGGGGGAACGACATCATAAAAAAAATACAGATTACAACAGAATACCTTATCATACATAACCGCTGATCATTGAGTACGGATTATCTGTCCCAGTGTGCTTTTTTCGCCTCCCGCATTGTTTTTTTCATCTCTTTCCGCGCGTCCTGCCGGACTTCTCTTCTGTATTGATGTCTATTTCTGATCTGCTGAGCGTTCTCAGGGGTGTTTTCGCTGTTCTCGTTGCGATACTGATTTCTGTTCTGCTCATCTTTTTGAACTTCTTTGGGTTCTTTGTTCTCATCACGTTCACTTTCCTGCGCGATGCTGGAGACAGTGATCATGAATATCGTTAAAAACACAATCCATTTTTTCATTGACGGTCACCTCGCTTTAAAGTCTATTGATCAACGGTTAAAATTGGCATTCACCACATAGTACATTTGAAATTCGATTTCCGGTCATTTTTCTGATAGGAAAAGGATAATTAAGGGGGTCGCCGAAAAGGTCCTGTAAAGAATGGGCCCTCCCGAGCACTGATAGCGGCCGGGGAATGCCATTTTATTTCTTTATGATTTCAACTAAAATTTCATATATACATTCTGTGTGAAGATGATATCCGAAGAGTATATTATTGAGCTGTATCAGAGTTTGCAGCGGGAACTCTATATTTATATTTACCGGCTGATCGGCTCTCGAGAAACCGCTGAGGACATCCTGCACGACTGTTTTCTCAACTTGATTAAGTATTCCCGCAAACATGAGATCCGTGAGCAAAGCGTGAGGGCTTTCCTGTATCGTACTGCCCACAATCTCTCAGTTAACTATCTGAAGCGGCGAGGCAAAATCGATATCATCCCCCTTGAGAATGATGCGGTTGTTGTCGATGACAATCCAGCAACAGCACTTGCCTATAAAGAACTCAATCAGGCTATCCATTCGCTTTTAAAGAACGTTGATGAAGTATCGCGGTCTATTTACATTATGAAGAAAGAGCTCGACTTGAGTCTCGATGAAATAGCAGCACATACGGGAAAATCGGAACGGACAGTTCGGCGAAGATTGAAAGGGGTACTGGCGTATCTTTCGGATTCGCTGAAGAAATCAGGCCATCTGATGGTATTCATTTATGTCAATTTTCTGATTTTCGGTTGTCTAACAGGGTAGAGGGGTTAGAGGTGAAGAAGCATCCTCGTGAAAAAAAGATCATTGATGTTGTCCTGCTGAGAGAAGAATCCGGGATGACTGCTGTACAGTCTCACATCGTCGGATGTGATGCATGCCGTGAGAAATACGAGCGCTACAGCGCACTTCTCGATTCATCTGACAATAGCTCTCTTGCTCCTTCTCCATCGGTAGAAGCTCGAATTGCTCAATCCTTCCGAAGAGAGATGAGCGCACTGCCACCTCGAAAGGGTATTCTCTGGAAGCCCGTGCTGGCAATGGCTGTCCTTCTTATTATCGCCGGAGTGATTTTCCTCTTTCAGCGTGATTCCGTACAACCGGTTTCAATTACGGTCAATGATTTCAACGGAAGGGTATATGTTGACAAACAGAAGGTAGAGCGTCGACTTGAAATCGAGCTCGCCGAGATACGAACCGAGATGCATTCACAGGTTACGCTCAGTTATCCTGATACGTTTGACATAACACTTCTGGATAATACGGCTTTAATGGTTACTGAAGGATACTTCAGCAAGAAGCGAGACCTGTATCGCTTCTCCTTTGACCTCGGGAGAGGGATGGTTTATGCGGTATTTCCTCATGATCATCCAAGGATAGAGTACTCCTTTAATACTCCTCAGGCACGAATTTATTCAATTGGCACCGAATTTCTGTTAAGGACATCGGAACGAGAGTCGGTATTAATTATGATAGATGGCGAATTGCAAATTCAGTGTCATTCGGGGAGAATAGCGAAGGCGCAATCGGGCAAGAGATATCGGATCACTGAATCAATTGAGGAGAGCGATATCGAAGACAACGAGCTGCGAGTTCTTGGTGTACGGAATTCGACGCATAAGAACATTCGTTATAAAGATGATATCTCTGCCGATACAGTGTCTGAGAAGAGGTATCATGAGAAAAAGGGAATGCCTGTTACACTGAAAAAGGATGAGACGAATGAAAGTCCCGGGGAGAAGTATTCGAGTGAACGCAGGAAGCAGACAGAGCTGCGTGAGATAAGAAGGGATATTAAGCAGCATCAGCGAACTCTTCGCTCGATGCGGCGTGATGCGCGGAGCAGTCAGCGTGAGGTGCGAAAGGAGCGACAGGGAGTAAAGCGAGGGAAACGCTGAATAAAAAAGAAGTTGCACATTGGAGCCTCTTCTGATATATTCACCGAATTACATAACAGGAGGACGGTATGAAAAAGATAGTTGGTATTTTGTGTGTTGTAAGTATATTCGCCATCGGCTGTGCCAATCTCGGTAACCCCAAGAAAATGGCATGCCAGGCAGGGTGTGACTCAAATTACGATAGCTGCATAGAAGAGGCGAAGGAGAACGCGAAATCGGTTGCAGCCTGCGAAGCGAAGAAGATTGCATGCTATAAGGGCTGTGACGAGCTGTAATACCGATCAGAAACGAATGAAACACCGTACTGAAGACCCTGGCATTCTGCCGGGGTTTCTTCGTCAGCAGTGAGGCACGTGACTCTTGCCTTTCATGTTATTTCCTGAACCGTTTACTTTTGTGGAGTATCATATACGGGGCACTTTCTGAAGAGGAGAGGTAGCAGGGTTCTCTTAAAGTTTGAAAAGTCGCTTCGCATTGTGGTAGAGCCACTTCTCCTTTACCTCCTCTTTCAGGGGGAGCTCCCGCATGCCGTCGGCAAGCTGTTTAATGGTCAATCCCATAAAGAGCCAGGTGGACCCGAAGAGTACTCGATCCTGCAGAATGGAATTGCCCATGTTAATGAGCGGTTCCCATCCGCTCCCCGGCATCATCAGGTACTTGGGAATATATGATGCAATGTCAATGTAGATGTTGGGATTGCGCCACGCCACCGCGACCATCTCGTTCACCCAGGGCCACCCCCCGTGGCCGGCAATCATCTTCAGCTCGGGGAAATCCTGAGCGACAATGTCAAGGTAGATGGGCCGCTCCACCTCCATGGTATTCGTTGAATAGTTTATTGAGAGGTGGAACCATATCGGGATATCGAGCTCGATACAGGTCGCATAAATAGGGTACATCTTTGCGTGATGCGGCGGGATGCCGAACATGAAGGGGCGGACGGCGACTCCCCGGAGGCCGAGATCGTAGCATCGCCGAATCTCACGTATCGCATCCATGCCCTTCAGGGGATCGATGCCGGCGATGCCGTGAAAGGTGTCGGGATATTTTTTCACAATGTCCGCATAGTAGTCATTGGGCAAGCCGGGTATCCCGCTCGGCGTCTCCTCATCGAGATTGAAGATAACCGCCTTCTCCACCCCCATCTCTTCGAGCTGCTCAACGAATACTTCAAGGGGCATGGTCATAGCCTTCATCTTTGGAGCGATTTTCTCACTGAGCTCATCCGGGCTCAAGGTTATTTTCATCTGAAACAGCTCCTCGGCCTCCATGCCCAGCAGCGGCGCAACGCGGGGCCCGAAAACGTCCTTCAGGTATCGCGCCATCTGCGGGGGAAGTGCGGCGATCAATCCGACCATCACCTCCACAGTGGGGACGTAGCAGAGCGAATCGATAATCTTATACGACGGTGTCATATCATCCTCCCTGTTTGCGGGATGAGAATATGTGTTTGTTTTTTTGTCAATAGAATATCAGGCTTTTTTACTGATGATGCTCTTCGGATTGATGTCTCATCAGTTGTCAGTAAAGGCAATAAAAATTTTTTTACAATTGATTTTATTCGGTGTCATGAGTATAAAGTAATGAACTGTGAGGATTCTTCTGTTCTATTGCGGGTGAGATGAGAGGAGGCAGATTACTCATGGCACAGGAATTCAAGAGAAAGCTCGATCCGGTTTTTTATCCGGAGAGTATTGCTATTGTCGGAGCGAGCAATAAGTTTGCGAAATGGGGCTCCTTTCTGATGTCCCATACGATTGGAGGAGGATATCTCGGCAAGATATTCCCGGTCAATCCGAGAGAGGAGATGATCTTCGAGCGGAAGGTGTATAAGCGTCTCAGGGATATTCCGGAGCCGGTTGATCTGGTCTATATATGTACTCCGGTTGATACCGTGCCTGAGGTGATACGGGACTGTCTTGAAAAAAAGGTACGGGGTATCGTGGCAATTACCTCGGGTTTTTCCGAGACCGGTTCTGATGGTGCGAATAAGGAGCGCGAGATTGTCAAACTGGTTGAGGAGGCCGAGATTCCCATGGTGGGGCCCAATACCATGGGAATTATGTGCACGCAGAAGCGGCTCTACTCAACAGGAGCGCCCATTTATCCCAGCAGGGGTAATATCTCCTTCGTTTCCCAGAGCGGCAATGTGGGGACACAGATGCTCGAATGGGCTGAATCGCATGCCATCGGCATGAGTAAATTCATCGGCTCCGGGAATGAGGCCTCCCTGGGAAAGGAGGATTATCTTGCCTATCTCGGCGATGATGATGATACCAGAGTTATTCTCATATACGTCGAGGGATTCGAAGAGGGGGAACGGTTTTTGAAGATAGCCTCGGAGGTATCGCGAAAGAAGCCGATAATCGCGCTCAAGGGCGGTCGCACCGACGCAGGAGGGAAGGCGGCTGCTTCCCATACCGGTTCTATGGCGTCGAACAGCACTGTTTTAAGATCGGCATTCAAACAGGTCGGTATTATTGAGGTTCAGACGCCGACTGACCTGGTTGACGTCTCCATGGCTTTCAGCAATCTCCCGCTCCCGAAGGGCGATCGGGTGGGCATTGTCACGATGGGAGGCGGCTGGGGAGTCATCACCTGTGACGAGCTGGTTGAGAAGGGACTGCGGGTAGCGCGGCTGGGTCCGGAAGTGATTGAGGCGTTGAATACGATTCTCCCCCCTTTCTGGAGCCACGGGAATCCGGTGGACCTGGTTGGACAGATCAACCCGGAGATCTACCTGCGATCCGTTGAGGAAGTAACGAAATCAGGGGATGTCGATGCGGTCATCTGCCTCGGCATTGTGGGCGTATCCTATCAGGGGCTCCGCTCCTTTGCCATGTCAGCGAAGGCTGCCGCCCTCGACAATCAGGAGTATACTATACGGAAGGCCGAGGAGAAGCTCCAGAGCATCGAGCGGGAGTTTCTTGATAAGGTTAACGAGCTCATGAGCGAATATCAGAAGCCCATCCTGAATGTCTCACTTGCAGCTGACGGGAAGCGGATACGGTTCCAGGCAAAGACCGGCTACTCGGAGGTGGTCTATACCACTCCCGAAAAGGCGGTGATGTCGCTCGTCGCAATGTATCACTACTACCAATATCTCAAGCGGCACGGGATAGTGGAGTAATCGGAGAATATGTTTTTCAGAATTCCCTCAATTATATTCTGATTGTGACATTAATATTTGACACGGCTCTGTTTGCCTATTATTATTTGCATTATAGTTAACAGGGGTCTTTGATATATGGATTGGGATGTATTGTGTTCGTGAACAATCGAAACATGAAAGCATTGCTGTCCTCAGATGTTTACCACCAACTGGAAAATAAAGTATAATTTTTAATATTATTTACCGTACGGCAGGTAATTACCCACTACGCTAGTTAAATACACATAATGATGACCTGGACTCTTAGTAAAAAGATACTTATCGGATACGGCATAATTCTTACACTCCTTATTATTATCTTCATATGGGCGATACTTAACCTGCTCGATCTAGGGGAAGCGAGTGATGCTATACTCGAAGAGAATTACAAGAGTATTATTGCTGCGGAGAACATGATCAATGCACTGGAGAGACAGGACAGTGCAATTCTTTCTCTGCTCCTCGGATATGATACTGAAGGTTCGAGAATGTTTCTGGGGAATGAGATTGAGTTTCTGCAATGGTTTACACGATCGAAGGAGAATATTACCATATCGGGAGAGGATAAGCTCATTGAGCTTATCGAAAAGAAATATAACTCATATCTCGCAGCTTTTTCGGAATTAAAAATAATACAGAAAGCCCGCCGAAGTCAGGCAGAGTTATTTTATCAGGAGGAGATTCACCCCCTCTTCATGAGCGTTAGAGAAGAGTGTGTACGTTTGAGGGATATGAATGAAACAACGATGTTTAACGCGAGCAGGCGTGCTCATCGTATCGCACATCGGGCAGTTTGGTCCATGATTTCAGTGGGGATTGTAGCGATGGGAATTGGGCTGATTTTCAGTCTCATACTGACGGGCATTATCGTGAAGCCTGTTTCTCAGATTATGAGGGCAACGGCAAAAATATCAAAAGGGGAATACAATGTGGAGGTGTCAGTAAACTCCTCGGATGAACTGGGACAGCTTGCAACCGAGTTCATCAAGATGGCTAAGAAATTGAAAGATTTTAATGACATGAATATTGAGCAGATCGTCGCTGAGAAACATAAAAGCGAGTCCATTATTCGGAGCATCGATGATGGCATTCTTGTTGTCGATGCCGATCTCAGGATAACGAATATAAATCCGACCGCGTGCGAGGTGCTTGGGGTTGATCTTGACAGAACGTCGGGGAAGCACTTCCTGGAGGTGGTTAAGAACGAAGAACTGTACCGGTATGTTTCTCAGTCAATTGAGACCGGTACGCTGCCAATTATTGATGAAGGAAAAGATATTTTAACGGTGAAGCGGGACGATTCGAATCGCTATTATCTCTTTTCAATTATTCCGGTTTATTCAGATAAGGAAGCGATGCTGAGTGTTGTCCTTCTTCTGCGTAATATAACCTCGCTCAAGGAGGTCGACAAGCTTAAGAGCGAGTTCATTATGATAGCGTCGCATGAATTACGGACGCCCTTAACGAGTATTGTCATGAGTATTGATCTCCTCCTGGAGAGTGCTTCACCGAGCCTCAGCGAGAGAGAGAACCAGCTTCTTCAGAGTGCTCATGAAGAGCTTCTGAGGATAAAATCACTCGTAAACGATCTTCTTGATCACATTGGCATCGATGGACATGATGGCATCTTTG
>CAZZCF010000063.1:0-22007 GCA_964652955.1 uncultured Leptospirales bacterium
CTGGAAAACACCAAAACAAGCTTTTGAAAATTTGCGCTAGGAATTACAGAAGAAGTTTTCTAAAATAATAAAATCCTTAAAAGAAAATTTTTCCCGTGATGCGAATAAATTGATATCTTTTTCAAAAAAAATACGCATACCTGAATACACAAGCGACACGTCGACGTGTCGCTTGTGTATTCGCGAATTCATCAGAAAAAAATATTACAAAATCGATATTCATAATCTTCCGCAATTTAAATGGCAGAAATCATTTCATTACCATATAATAAATAACCATATTGATTTCATGAATCATATGGAATACATTAAATATCAATGGATAAAACATGGATTGAACAAGAATAAATGGTGTTGGGTTGAATATAATAATTGATCATATCCGCCCAGGCGACACGTCGACGTGTCGCCTGTATTTTGTCGACGTCTCGACTCGGATTTCGTGAGACGTCGATCGAATATAGGCGAGACATCGATGTCTCGCCTATGTGTAAGAAAAACGCACAAAAAAAAAGCGGCGATATAATCGCCGCCCTATTGCTATCATGTTAATAATACTATATGCCCAGGGGATCCATGATCCAGTAGTTGACGCCGACCCTGAACACCTGGCCACCGACGAAACAGTACTTGGTGTAGTTGCCGATCAGAGCTTTCAGACCGGGATGATCGAACTTGTACGTATCGTAACCGCCAGCCAGAGTTGTCTCCCACTCGACGAAAACCTTGAGGTTTTCGTACACCTCGGCATCGACACCGATCAGGTAGTTGAAGCCGATGCCCGAGTACCTGAACTCGACCGTTTCGGATGCTTTTGCATGACCGAAATCATCCATGCCTGCGAAGGTGGTACCGAAACCGTCAGTGAGACAAGCGGTAAATACATCACCGGCGACGCCGGTGGTGCTCTCGAAGTAGGTTCTCTTGACCTTGAGATCCCATCCGCCGTTCACGTAGGTGAGGCCGACGCCGACATAGATGTCGTACTTCCCATCCTTCAGAGGCAGGTTGAGACCCACGGAAAGGGGTATGGCCCACGTCTTGTAATCCCACTCCTGGCTCTGCTTTGCCGTAATGCCATACTCATTGGCTTTCCAGGTCGTCTCGCCGCCGGTGAGCTTGAAGGTGTAGTTGAAGCCGAGTCGCGCCCAGAGGTACTCCATCATCGTGTACTTGGCGTGGAGAGCGATATCGAGGGCCGACATGGCTCCATTGGTCTCGAGATCCTTAATCTCATTCTTCTCCTCGTCGTCGATGAGGCCGTCCTCGTCCTCAACCAGGGTTATCTTGTCCCTGTGGAACCAGGTCGTATAGCCGTCACCCTTGGTGTAATCACCAACCTGGCTTTCAGTAATATTACCGGCACTTATATTTAGGTCGATCATACTGTAGATAGCAGCCTGAGTCGCATCGGTCCCGTCAACCATCATTGAATCTTCCAGGCCGTCGCTGGTGATGACTGAGGCGAGTTGGCCCGGGTTTCCGTTAAGGCCGAGGGCGAGGCTCGCGGACAAACCGTTCTTGGCGAAAGCGCCGTCGCTCAAGCCGAAGACGACGGCCAATGATAGCAAAATAAATAGCACTTTTCTCATAAAATGATCCTCCTATAGTTTTTTTCCCGCCCGAAAGCGGTTTCTTACATACCTATATTAATCCCGGCTTGAAACATCCGGGTTAATATACATATACTACATACACATTGCAGGTCTTCAGGATAACTCCAGATAAAACCATCATCGAATTACACTTTTCAAAGGCAAAAATCATATCTCTTTTTTACTTCCTGCCGGGAAAGACAGGATGAATCGTATTCTATAATCGGGAATATTGCAACAATAAAATTATTTTTTTTCAAGTATTTTTTTTTTAAATGCGCCGATTCGAATATTCGGCATTAATGCGGCCGGAGCGTGCCCTCCTCCGGAAGCAGCTTTTTATCGTAAATCTTCTGCAACTCGCCGGCCAACCGCTTGACCATCAGATACACTATACATTCAGATTCAGCGCACCGAATCATCCGGAAAAAATGAATACAACGAGCTGAGTGCTATATATATTTGACTTTTTTCCATAAAAATAGTACACTAACAGGAAATAATGCGGTACAGAGAAACAATAAGGATCGATAAATATACCAATAGCGTTGCAAAATCGGGTCGAATTTGTGCACCCACAGATTTTACAGTTTTAACCGGTTACCTGTTTCGTTATCTGTTAAATCCGTGGTTATGAGCCTTTTCATCAAAGCGACAGTGTGTGATATAAGGAATGCTCGAAAAATGGTATTCGATGCCTCTTCGTCTCCGGGACCGCTGAACAGATATTTTTAACGGGATACTCTCATGGCTGAAGAAACCTATGAACGCGAATCACTGAAAAACCTGGAACGGCAGGTGAACAACCTCTCCAAGCTCGTTGAGATAAACGGGATCATCAACGCCACCCTGGACATCGCCCGGCTGCTCACCGTGATCATGGAGATCATCAAGGACATCATGGACGCCGAGGCGAGCACCCTCCTCCTCTGCGAGGAGGAGACGGGAGATCTCGTTTTCAAGGTGGCCCTCGGCGAGGCGGGAAGGGAGCTTCAGGAGAAATACCGGGTGAAGATGGGTCAGGGAATCGCCGGCTGGTGCGCCGTGAACAGAGAACCGGTCATGGTCAATGACGTCTACAGCGACGAGCGGTTCGATCCCAATTTCGACCGACAGACCGGTTTCACCACCAGGGCAATCCTGGGCGCCCCGCTCCTCTTCAAGGGAAAGCTCCTCGGCGTTATCGAGGCGATAAATCCGGTTATCAAGAAGAGATTCGACGATGATGATCTCGTCCTCTTCAAGGCCTTCGCCAATCAGGCTGTTCTCGCCGTGCAGAACGCCATCTTCTTCCAGAACGCTCTCGAGGAGGAGCGTATCAAGAACGAGATCGCCGCCGCGAGAGGGCTGCAGGATTCGCTCCTGCCGACAATCAACGAACAGCACCGCAGCATACAGATAGCAGCGCGATCGGTATCCGCACTGGAAGTGGGCGGCGAGTTCTACAGCATATCCCCCCATCGGGACGGAACGATCCGGGTGGCGCTGGGCGATATTCATGCCAAAGGGATTCCCGGCGCGCTCCAGGCATCGATGATATTCGGGGGACTGAAAGCCCTCACCGACATCAGCGGCGATCATCCGGCGCGACTCTTCACGCAGATTGATCGATTTGTCACGGATCGTTTCGACAAGAAGCTCTCGCTCTTTTACGGGATCATCAATCCCGATGAGAGCAGCATACAGTTCGTAAACACCGGACACTCATACCCCCTTCTCGTGCGGGACGGCGTCGCGCGCTATATCCGCTTCGGGAAGCGATCTGGAGAGGAGACGGCACAGACAAAAAAGGTCACCGTAAAGCTCAGGAGCGGCGACACCTTTGTTATCGTTACTGACGGCATTACCAACCTCATCAACAGACACTCACAGCGACTCGGCCTGAAGAGAATTATGGACGTTCTGGCAAAGCGGTTTGACCGGGCTGAGGATGCCGTCAGCGATCTCCTCGGGCTGGCCGATGAGTTCACCGAAGGGCTTGAAAAACGGGAGGATTACTCCATCATCGCTTTCCTGAACGCCGGATCATGAGCGTTCAGCGATGACATACACCGCACGTAATCGGGAGAATGAAGATGAGCAATTTTGTATCCGTAATATTCTGTAGAAACTGCAACTCCCGCTATGTCGAGATTGAAGAATGGGAAGGGAAAACGGCTGTTATTCACTGCCGGACCTGTGGCAACAGGGAACCCATCGGCAAATTCACTCTCGGAAGATGCAAGGTAACGAACACCGAGCTTCAGCACGCCCGCGACTCCAGGGCAAAACCGGGAAAACCGGAGCGGTAATAATCCCAAAGGCGACACGTCGACGTGTCGCCTTTGGGGTTATATCACGATTTCCTCGACGTGTCGCCTTTGGAATTCACACAAAAATGCTCTTGAAAATGGCATGGGTGTAGAATATCAATAACCGCAGCAGCCTTCCGAAACGCCACGGCCGGGTGATGATTCGATAGAACCAGTCGAGCCCCCGCTTCATGAAGAACGCCGGGGCTTTCTTTATCTCTCCGGAAATGATATCAATGCTCCCTCCGACACTCACGAAGACGGAGTTTTTAAACTCGTTCTTTATCCGGTATATCCACTTATCCTCCCTGGGGAATCCGAGGCCGACGAATACGATATTCGGTTCCGATTTCCTGATCGCCTCGATAACCGACTTCTCACGCTCCTCGCTGAAGTATCCTCCGTGGCGACCGACAATTCTGATCTTGGGGAATGACTTCCGAATATTAAAAAATGCCCGTTCGGCGGTTTCCGGCTTCCCGCCGACGAGGAAAATGGTATACTCCTTTATCTCGGAAATGCGAATGATATCCATTATAAAGCTCAGGGCGGGAATTCTCTCCTTCAGGGGGGATCCGAGAATTCTGGCAGCCCATCGCACACCGGCGCCGCTGGCAATCTTCATCGAGGCCTTGCTGGCAATGACCTTCAAATCGATATTTGACTTGAGACGTTGAATCTTATACGGATTCAGCAGCATCACATGGTGAACTCCCCCCGATTCTATCATCTTCATGACTTTCACCACCGCCTGCATGCCGGTCACATTATCGACGCCGATGCCGATAATATTGGCTATGGTTACATCATCAAGGGTTACCTGATTATATTCGAGAACGAGGTCCCTCTCCTCTTTCCATGAATCGTAGTATATCTCTTCCCCTGACATCAATCCCTCCTGTGGCTGTGAAACCCCTGCAGACGAAATTACGAAATGCCATCGCCATGCCGAATGCCGCCTCTCCGGGGGTACATATAATAGTATATCTATAATAAAAAACTACAAATTCTTTTATCCTAATACGGATGTGTCAATCATAAAAAATGTCCCTGCTGTTTCCATGAAGTGTGATACCTCGACACGCTTCACTCCGTGGATGCCGACACTTCGCCTTTTCTGACCGGAAACCGTAAATTGCTTGTCAAAAAGAGCACAGTGTATAATATCAATTAAAAAAGGGGATTCTGATGAACAGATTGCGCTCGGTTATCGATTTTATCGAATTCGACAGGGAGAATGGCTACTACCTCGAACCGGCATACCGTTACGATGAGATCGCAAAAAGGATTTTTGATGTTATCGACACCTATACTCCCGCCATTATCGTTAAAATCGGAGTCGGCAGCGGAAAGCTCATAATCGATATCCTGAAAAAGCACGACGGGATACTCGTCGTGGTCGACCCCTCTCTCACCGCACTCACCTCTTTTATCGAAAAGAACAGCGGAATGGCCGAATTGGAGAGAATCAGGATGATAAATGGCGAGTATCACCTGTTTCCCGTCGATTATTACAAAGCCGATCTGATCATCTGCATCGATTAT
Source organism: uncultured Leptospirales bacterium (assembly GCA_964652955.1). GTDB lineage: Bacteria > Spirochaetota > UBA4802 > UBA4802 > JAKQUI01 > CAZZCF01. Next base: position 5,432 of record CAZZCF010000063.1, read on the forward strand.
CTGAACTTCCTCGATTCCAGCAAGAGCATCGATGAATTCAAAAGAGCGCTGCAGTTCGACGGCATTTTATTCTTCTCCGGCGTGGTGCTCGTCAATGAAGACGTGGAGGGGATATACGACGACTTTAACCGTATCATCTTTCCGCTGCACAACGACTTCTACCTGGAGAACGATCTCAAAACCTTTATTGAGCTGAAGGGTTTCAGCTTCATCAAGGGATCGTTACTGAAATTCAATCGGAGCCTCACTGCCGATATAGAGTACTTCCGGAAAAAATTCACAGACATCCCGGCAGAACAGGCCCGGGAATTCATTCAGCATCACCGGGAGGAATTCGAGCGGCTGTACGAGCTGGATGATACCCTCACCGTGAAGGAGCCCTATTTCATCGGATTTTTCTCTCGAAAGAAGCCGGACTGAAAATCCCTCATGCCGTTTTATAGCGTTCGGGGGAATACCCTTCCTTTCCGTCGTATTTATTCCCCTGTCGCTCCATACACGAATCACAGCCCCGCTCAGCGCAGCAACAACATCTTCCCTTCGAGGCGGACAGCCGGCCACGGGGACGGCGTTTCCGATACGGGGATTCCCCCCGTTGGCCTTGATGACACAGCTCCCCGTGAGCACGGGGTGTTCATATCCCGGCCGCGCCTGCATGCGTTTCCCGTTGAGTGTCTCAATCCGCCTGTCGGGCCGTGACGCGGCGGATGTGGAGCCGCTGAAAGCTGAGATAACGGGTATAGTGGCGGGATTGGCCAGCGGAGAGCAGCCCGATCAGAGAGCCCGTTATCCCAAAACTTTCAGCTTTCCGGAAAACCGCTCCCCAATTTTGTTGCACGCATCAGGGTAACGCGCTTTTTTAATACTATACGGGGGATACCGTTGATGAACGGTACCCTCCTGCGATAACGGTGAAAAAGTAGTTGACAGCGTTTTTTTATTTTTCTTTGGTGATTAGTGAAATGGGAAATACATCCCCTCAGATCACTCTGGGGAAGAGGGTATTTGGGCGATTAGCTCAGTTGGTTAGAGCGCCTGCTCGACACGCAGGAGGTCGTTGGTTCAACTCCAATATCGCCCATTTTTTATTACGGGTCGGAACTACCCGGAGGGTTGCCTCGGGGATTTTTTGTTGACGCACCGGAGCAGCATTGAACGATAGTTCCCTATGTTTAACGCGGAGCAGAATACCGTGAGTGCGATAACCATAACATTGCCAGATTCCTCAACGCTCTCGACTGCAAGCGGGAAAACCGCTTCCGAGATAGTCGGGCAGATAGGAGGGAAACTTCAGCGGGAGGCGATCGCCGTCAGGATTAATAATACCCTCGCCGATCTCTCCAGCATCGTCAATGACAGCGCATCGTTTACCGTTATCACCTTCGACGATCCGATGGGGAAGGATGTTTTCTGGCATTCCGGATCCCACCTCATGGCGCAGGCAGTAAAGCGCCTGTTCCCCGATGCAAAGCTGGCCATCGGACCGTCAATCGAGAGCGGTTTTTATTACGATTTCGACATGGAGAAAACGCTCGTTCCCGAGGATCTGGAGCTCATTGAGAAAGAGATGCAGAACATTGTCGATGAGGATCTCGAAGTGGCGAGAGAGGAGATGAGCCGAAACGATGCGGTGGATTTTTTTCGGAGCAGAAATGAGGACTACAAGGTTGAGCTCATCGAAGAGATGCCCGATGCCGCTTTTTCCGTTTACCGGCAGGGGGAATTCGCCGATCTCTGCAGGGGGCCGCATGTTCCGCGAACGTCCAGGATTAAGGCGTTTAAGCTCCTCTCCATAGCGGGCGCCTACTGGCGGGGGAATGAACGCAACAAGATGTTACAGCGGATTTACGGGATCGCCTTCCCCGACCGGAAGCAGTTGAAAAAGCATCTCGAGCTCCTCGAGGAAGCACGGAAGCGCGATCACCGGAAAGTGGGCAGAGAGCTGGACCTCTTTTCGGTGCACGACGAGACCGGCGCCGGCCTGATCCTCTGGCACCCCAAGGGGGCACGGCTGCGCAACATCATCGAGGACTTCTGGCGCGCCGAGCATTACCGGAACGGCTACGAGCTGGTCACCACGCCACACATCGGCAAGTCCCAGCTCTGGGAGATCAGCGGCCACCTCGATTTCTACAACGAGAACATGTACTCGCCCATGGACATCGACGGGCAGGACTACTATATCAAGCCCATGAACTGTCCCTTTCACATCGTGATGTACAAGAACAGGGGATGGTCCTACCGCGACCTGCCGCTCCGGTGGGCCGAGCTGGGCACCGTGTACCGCTACGAGCGGAGCGGCGTGGTCCACGGCCTCCTCAGGGTCCGGGGGTTCACCCAGGACGACGCACACCTCTTCTGCAGGCCCGACCAGATGCCCGAAGAGATAGACCGCGTGCTTGCCTTCTGCCTCTTCATGCTGCGCTCCTTCGGGTTCCAGGACTTCAAGGTGTATCTGGCCACGAAGCCGAAGGAAGGGGCCGTCGGCGGCGATGCCATGTGGGAGTCCGCCAGCAATGCCCTGGGGGAATCGCTCGACAGGGCCGGGCTCCCCTACGAGATCGACGAGGGGGGAGGCGCCTTCTACGGTCCCAAGATCGACATCAAGATAAAGGATGTGCTGGCCAGGGAATGGCAGTGCTCCACCATACAGTTCGATTTCAACCTGCCGGAGCGCTTCGACATGACCTATGTCGACTCAAACGGCGAGAAGCGCCGACCATACATGATCCACCGGGCTCTGCTGGGCTCGCTGGAGCGGTTCATAGGAATACTCATCGAGCATTACGGCGGCAGATTCCCGGTATGGCTCTCGCCGGTGCAGGTGATGCTCCTCACGGTCAGCGCCGATCATGAACCGGCTGTCAGGGAGCTCCACAACCGAATGCTGGAGGAGGAGATCCGGGCCGAAATGGACATTCGCGAGGAGACCGTCTCGTACAGAATTCGTGATGCTCTATCAAAGAAAATACCCTATATCGGTGTTGTCGGCGAGAAGGAAGTAGCAGAGGGAACGATATCGATTCGGAAAAGAGGGGAGAATCAATCGAAAACCTACGGCGTCGACGAATTCATCGGCATGATTCAGGCGGAGGTTATCCGGCACGGATGAGTGCAACAGAGTCCTGAATTTCCGGAGAGCCCGGACCAGAAAAAATTTTTGACAATATTGAACCCATTTGAGATAAATGTTAATACGCCACCTGAAGCGGTGGCAGGTTTCTCTTGCAGGAATTTAATACAGACTAACCGAGGAGGTGTGCGATAGCTAAATTTGACACAAAGCGGTATCGGATTAATGAACAGATACGCGCGGGTAAAGTAAGGCTGGTCGGCGAAGAGAGCGGTCCTCGCCTGGTTCCCATTGAGGAAGCGCTCGAACTGGCAAGAAGCAGAAATTTCGACCTCGTTGAGATTTCTCCCGATCAGGATCCTCCCGTCGTCAAAATTATAGATTACAGCAAGTTCAGATTCGAACAGATCAAGAAAGCGAAAGAAGCCAAGAAAAAGCAGAAGATCATTCACGTCAAAGAGATCAAGATGAGACCGTCTATTGACACGCACGATTATGAACATAAGGTGAAGCATGCGAGAAGCTTCATCGAGAATGGTGATAAGGTAAAATTCACCATCATGTTCAGGGGACGTGAGATTGTGCACAGCGATCTCGGCTTCAAGGTCATGGAGAATGTCAAAGTCGATCTGGAAGATGTCGCTCTCATTGAGAAGCAACCCTCACAGGAGGGCAGGAATATTACAATGATAATGGCACCGGTGACATCACCATCAACAAAGGGCCAGAAATAAAAATAACCGATCCGAAGCCCCGGCACCGCTGAACGAACCGCTGCATGTTCGACCGCGCTGGCCGGGAGAAAATCATCGACTGAAAAATCACGACCTTCGCCGTGAGAGGGGTTGAAAAGATTATCATAAACGGGGTAGCACAATGCCTAAGATGAAGACAAACAGCGGCGCAAAAAAGAGATTTCGAATAACCAGAAAAGGGAAGGTAATGAAATCCAATGCCTTTAAGAGTCACCTGCTCGAGGGGAAATCAGCCAGCAGGAAGAGAAGGCTCCGAAAGATATCCACTGTCTCAAAAACGGAAGCAGGCCGGATTAAACGAATGCTCCCCTACGGGAGTTGAACGGGCGGCTGCCGAGTACAGGCAGTAAACGCGGATAGAGCGGGATATGCCAGAAGAGAAAGCAGACAGGATGTTCATAAGTGCTTTTTTTATATCTCATCACCATTATCTTTTAAAATGAGAAATACGCGTTTACTATGGGTATTCAACACATCAATTAATATCAGGAGTGAAAACAATGCCACGGGCAAATACGGGTAAGGTTCATCATAAAAAGCGAACAAAAATATTGAAAGATACAAAGGGCTTCACGGGAGCGCGAAGCAAGCTCTACCGGACGGCAAAAGATGCCCGCCGCCGGGCGTTACAAAACGCCTACCGGGACAGGCGAAGGAAAAAGAGGGACTTCAGGATGCTCTGGACGGTGCGCATAAATGCTGCAGCCAGGTTATGCGGGGTATCCTACAGCAGATTAATTGCCGGGCTGCGCGCGGCTGGAATTACGATCAACAGAAAGATGCTCGCTGAAATAGCAGTGAACGACATGGAGACATTCAAGAAGATCGTTGAAAAAGCTACCGAAAAAGCGGCGTGACCGGTGGAGGAGTTTCGAGAAGCGCAAACCGGTGCACCCCCGATGTGCCATTCCTGAACAAGAACAGACGATTCTCAATGCAATCCTTCGATTGAGCGCCATTGCGGCGGCGCTTTTTGTTGTTTTTCTCATATCATCAGATCTCAAGGCATCACTGCCGCTCACCGAAACCATCAATACCATAGCAGAGGGAGAGATTGAGGTGCTCTTTCGCGAAGAGTATCTCAGAGGCGATGAAAACGACTTCCGGCGTGAAGAATACGGTCTCGGGCTCGGCGTTCTGCCCCGGCTCTCCATATGGTACCGCCTGCAGTACCTCCACCGCGGCGTTCCCGAGTCCCGGGAGGATGAACTGGGAGACACCTTCATGCGTATCTGGTATTACCTTGGCGATTTTTTCACCGATCACCTCCATGCCGGCATCCTGGCTGTTTTCCGACTGCCGACCGGAAGAAATGCCTATGAGGATGAAACGTGGCGAACGGTATCATTCGGAAATAATGAACTGAAAGCTGGCCCCGTTTTCCAGCTCGATCTCCACAAGGTTTTCATCCATCTGAACATCCTGTACGTTTTTCGGGAGGGGGACGGCGAGGGGCTCTATGACGGCATCTCTCTGAATCCCTTGGAAAAGGAGACCTATACCAGGGTTTTCGGATTAAACTTTATGGCGAAGGACTCGTTTCTGGAGAAGGAGCGTCTGGAGAACGACTACCTGATAGGAGCGATCGCTGTCAACACCAACGCGATATATCCCCTGATTCCCTACGTGGAGTTCTTTTTCGCCGACTGGATTTCTCAAGATACCCAGGAGCGCCTTCCAATCGAAAACGGCACCACCTCTCCCCGGCTTGCCTCGGCCGGCTTTCGATACTTCTTTTCCACGGCGCTCTATCTCGGCTTCTACACGGGAGTAAATCTCTGCAGGGAAAACGCCGAATTCCATGAGCTGTACGGATTCGATTTCGGCTTTCAGTTTTAAATACCCTCATCACAAAATTCTTTTTTTCGGCATCAATTGCAATTGAGAGAAGATAACGGGAACAGAGCGAAACCATGAAAATCAGGGCAAAGAGCACTGCCCGAGGAACGTATTAACGGAATACCGTGAAAGAACAGTTTCGGACGACGGCACTGCGGAAGATCCGGAAGGGGGTCAAAGCCAAAACCGTTGAAAAGCGTTTTTCAGATGCATAAAAAATAAAAAACTTGATAAAATCACATACAAATATTAATATATTAACATGCCCGTGTATCATCATTATGCCAAAGGGCCGCCGTGGGAAGAACAGAGGTTACTGTTTTCCACATAATAAAAATGATTATTTTTTTATGGTTTAGAAGACCTCTGTGATGAGCCGAAAATTGTAACATACCGTACCAGTGAGTCAGCTCCCACGAGTGCAGGAGAGGTTATTCAAACGATATTGGAGGTAGTGAAAAATGTTATCAATGCAGCAACTGGAAGAACTCGAAAGCAGGATAATAAAAGCACTCCAGTTAATAAGCGACCTGAGAGCCGATAATTCCAAGCTCGAGGTCGATAATGAGGCGCTGAAGACAGAGGCTGAGGAAGCGAGACTGAGTCTTGAAGAGAAGGAGCAGGAAATTGAGAAGATAAAGAAAGAGCTCGATGCTGCTACCAGAGAGCTCAAGAGCCTGCAGGAGAAGGAGGACACCCTCGAGAAGAAGATACTGACCCTCCTGGGCAAACTGGAAAGCATACAGCCCGGTGCAATCCCTGTAAAGCCTGAGACTCCCCCGGCCCGTGAGCCCGAAAGACCGGCTGCAGTCGCCCCTGCCTCCGAGGAAGTGGTGAGCATTCCCGAAGAGGAAGAGATACGTGTCGAAACGGTTGCAGAGGAGGAAGAGGAAGCGCCGGTTGAGGAAGAAGAGGATATTATCATCATCGATGAAGAAGCCGGGCTTGCGGGAGACGAGGAGGTAACCGTCGAGGATGTCAGCGAGGATGTCGAGGATGAGGATGAGATCATCCTTCTGGATGATGATGAAGACGAGATCATCATCGATGATGTTGACGAAGATACCATTATCGTTGACGAGACCGATGAAGAAAAAGCAAGCATGGAGGGAGAAGACATATCCCTTGAGAGTGACGACGATGAGTTCTTAATTATCGAGGAGGACAAGGAGTAGTCCACCCGATTGCCCGCGCACGGAGGTGACGAAATCGAGATTTTTTCGGGAGGAATTCATTCAAGTGAATAAGATAAAGGTAAACATTTACGGCAACAGTTATACCATTCAGGGTGATGCCCCGTCTGAGTATATTCTCCAGCTTGCTGAATTCGTCAACGAAAAGATGGAAGAGGTCGGTACAAACATCTCCAGCGGGAATCTCGTTCAAATTGCCATTCTCGCTGCCCTGAATATCGCAGATGAGTACTTCCAGGTCAAAGACATGAAGATCGGTTTGACCGGAGCCCTTGAGAAGAAAACAGAGGCATTGATATCCATGCTCGATGAGGGCCTCATCGGCGATATCTTACAGAACAATTCCGTATACCGGTAAGAGGCATCTTGCTGACCGGTTTTTCCGACAGTGAACCACCATGCCTTCTCAAGCTTCTGTATGTAAATTATCCGCCGCATAATTTTCATCGAGAATTTTTACACTTTTATAAAACACAGTTAGTATAATAAGTACAGTAATGAACACTGGCCTGAAATCGTTGAAGGATGAAGAACTAGTCAGGTTATTCAAGTCGGGTGATGAACAGGCCTTCGACGAGTTGTATTTCAGGTACGCGCCGAAGTTGAAGAAATTAATATACTACAATCTCGGTGACGTTGATGAGTCCAGCGATGTCTTTCACGACGTATTCATCAGGGTGTACAAGCACATTGACTCGTATAACGTGAACATGCCCTTCTCGTCGTGGATTTACAAGATCGCCGTGAACTGTAGCAAAAATTACCGGAGAAAGAGCATCCGGAATGAGGTGCTCATCGAAAAGGAGAAAATCAACATCAATACCGCGAGAAATGAATCCACTCCCGAAGAGCTCTATATCAAAAACGCCGACATTCATGAGTTTTACAGGGCGGTAGACAGCTTAAAGGATAAATTTCGAACGGTATTCCTTCTCCGATTCGATCACGGATTGCAGTATCGTGATATCTCGGAGATCACGAACTGCTCTGAGAGAACGGCGAAGTGGAGGATGCAGAAAGCCGTTGAAAAGATCACCGATTATCTCAAAGACAGGGGTATTATCTGAATCACGGGGTATCCGGAATGACAGTGCAGTATGCCTGCAGGACAAAAAGAACGAGATGTGGTAATCATGAAGGGGATTGATGATATTCGAGACATCATTGTAAAGCTCAAAGGGAAGAAAAAGTTTCGAAACGTCGACTTCGACAAACTCCAATTGATGATCAACTCTGCTGAGCGCGAAGCTCCGGCCTTGGACAGCGCTGATGGCCTCGCACGGATTCGAAGAACCATCGCATCAGGAAAGCGTCCGAGGACCGCTCCCGGCCTGTTTACCCGGCGGGCGCTGGTTCCAGCATGTGCGGCCCTTTTTCTCATCTTCCTGGCAGGCATATTCATATATTCACTCCTCGAAAGAGACGATCAGCGATTCTACTGCACCCTCACCAGCGGAACGGTGAGCATTCTTCGCGATGGTGAGCGGATTCCCTGTACCAGGGGAAGCTCCCTCCTGGCCAACGACATCATTGAAACGGATGAAAACGCCTCGGCAGACTTCTCGTACCGGGACACCGTTACATTCAGAATAAAGGAGCATGCAAAAATTCTCATCTCTGAGCTTCACCGGAGTGACGATCGAATGATACTTGATATGGATCTCTCGCGGGGAATCATGCTGATCACGCTTTCGAAGCTCTCACGGAAGGATGAGGCGGTGATACGGACTCCCATAAGCGTTGCCGTTGTCCGCGGAACGAGCTTTGGCGTTTCAGTCGACAAAGACCTCAATTCACGATACGAGGTTGCAGACGGTAAAATCAGGATTGCGAACCGGCTCTCCATCGATAAAGAGCGCATTCGCCGAGCCGAGCAGGAGGATTTCCTCAACTCACTCGAGAGCATGGTTGAAATGAACTCCATTACCGTCGAAGAGAACAGCATCTGCATGCTTCGCTCATCGCACTACTATCGATTCAAGAACACCGTCGATTCCCTCATGGCTGCAATCGAGCAATCGAAGACTCCGGTGAGCGCCGCGGAACTCTCCAGAATAGCGGAGCTTCTTGCGAAGCCAGAGATCCACTCAGCAACACCGCAGAACGCACTGATGATACCCGAGCTGAATCAATTCACCTCAGCGATATCGCGCGAGGATCGCGAACACCTGCAGCTCACCATACACGCGCAGCCCGAAAACGCAGTCATCACGCTTGACGGGAGCAGGATCACCTCTGAAACAGTATCCGTTTCCCGCGGCATACACCGTCTCGTGGTCACGGCAGAAGGATTCATCCCCAGAACCCTGAGCGTTCCGGTTGCCGACAGTGATGTCGAGATATCGGTCGATCTGAAGCGGGCCGGGCAACCACACGGGCAGGATGAGTGGGCAGCGCAAATTGATGCAAATTATGTAATCGCCCTTCCTCGAAGAGACATGTTTCTCAGCTTCAGGAAAAACGGGACGGTGATAGCCTTCACAAAAGAAGCGGTGCTGTGGAAGCAGCATCTCCCGGGGGCTATTAATTCGCCTCCCGTTGTCGATGCGGAGAGCCTCTATATCGCCACCGACGACCAGCGCCTCTCTTCCCTCTCCCTCAAGGATGGAACATTGCAGTGGAGCAACGCAATCCGCGGCATCATACATTTCAATTCCGGTCTCATGAAATACCGAAACAGCATCTATGCGGCGACCACCCGCGGCTATCTGCACCGCTTTACCGGAAGGGGGAAGCTCCTCTGGATTGTAAAGTTGCCCGCCGGCATCTATACCAAACCGGTACAGAGTGACAAATTTCTCTTCGTATCTACCAGCGATGATCACATTTACGGAATCGATGTTAACCTCAGGATAATGGTTTTCAAGGTGAAGGTCGGCAAGGTCATCGGCTCGACAATAAACATCAGGGACAAAAACCTCTATATCTCCAACTATAACGGTGAGGTCCTCTGCTATAACTACGAACGAGACGAGATCGTATGGCGTCACCATTCCGGGAGCAGGATTATCGTCGACTCCTCCCTCCACGGGAACAACCTCTACATCTCAAATGTCAACGGCGACATCAGCAAACTTGATCTCTCAGGAAACCTGCAGTGGAAAATCAGTCTCGGAAACACCATCACGAAAACGCCTCTTGTGGATGGCCATACCGTTTATGTCCTTACGCAAAAAGTACTCTACCTCGTCGATACTGAAAGCGGAGGCATCAAGTGGTCGTATGTGATTCCCGATAAGGTGACGACCAATATCGCGCTCTCCCATAAGAACATGTATTTCGGAACAGAGAAGAAGGGCATTATCACCCTGAAGAAATAAAGAGGCGTTCCCCCTCAGTATATCTTGAAGTCCGTCTTGATATCGAGGGTCGCGAGAAACTGAGAGTTCTCATAGCGATCATCGTATTCCTTTCTATATAAGTAAAACCACTTATGCTTCAGTGAGAGGCTCAGAAACGAGTTGAGGGCGAAGGAGAGCCCGTTTTCCGTTTCACTCCTGAAGTGATCAACCTCGCCGGCATTGAGTTCCCTCTTCGCCAGGAAAGTATCAACGCTCAGAGAATAAGTGAAGAGCTTCAAGAATGTCACCTGCAGCTTGAGAATTGCCTCAACACCGTAGATGGGATCATCAACGGGATCGTGTACCTGCTTCTCGAAGCCGGCACCGATGTTCCCTTCAATCCTGAAAAAAGCACCGGTGGTGAGAATATTCGCGCCGAAGGTCTCGCGAACAATCGTCGGCCGAAGACCGTCGACGTCGCGCGCGACCGTATCGCACTGTGATTTGTGATAGGGCCTGACGATGTAATCCAGATTAACATTGTAGAAGAAGGTTCCCCGCAGCAGATTCTGTAAATACTGCTTCTCCCCGTCATGCACCTCCTCCTCGATATAATAGATATAGGGAGTGAGGATAAACTGATGGTAACGGTTATACACCGTAAGGTCTATTTTATCCTCCATCCCCCAGCGCCGATAGGTTATATCGGGCTTGCCGGGAGGAACCGGCTCCTCTTCTTTTCTCGAAATAACCGAGTAGTCGAAGAAATTGGATATGAAGAGATCCACCGTCATACGAAATCGCCGATCGAGATATCCGTAATCATCACGGAAGAGCATCTTCTCATCCTTCAGGTCATCGACAAGCACTTCCGTTATATTCATCCAGGTGTTGGCATAGGGGATCTCCCTCTTCAACCGCCCTTTCACCATATCAAATACCCGCTGGGTCGAGCTCACCCGATACTGCCGGGTATCGCTCACCGGATACCCCTGCACCTTCCCTGCGTCGTAGCCGGTGATGAGAGCCCTTTTCGAAAATTTAGCGAGCCGTTTCAGCTCGGCACCGGTGATGTCGTAAACAAAAATGGTATACTCGTCATTGATCATCCGGTAGAGCTGAAACCGCTTGATATCACCCTTGAGGACGGTGCGGTCGACCGTGTTCGATCCGACGATGGATATTTCGGACCTGAAGCGGTCCCGCAGAAGATGGGCAACCCTCCTGTTATCAATGACGCTCTCCTCTGCAGCGGCAGTGATGAGCGTATTTTCCTCCTCCTTGAATTTCCTCTTCCATATCGAGAGGCGATTGAGAAACTGCCGATAGGAGCGATCCCTGGTATTAATGAACTGCAACGGCATGAATCGGAGCTTCCCCGCGCTCACCCGCTCGTCAAGGGAGAGATCGAGAAGATAGTATCCTCTTCTCTTCTGTAAGAAAACAATCGCCCTGCCATCGGAAAAATCGACCCGGTTCATCTTTTTGCCGTGAAGCCTGCCCGCACCGTCGCCGCCGCACAGAACGAGATCGATCTCTTTGACGGATTTCAGAAGGCGAACGTTTTCCTCTATGTCCAGTCCGGAGAGTAGAACGATATGCTTCACCCCCCGCCCTTTCAGGAGATCGACACTTCGCCGCAATGCCGTTTTTTCATCTTCAAGGGTAAGCCGGTACACGCTCTTCTCGGCGATATCGAAGAGCACCCTTTGTGAGGATATGCCAATAAAGGCAACCGTATCCCCGTCGATGGTGTGCTCGAATACGGGATCGTATAGCGTTCGACCATCCCTGACGATATTTGCCGAAAGGAGCCTAGTTTTTTTCTCCTCCTGAAGAAATGCCAGGTTGTCGACGCCAATTATGACATCACTCGATGATATGAGCGTTGCACTGCAGTCGAAGTACTGAAAGAAATCGTACATAATAGAGCCGTAACTGTACTTCGAGAGGGCGCCCGGATAAAAAGCATTGCCGAGATCCAGATAGATATCGATTCGCCGGGTTTTTCGCTCGCGGACAATAGACTGCCCCAGGAGGAGAAGGGGATCGTTCTGTTCCTGATTCTCCTCGTCGAGCGAGAACCGTCCCTCAAGATTCCCGGTCAGCAGAAGAGACATTCTTTTCTTTGCAGGTGCCGCCTGTGGAAATGCGACACACAGCGCACAGAGGAGCAGCATGATTCTCAGCACGCTCCCCTTCCTCCAGTTAAGATCGCAGGATCGATCAGGGCTTCGCCCCTTTTTCACTCCGCTTCTCCTCTTCAACCGCCTTCCTGAGTGAGGCGACCATTGCTTCAAGCTCCTGAATGCGAGCATCCTTTTCCTTCAGCTCTCTTCGGGCTTCTTCCTGCCCGAGTATGAAGTCATTAATCTTCGCCTCCATCTCGGCATTTTGCCGCTGGAGCTCCGATATGCTCTTTTTAAGATCTTCAATCTGTTTCAGGTGATCAAACTCACGCCGTGCAAAATCCTTCTTGAGCTGTTCCCGCTCCTCCCCGAATGTTTCGTCCTTCTTTTGAGATTCCTCGGCCAATCGCCTGATATCACCACCAAGCCTATCTTCCAGCTGACGGTTGAGCCTGGTCAATTCCTGAATCTTCTCAGAGCTTTCCTTCTCGAGAATCATATTTTTCTCTCTCAGGTTTTCGTACTTCTTCTCCCACAGCGCGATATCCTTCTCGAATCTCTCCCTGATGGATCTCAGCTCGGACTCCAGCTTCTCCACCTCGGCGCTCTTCGTATCCAGGTTTTTCTTATACTGCAGATTCTCCTGTTTATAGACACTGTTCTCCCGCTGCAGGAGCGAGAGCCTCTTCTGCAATAATCTGTTCTCCGATTTGAGGTGATCATTTATCTCCAGGCACTTTTTATTCTCGACGGTTGCACAGGCGACGAACGCGAATAGTACCATCAACACGGGAACCGTATTTTTCATTGACATCTCCTCAATCCTCACAGGCGAATGCAGCGGGAATCAACCGGCTTCGTTCGGATTATCCTTACGGGAGCCGGCACGGCGGCACTTTCCCGCCCCCTCCCCCGATGAGTATCATGCCACATGTTATTACCGTTCAACACATATGCTGTTCGCGGCGAATAGTCGGGAAAGAGATACACGTGAATAATCCCACAGTAATTTACCACGGAAAAACGGGGAAAAAATCAAGAATTAATTAAATCGAAGAAAAAACTTGAAATAATAAATGTTGAACAGCAAGATGATTATTACTGAAATTAAGAATCGATATACGCTATTATGAGCAAGAGAATCGATACGACAATCCTGATATGTCCGAAGTGCAAGCGCCAGAAGCTCGACTTCCATGATGATCATATCCGCTGTGAATACTGCAAAACCAGTTATCAATGCACCGAGGAGAAATACTTCTTCGCCCGAAGCAGCGGTGATGATGTTACCGATCCCTTTGACCGGCTGAAACACATCTTTAAAAAGTACCATCAGCTCTACGCCTTTCTCATTTATCTCATCAGCCCGGTTTATTCCAACCGCCATTTAAAGAAGTTCATAAAAAAACACATCACCGCGAATACGCTGGCCATCAATCTCGGAAGCGGCAACTCGAATCTCTCGGAGGAGATTATCAATATCGACCTCTTCCCCTATCCCAATGTCGATATGACCTGCGACATACACCGGCTTCCCTTCCGGAGCAGCTCGCTCGATATTATCATAAACCTGGCCGTCCTGGAGCACCTGCCCGATCCCGATCTCGTTGTTGAAGAGATATACCGGGTGCTGAAAAGCGGCGGGCTGGTGTATACCTTCTTCCCCTTCATACAGGGCTTTCACGCCTCGCCGCACGACTACTCGCGGCGGACGGAAGCGGGGCTCGCGCACCTCTTCAGGAAATTCGACATTGTTGAAACGGCTGTCGGCGGCGGCCCGACTTCCGGCTTCCTCTGGATCTTTCAGGAGTGGCTGGCTCTCCTCCTCTCATTCGGCATCAGGCCCCTGCATCTCTTTCTCAACATCTGTCTCATGTTGATCACCTTCCCCCTCAAGTTCCTCGATATTTTGCTGGCGCGATACCCGCTGGCGAAAAATATATCATCCGGTTTCATCATCGTTGCGAAAAAATGAAGGGGGAGAGCGTTCAATCAATCGGCGCAAAGCTCTTATCGGAAGAATTTCTGAATTCCGCCGCACCGCTCACGGGATTATCACGAAAGAAGCTCATCGAAATACTGAAAATCGCAATCGGCGAGGCGCAGTTCGGATATACACTCATCGAAGAATACGATCTGGATGGGAAGCGAATTCTCGAGGTGGGATCGGGCGCCGGCATTCTGAGCGCATGTCTCAGATCTGAGGGGAGAGATATCACCTCCATCGAGCCGGCCATTCAGGGATTCGAAATGTACCGGGATATCGCAAAGCAGGTGCACCGGTTTCTGAACATCGATGCATCAGGCCATCTCTCAATTCCCATTGAGGAGCTGAACGCAGGGGACCATGGCATGTTCTACTTCATCTTTTCGATAAATGTTCTCGAGCATGTGGCGGATATTCACCGGTGCCTTTCGGCGCTCTCATCACTCCTCACCCCCGGCGGGATGATGGTTCACACCTGCCCCAATTATATCGTCCCCTACGAGCCTCACTACGGTATACCGCTCGTTCCCTTCTTCCCCGGCCTGACGCGATATCTCCTGTATCGGAAGCTGAGAGATGATGAGTGCTGGAAATCGCTTAATTTTATCACCTACCGGGACATTCAAAAATCGGCAAAAAAAAACTCTTGCGCTATTGCATTTAAAAGGGGAGTGCTATACGATTCACTGATGAGGCTTGAAAGGGACAGCGAGTTCAGAGAACGGCAGCGAACTATCCCGCTCACCGTATTCAATCTCTTGAGAAAAACAAATTCGCTCAACATACTAAAACATATTCCCTATCAGATATCGACACCGATGGTATTCGAATGGAAAAAATAAAAGTGCCCTTCAACATACCGGCGCTCACCGGGAACGAGGAAAAGTACGTCAGGGACGCCATACGGAACAGGAAGTTTTCCGGCGACGGCCCCTACGTCAAGAAATGCGAATCGTGGCTCGAGTCGAATCTCGGGTGCAAAAGGGCCCTCCTCACCCCCAGCGGAACGCATGCCCTGGAGATGGCCGCGCTCCTCTGCGACATCGAGCCCGGCGATGAGGTGATCATGCCCTCCTACACCTTCAGCTCAACCGCCAACGCCTTCGCGCTCAGGGGGGCGCGCATCGTATTTGTTGATATTCGCCCCGATACCATGAACATGGACGAGAAGCTCATCGAGGCCGCCATTACCCCAAAAACGAAAGCAATCGTTCCGGTGCACTATGCCGGCGTCGCCTGCGAGATGGATGCCATACTGTCCATTGCGGAGAAGCGCAACCTGCCGGTGGTGGAGGACGCGGCGCAGGCGATAATGAGCAGCTACAGGGGGAAATACCTTGGAACGATAGGACAGCTCGGCTGCCTCAGCTTCCACGAGACGAAAAATATTCAGTGCGGCGAGGGGGGGGCGCTCCTTATCAACGACGAGCGGTTCATCGAACGGGCGGAGATAATACGCGAGAAGGGTACCGACCGGAGCAGGTTCTATCGGGGTGAGATAGACAGGTACACCTGGGTCGATATAGGATCATCATACCTGATGTCGGAGCTGAACGCGGCGTTCCTGTTTGCGCAATTGGAAGGGGCCAAAGAGATAACTAAATACCGTTTGTGCTGCTGGAAAAGATACTACGATGGGCTAAAAACAATCGCCAGCAGCGATTTCCTATTACTGCCCACCATCCCACCTCACTGTGAGCATAACGCGCATATCTTTTATATTAAAGTTTCCAACACGAACAACAAGCAGAAATTGATTGAATACCTTGCAGCAGAAGGGATTCCGTGCATTTTCCATTACATTCCGCTGCATAGCTCCAGTGCCGGTGTGCGATGTGGAATATTCTCAATGAAGGATGTATTTACCACTCAGGAAAGCAATAGAATTTTGCGCCTCCCTTTGCACGGGAATATAACCAATGATGAAATCGATACGGTAATACGCGCAATCGGGAAATGCTTCACAGCATAATAAATCTCCCGCTCGTTCGAGTGAATAAACCGAATTGAATCAGGGATTCAGCACTGAAAAGGCAATATGAGCATCATGCAATTTACGCGTCACCTCTCTCAGATAAGCGGATCGAATACAAATAAGAACATGTTTGTCCGTAGCCAGATCATCGCTCATAGTAATCACAGGTACACCAAAGAAAGTCTGACCAAAGCGGCTAGGGGTAGAGGCTTTAATAAAACAGAATGGGAGTATTTTGAGAATCTTGTGTTTTTCACCCAAAGCAAAACATTAAAAGAAAAGGATCATTTCTTTGGAAAATTAAATGAGCTTCGTAAAGGCTCATTTGTAAAACAGATCAACCA
>CAZZCF010000064.1:0-21978 GCA_964652955.1 uncultured Leptospirales bacterium
ATCGTTTCCTCAAAGATGTTTTTAATTAAGATGTAACTTGGATAGAAATGGTTATCGGTATTTTTATTCTCCTTAAGTATCTCGTCTAAATATCTTAGTACAGAATAGGCAAGTATGAGAGAGACAGACATCTTGAAAAATTTTCGAAAATCCAGACAATATTCATATTCATATTCGTTTAATACAATATGAATCCGGTACCAATTAACTTTTATATCTCTTTCTTGATATTTTACTCTCGAATTCATTTTTATCAATTTGTTATTGTCCTTCATACTCCTTTGAATCATCAGCTTTATTATAGATGTTCTCTGCTTCCCGCTTATTAATGTGGCTTTATCCAACATGTCGAGGATATTTTTATGTACGTTCAGGGTGGTCTCAATAGGCATAATATGCTCCGCATAATACAATATATATAGAATACGATTGGGAATTGAAAAATAGTAACAGATAATTCGATACACGACCTTCAGTCCGGAGAGTGCACAATTACGTGAATTATACTACAAAACGAGATTTTTGGAAGGAACTGATGATCTCTGCACTGACCGAAAGGGGAAGGTATGAGCAGCTGACCCGGGAAACAGCTTCCTGAAAATGTATAACCCGGAGAAGAAAGTTATCACCAGTTATCTCATTGACAGTAAGAACCCATCAAGTTATGTGTCTGCCTGTGCATTTGACACAAACCTAAAAACCAAACGGTTCGAGGGGAAACAGGGCGATATAGTTGGGGTTTACGATTCGCCCCGATTAAATTACCGCTTATGCGCATTCCTCCTCTCTGTTTTGTCTTGACTTTGCCGTATTCTTGTCCTATCATTATTCCAATAATGTAATTGCTCAGGGGTGATTCCCCCTCGTGGTTTCAATAGGGGCGGGGAGTGTGCTCCATTCATGAGAAGAGTTTTCCGTATATTTCCGAGATGGGGACAGAAAAAGGAGGTCTTTATGCCGGACGAGAAGGTGGGTATGGTGATAAAGTTCTTTGCAAAACCTGAGGTTGCTGCCATTGAGCTAACCGATGGCTCACTCTCCCGCGGCGATCGGATTCGCATTGTCGGACATACGACCGATTTTGAGCAGGGGGTTGATTCGATACAGATTGACAATGCTCCTGTGGATCACGCTGAGAAGGGAAGTTCAATCGGAATCAAGGTGGGCGATCGGGTGCGGGAACACGATGTCGTCTATAAGGTCACCGAATAATAGTACTGATACGGTATAGTGAGAATTGAGCATTACAGCTTTGGCAGAATGATAATCGACGGGACAGAATATGTTCAGGACGTTATCGTTCATCCTGATCATATTGAAGATTCATGGTGGAGGCGGTGGGGACATTCTCTTCTCATTGAGGATATACAGTCCTCTATCGAACGAAGTGCTCCCGAAGTACTCATTGTTGGTACGGGAAAATACGGGGCATTGCAGGTTCTCAATGAAACCGCTCAGTACTTTCGTGAGCGAGGAATTGAGCTCATTGCTGACAGAACAGACGAAGCATTGAAAATCTTCAATCAGCTTTCTCCGAATAGGTGGGTCGTCGGCGCACTTCATCTTACCTGCTGAGTGAAATGGCAGTCTATTTTGAATATTTAAAGGAAAAGCAAACTGTTAATCTTCGCGGGGACATCTCTCGTGAATTCCGCATCTTTTCAGAGTATCTCCAGTGAAAATGAGGGCTGAATGAACAGCATATTGAGGGCATTCATCAGGGCAAGGTTTCCCAAAAAAAAGGTTCTTGTTCTCGAAGGAGGGGGAATGCGGGGAATATTTCTCACCGGCGTTCTCCAGTCCTTTACCGATCGGAAATATTTCCCCTGGAAGCTCATCATCGGTTCCTCGGCAGGCGCACTTACCGGAACGGCGTATGCCGGTGATCAGATTCACCTCGCCCGCGATGCGTTCTTTACCAAGCTCCTCTCGGGAAAGTTCATCCACCTCGCGCATATTCTCAGCTCGGAAAAACATATACTCAATCTGGACTGGATGGTTGACACGATTATCAGAGGCGAGGATCCCTTCGACGAGCGCCGGCTGCGGAAGTCCTGTGAGGTGCTCGTTACCGCAACAAGCTGCGTACCTGGCAATCCTCCCGAGACGGCTTATCTCAATCCGAAGAAGGGTGACCTGCCAACAATCCTGAAAGCATCCTCCGCGATTCCCTTTCTGTACCGTGGTTTTGTTGCCTATCAAAATTATGATTTTCTCGACGGCGGTTTGCTCGATCCCATCCCCTTCAAAAAAGCGCTCGATCTCGGCTTTAAGGAGAAGGATATACTCGTTGTAGTTACCCGTGAGAAGGGATACCGGAAGAAGCAGGAGTCCTTTTTCGTCAGATCGATTTACGAGACCTACTATCGCGATCCCAAACACCGATTTCTTCTCAAAGCTATCGATAATCGGTATCGAATGTATAACAGAATCCTGGACGAGCTGGAAAACATTCATAGTGAAATTGAAGTTATCTACCCCCCTGATGATTTCAGAGTGGAGCGGCTTACCAGGGATGAGGCAAAAATCATGGAGGGCTTCGAGCAGGGTGTCTATGCCGGAATCTCATTCCTGAAGAAGAGATAGGATCATTTTCATCGATTCTTCATGATGATATTTCTTTCATCATGTCTGTTTATTCAGGAGATCTATTCTCCTTTCTACCCGTTCACTTCGTTACTCTCCATTTTATTCTCCTCTTATACTATACGACCGCTTTGATAGTGTCAAATTCAATGAGAAGAGGCACGGTATTTCTTCATCCGGTTTTGTATTGACATTTTGATGAGTAATGAGTAAGGGGTCAGTTGACAATCACTATCCTTGCAGCTGTGAGAGCGTAAAATGAAATTGATAGAAGAGAACCCTTTATATACGATTGTGAACCCTCAGAGTATCGCGCTCTTTGGCGCTTCCAACTCATTTTCTATGGGGACGGTGATATATAAATGTATCAAACATCTCGAATTCCCGGGTCCCCTGTATGTCATTCATCCCCGTGAGAAGCACGTTCAGGGAGTGAACGCTTTTCCGAGCATCCGGGACTGTCCCGAGATTCCGGAGCTTGCAGTTATCGTCCTTCCCGCACAGGTGGTAGGGGAAACGCTTGAAGCCTGCGGACAAAAAGGTGTCAAACGTGCTATCGTTATCTCCGGTGGTTTCAAAGAGAGTGGTGATAATGGTGAAGAACTGGAACGGGAGATGATAGCTACTGCACGTAAGTACGGCATTCGCGTCCTCGGACCCAACTGCATTGGCGTCACCAATCCTCATCGTCAGCTGAATACGACGACCTTTCCCTATACTGCTCCATCAGGCTATATAGGAATGGTCTCGCAGAGTGGGAGCTTTATTGTGCAGATGTTCACCTATCTCTCGAAGATGGGACTCGGTTTCAGTACCGCCTTCAGCGTTGGCAATGAGGCTGATCTCGATTGTGTCGATTGTCTTGAATATCTCGCTCTCTGTCCTCATACAAAGGTTATCGCGCTCTACCTCGAGGGCATCAGACGGGGAAGGGAATTTCTTGATGCCGCTCGTGCCATCACCCCGCACAAGCCTGTTGTCGCTCTCTACGTTGGCGGCTCCGAGGGGGGGAAAAGAGCCGGGCGATCTCACACCGGTGCACTGGCGGGTCCGGATTATCTCTACGAGGGTGCATTTCGTCAGAGTGGAATCATCCGCGCTCGTTCCGTTACCGAGCTCTTTGACTTCTGCTATATTCTGGGGAATACGCCGCTCCCGAAGGGACGGCGGGTGGTCATTCAGACAGACTCGGGAGGTCCCGGCACCGCTGCTGCTGATGCGTGTAGCCGTGCAGGACTTGCACTCACATCGCTATCATCCGAAACCGTTGAAAAGCTCACTGAATATGTCCCCGCTACTGCAAGCATACGGAATCCGGTGGACATCACCTTCTATAAGAATCCTGAATACTATACAGAGGGAATACCGCGGACACTTCTTTCCGATGAGAATACCGACATGCTGCTCGTCTATATGCTGATGCCGTTTGAGATAATCAGTCTCTTCATGGAGAATATGGGCATGAGCCGGGATCAGGCTATCCGTGAAAGTCTCACGATGCTCGATCAGCAGTCGGCATCTCTGGCGCAGCTCGCACAGGAGCTCGGAAAGCCGGTGGTCGGGTATACCTTTCGAGATGTCAGCGAGGAGGTTATACAGGGATTGATGCATCAGGGGGTCACCGTGTTCCACGGTTCCGAGCGGGCTGCGCGAGCGCTTGATGCGCTCAGCAGGTATGCGAGCATCAGGGAGAAAATGCAATCGGTTTCTGTGGAGGGAGTAACAACCGGTTGATGTTAATAACGGTTCCTTTTCGTTTATCCGAGCACGAGTGAGAGTTTTCCTCCTGATCGTTATCGGGGGTAACGGAGGAATATCGTGTTGCAGCGCTCCGCGCCCTTCTCGTAAATGGAGCAGAATCCCCGTACCGTTCTGTACATCAGTTTCGTCGCGGTGCTTTAAACACTTTTACTCAATACCAAAGAGTATCCCCGATGATAAGAGATGAGTTGAAAATAATAGATTGGCTTTTGTCCGGGCGGGGCAGGGGCGTTTCCTTCTCCTCGCTCGGCGATTGGGAACGGCTCTGTAATGATGTATTTCAACCATGGGAGATGACAATCGATCGGGCAATTGCCGGTGGATTTCTCGCCGATCGGCTCTCCTACGCATTCGCTGCCGGCTTCCGATCAGCGCTGTCATCTCTGATACCGGCAATACCTATGAACAGATTCGTGGCCTTTTGTGTTACCGAAGAAAATGGCGGTGGCCATCCTCGCTCGATAAGGACATCCATCGAGCGGGTTCAATCCGACACGGGAGAGGGATGGCGCCTCAATGGGGGAAAGAAGTACATCACGATGGCTGATGAGGCCGAGCTCCTGCTGGTTGCCGCTTCATCGGGATTTGCCCACGGGCATAATCAGGTGCAGGTAGTAATCATCAAACGTGATTCTCCCGGAGTAACCGTGGAGCCGATGGAACTGCCCATTCTCCCGGAAATCAGTCACGGGGTTGTTCTCCTGGACAATGTTAAAGTTCAGGAATCGCATCTCCTCCCGGGCGATGGATACCTCGAGTACGTGAAACCCTTCCGGACAATCGAGGATCTGCATGTCAATGCTTCGGTGCTCGGATACCTCTTCCGTCTCTCATCTGATTATCATTGGGCACCGCCTGTGCGTGAACAGATGCTGGCGATCATCACCGCTGCTCGAGCCCTTGCCGGTGCATATCCTTTAGCCTATCAGGTGCATGTGGCGCTGGGCGGTCTTCACCGTCAGATGGAGCATCTCCTTGAAGTGATATCCCCCTTCTGGGAGGAGGTTGACGAGAAGACAAGAAAGGGCTGGATGAGAGATAGTGCTCTCCTCCATGTTGCGGGAAGTGCCCGTGCCAGACGACTTGAGAGGGCATGGGAACACTATACAGCGAGAGAAGACAATGCAGGAAATGCGTGATTGGCTCGAAAATGAGATTATCTCTCTTCAGGATGAACACAACAGATACCTCTCGGATCTGTATCACCGTCTCGAGGAGATCATAGCCCACTACCTGGATTTGCGAGGAATTGTCGAGGGGAACAGCTACGATATTCGGGAATTCCTCCGATACGATCATGCAGGAAGCGGACGCGGTGCTGCGCCGGAGCTCGTGCCGGTTGATGATCCCGATACGGTCGATGTGATCGTACTCTTCTCCTTTATCCTCGTAAGCGCAGAGGAAAAGGAGGTTGAGATTACCGTGGTAGAATATTTATCCGAGGGTGAGGAGGAGCGAGTGATCATTGAGCCCACGAGAATTTCCGAGTTGGCACATGTCGATGATCTCCCCTTTGATCCAATGCATCTCGGTACCATGCTCATTTACACGCATGAAGAGGATGAGGACTTTCTCCCCTGACAATGTCTGTGAGCTCGAAGCAGCACCTGTTTGCCGGCACCTCCATCTCTGGCGATATAAGGAGGAGAGGGGTGAGCCTGTGGAGATGGTTTCAGAATGATTATACTCTATAGCACGAAATTGATAAACGCTCTGACGCTGGGTTCTCGTTCGGTGAATGGCTTGGCCTTTTTCCCGTTCATAGTTGTACGCTCGGAGATAAAAGGAACAGCAGAAGCGCTCTTTACCATCAATCACGAACGGATACATATTCGGCAGCAGCTTGAGTTGCTTCTGTTACCCTTTACGATATGTTATATTTTCATGTATCTCTGGGGATTGATGCGGGGAATGTCGAAAAGAGAAGCCTATCGAAATATTCTCTTCGAAAGAGAAGCGTACCGCAATATGTACGACCTGAAATATCTTCAGAAGAGAAAAGCGTTCTCCTTTTTCAAAGAGCGTAAGACGAAGCAGCAGAGATAAGGTGGATCGCGATGCGGGTCCTCAGCATCATTCTGGGGAGGATAGGGCGAAGAATCGCTTTTTTCACCACCGCCAAAAGACGTGATTATAGTGGTGGTTTTGCCGGACAGATATCAGGCCTCATTCACAACATACCCACTTCACGAGAAGTGCTGGAGGAGATGGTCGGGGAGACGGTAATTATTCTCTCTGAATTTCCGAAACGGATAATGTTTAGCTGAGAATAGACAGGGAAAATTTAATGGAATGGTGCAAGAGCCGTCATCTCCTGTTAATGCGAGCCCGAAGAGTGAGCATTCAGTTATTGATTTATTTTTATTATTCATGTAATGTAGGTTAGTGAGGTGTTTCCGGTTTCGGGGGCACTGACGGAAGGAGAGGTTTTATTATTATATTGTTGATACGATAAGAGATGATCTATCGGGTTCAGAGCTTTATATCATGTAAGCTCAGTTTCCGAAAGGTAGAAACGATATCTTTCAGTAGTGAATTTAAAGGCAGATGGTAATATGATGGACTATGAGGAGTATGACCCTGATTATAAAAAAGAGATAATCAACACTATACAGGAACTCTCACCTTTCTGGTCACTCATCGGCATGGAACTTATAGATGTGAAGCGGGGCTGGGCACGGGTTCGTTTGCCCTTTGCGAAAAAGCTCACCAATGCGATGGGCACTGCTCATGGTGCTGCTCTCTTCGCGCCGGTTGATTCTGCCGTTGGTGTAGCACTGTACGGACTGACCGACGAGAGTGAGACCTTCACCACCGTAGAGGTTAAGGTAAATTACCTCAAGGCGGTCAGTGAAGGTGAGATCATTGCCGAGGCGCGTATCACACATAAAGGGAGCACCATCGCTCTTGGAGAAGTTGAAGTAAGGAATGGTGCCGGTGAGCTCATTATCAAGGGTATGGTGACCTATATGATATTGAAGAGGAGAAATTGAATCGGAGAGCATTTCTTCGTTGTCGGGCTCAGCGTGTGAGATCGGTAGCGAGAGCGAATTTCTCGTGAAGAGTTAATGTAGCGCTCGAGTTGATGAGTAATCCCCGCAATTTCATGGTAAGCACCGGTATTATTAAGAAGAGACACTTCCCGGATACCCTGACGGAAGCTGGGAAATCGGTATCACAGATTGGCGATCCGAAGGGAGCCAATGCCGATTCTCCTGCAAACGATTCCCTTCGGAAACAGTCGAGAGAGGAGAGTACATTATGAAAGCCGTAAAAGCTGTAAAACTTTTTTCGTTTCTCTGTATTGCTGTTCTTGCACTGAATACACGGTGCGCGCAGCAATCTTTTCCCGAACACATTGCCTCCCTGAGCCTCACGGGGGTGATCGATGGAATGGATGCACAGCGTGAAGTCGATAAGCTTCATATGAAGGAGATTCAGCTGAAGAGTGTCTGGATAGCTACCTATGGTGATGAAGAGGGGAATACTGCAACGGTATGGATTTCCGAATCTACTGATGCAGAACAGGCAGCTTTTCAGACGAAGCTCATGATGAAGAAAATGTGGCATAATCCTCATACTCCCTATTCCCATCTTGAAATTAAGGATTCCGGTGAACGCACCTATATTTTTCAGGGTATGGGACAGCAGCATGCCGTTTTCCAGAAAGGGAAACTGATATACTGGATAACGACATCGCCAGGAGTCTTTGAGCCGGTATTGAGAAGCTTTCAGTAGTAATCAGAAGGAGCGGATTTCGTTTTACCGATGCATTCGAATCAGAGCAGTACGGGAATATGCGATGGACATGCACATGTCGGTTTTGGAATGGAACCGGAGAAACTGATCGAGCTCATGGAGAGATATGACATCGATGTAGCGCTGGTCTCATATTTAAGCATTGGACGGGATGTTGTTGCAAATCGCGAGATGGTTCGGATTGCGGAGCGGTTTTCTCGTCTCCGGGGGCTGGCATGGTGTAATCCAGCTGGCAAAGATAATCATCCCTCCGATGTCGAGCCCTTTTTCAATAACAGACAACTTGTTGGAATGAAGCTTCATCCCTCGCTGCATGAATATTCGGTCGATGATCCCCGTCTTATCCCGTACATGGAGCTCTGTGAGCAGTTCGGCGTTCCGGCTCAGTTCCATACCGCCCCCGACGAGTTCTGCAATCCTGATATCATGCTGGAGCTGGCCCGACGATATCCCCGGGTCAGCATAGTGATGCTTCACATGAATCTGGGGAATCAGGATAGCGACAATGACTGGGCTGTTGCGGTGGCAAAGAGAGCTGCCAACCTGTATTTGGATACGAGCTGGGTGCCTTCACAGAAGGTGCTCGGGGCGGTTCGTGAGCTGGGTAAGGAGCGGGTGATTTTCGGAACCGATGCACCGGTTGCAAGCTACTTTACAACCGGCGATTATGAGCACTATGATCACTACTTTCTCTTCAATGCGATTCCATTACAACAGCCACCATTTATATTCACCCTGCAGGATAAGCTGAGCAGCGATGAATACGAGCATGTTATGTATTTAAATGCTCTGCGGTTGTACCGGTTTTGATTGAATCCTCTTTTCCTTGACTTTTATATACACTCGGCTATCCATGATTTCGTTCTATTAATGGGATGAGTGACTCCATAGCAAGAGGATAAATAATGGATAAATTTTTTAACCCGGAATCGGTGGCAATCATCGGTGCCAGTGAAAAGCTCAGATTTGGGTACTTTGTTACCAAGAGCATTCTTTCCCGCACTGATATTCGCTCCTATCCGGTAAATCCGAATGTTGAAACGGTACTGGGAGTGACAGCATATCGATCGGTTACAGAAATACCTGAGACGGTTGACCTGGCAATTTTTCTCATACCCAGTGATGCTGCCCTGCAGACGATGCAGGAGTGTGCGGAGAAGGGAATAAAGCATGTCATTATCCTCTCCTCCGGTTTTTCTGAGAGCGATCAGATTGGTGAGGAGAGACAGGATGCGATGGCAGCTATCGCACGAGAAAACGGTATGCGGGTAATCGGTCCGAACTGTGTCGGTGTGACCAATATGGAGAACGGCTTCACCACCGCAGAGATCCCTGTTAACCGCATGACGAGGGGAAGTCTCGCCTTTATCGCACAATCGGGAATTTTTGGGACCGCTATCATCGACTGGGTTACCGCACATAAAATCGGCGTGAGCAAGGTGGTGACTCTGGGGAATAAGATGGATGTCGATGAAATCGATGTTATGCAGTATCTCGAGAATGACAAGGAGACCGGAGTTATCGGCCTTTACCTGGAAGGGATTCGGGAGGGACGGGGGCCGGCGTTTATCGAAACCTTCAAGCGGGTGACCGCCCGAAAGCCGGTACTCATACTCAAGAGCGGGAGAACCGAAGCGGGAGCAAGTGCCGTCATGAGTCATACGGGCACTCTGGCGGGTGATGATCTCGTCTTCGATGCTGTTGTGAGGCAGACAGGGGCACTACGGGCTGACGGCATCGAAGAGCTGCTTGACTATGCGCGGGTGCTGACAAAACAGCCCCTCCCGCAGGCCGATGGCGTTGCGATAATAACAAATTCCGGATCGCTCGGCTCCATGGCATGCGATGAGCTGCAGCGATTAGAGATGCGACTCGTCCAGTTTGAGCCCCGTACCCTGGAAAAAATGAAATCGATTGCTCCCTCATGGACATCGGTCAAGAACCCTGTTGATATCGGGCCGGCCATGCTCATGGTCGGGAAAGAGATCCTGGAGCTGGTGCTTCAGGATAAAAATGTCGGCTGTCTCCTCCTCATCGCATCGGTGCCGGGCATTATTTTTACGGAGGATGGGCTCGGCCTCGACCTGATCCCCTTTTACGAGGAATACCGCGAGATAATGAAGCGGTACCCTGAAAAGACCATAATCGTTTCGAGTTTCGGCGATCCCGATATGGTTGCCGCAGGGATGAAGGTTTTTGATTATACAGGTATACCACTCATCACCTCTGTACAGAGCGCTGCCCGGGCAATCGCCTGTCTCTATCGATATCGACGATATCGCGAGAGAGTGCAATAGGTATCGATATCACAATGGAAGATGTCGGGGATCTCACACTCCCATCATCTTCCGCAGCTCCCGCTTCAAAATCTTCCCGATGGGGCTCGTGGGGAGTTGATCCATGAACTCGATTCTCTTCGGGACCTTGTAGGGGGCGACCTTCTCCCTCATGTATTCGGTAATCTTCTCCTTTAAGGCGTCGCTCTTCTCGACTCCCGGATTCAGGACAACGGCGGTTGCCACGATCTCCGAGCCGGGCCTGTTCGGATCGGGAAGGCCGATGGTGGCGGCCATATCGATGTCGGGATGCTCCATGAGGACGTCATCCACGGTGCGGGTGAAAACCTTGTAGCCGGAAACAATCACCATATCCTTCACCCGGTCGACCACGTAGAAGTAGCCGTCTTCATCCATGGTGCAGACGTCGCCGGTGTAAATCCAGCCGTCCCTGAGCGTGTTGGCCGTCTCCTCGGGCTTATTGTGGTATCCTTTGGTGAATACCTGCGGTCCCCTGACGACGCACTCGCCCGGCTCTCCGATGGGGGCGAGATTCCCGGTTTCCGGATCCACCAGCTTCACGTCCGTGTCGGGAAGGGGGA
This sequence comes from uncultured Leptospirales bacterium, assembly GCA_964652955.1. GTDB lineage: Bacteria > Spirochaetota > UBA4802 > UBA4802 > JAKQUI01 > CAZZCF01. Next base: position 10,985 of record CAZZCF010000064.1, read on the forward strand.
TGCCCACGGAGCCCGCTTTTTTCACGCCATAGACAGGGTTGCAGGTATGAACCGGACTTGTTTCGGTCATGCCGAGAAGCTCAATGAGCTTCCCGTCCCCGACCACGCTCTCGAACTCCTTGATGTACTCGGGGGGGAAGGGTGCTGCCCCGCTGACGAACCAGTCGATTCCGGAGAAATCAAGCGAGCGGAATTTGGGATTTTTAAGGAGCTCGAGGTAGATGGTTGGCACGTTCACGATGCCATCCGGCTTGTACTTGTCGATTGCCGATACCTGGAAATCGATGTCCCTCGGATTGGGTATGGCAATCGATGTGAATCCGCTGGCCATCGCCGTCATGGAGAGAAAGAGGCCTGCCTGGTGGAAGAGGGGAAATGCGGAGAGCATGATTCCCTCGCCGGCTTTTCTATTCAGCCAGGTATTTACCTGAATGATGTGGTACACAATGTTTCTATGGGTTAGCACCGCTCCCTTCGGCGGGCCGGTGGTTCCTCCGGTATACTGCATAAGACAGGACGCTTCCATGTCAACCTTTTCAAGTACGTCGTCCTTCGGCATCTCCTTGAGGACGTCCGTATACTTCACAACATCAATACCGGATATGGGGTTGACCGGACCCGTTGGAATCTTCTTGAGAAGTTTTCCCAAAATCCGTTTCACGGCAGGAAGAAAATCGGCGATTTCGGCAACGACAACCGCTTTTACACCTGTTTTCGGTGCCACCGGCTCTACATTACCGAAGAGGATGTCCAGGGTGACCAGAATCTTCGCGCCGGAGTCATTTAACTGATACTCCAGCTCTTCCTTTGAGAGGAGCGGGCTCACCCCGGTGAGCACACACCCGGCTTTTTGAATGCCGATGATGGCGATATAATACGCCGGGATATTGGGAAGATTAACACCAACGGTATCGCCGGGCTTGAGGCCTTTTTTCTTAAGAAAGTGGGCGAAGGCGTTTGAGTAGCGATCCAGCTCGCGAAAGGGTATTCCGGCACCCATATAATACAGTGCGACCTTATCGGGAACCTTATCAGCATTCTCCTTGAAGTACTCATGATAGGTCTTATCCTGATACTCGAGATGTTCTGGGACATGCTTATCGTAGAACTTGAGCCACGGCTTCTTCGAATAGGGATCCTCCATATCCGAACCTCCTTTACTGTTTTTTTTGCATGTATAAAACAAAAAAGTAAAAATGTCAAGCTTATAAGGAATAACGCCCTTTTTGTTTTCACTTGACTTTTCTGTTTATCCCTGTAGCGTGGGGAGCTCAAGCTTTTGAAGAAATAGATTGCCCTTTGTGATAAGGGGACTTCTAAAAGCTATTGATATGATGTCCCCGCGGCCAGCTTTTTTTCGCACATTCTGTGAACGCTGGGGTGCGCGACGTCATGTTGCTGTGGGCACAATGTCTGATAAAACCAGTATTTGCGATTTGGGGATCAGTGTAAATACTGGTACAGATGTTTGAAAAGGAGAAATGAATGTTTATCGAAAACCCCGGAAGAATAACCGATCGCATATACATGCTGGGAAGAAAAGAATCTGTTGTCTACCTCCTCAAGGGGAATGGGGAATACGCGCTCATCGGAGGCGGTATGATACACATCGTTCCCGAGGTGCTTCAGCAGCTTGAGGAATTTAACATTGAAGAGGAGCGAATTAAGCGATTGATGATACTCCATTCACACTTCGATCACTGTGGAATCGTTCCCTTCTTCAAGAAACGATGGCCCTGGGCAGTCATAACCGCGTCTGAGCGTGCCAGGGAGCTCCTCTCAACACCCGATGTGATTGATTCCATTGCGGGGATGAATCAGATGCTCCTCGCCGGCTATAACCGTGAGAAGGAGGCACGGGAGCTCGGTTTCGAGTTTGCTCCCATTGCGGTTGAAGAGGTGGTATATGATGGTGACCAGCTCCGCTGCGGCGACCTGACGCTTGAGGTTCTCGAAGTTCCCGGTCACTCCTCCTGTTCCATCGCGGTCTATGTTGCCGAGGAGAAGGCGCTCTTTGCCTCTGATGCGGGAGGAATACCCTTCGGTGAAAATGTCTTTGCCGCGGCGAATTCCAACTTCGATCTCTTTCAGGAGAGCCTCGAGAAAATGGCGAAATACGATGTCGAGGTACATCTCGCCGAGCATTACGGCGCCTTTACCGGCGAGGATGGCAGAAACTTTCTTCGTCGAACCATTGAATCGGCCAGAGAAACGAGAAAGCTGATTGAGGAGACCTATGCTCGCAACCGTGATGTACAGAAGACCACCGAGGAGATAACGAATCTCTTCATGGGAGAAGCATCTGAATACTTTCTTCCGCGTGATATCATATCAATGGTAGTGGGACAGATGACACGCTTTATTGCAAAGAAACGTTCCCGGGCTGAGCAATAAAAGAAGCGCAATTGAGAGAGCTGTTATCATGACGTGATAGCATGAAGGAGTAGAGAATAGAGATAAACACTTTGTGATTGCAATGCGCAGAGAGAACGGAATCTATTACGGCTGGTATATCGTAATCCTGGCTTTCTTTGGTAACTTCATTTCTACCGGAACGGGCTTCTACGTCTTCAATGCCTTCATGGAGCCTCTCTGCGATCAACGGGGATGGACGAGGACTGATGTCAACATCGCTCCTATGCTCGGATGGTTGGCGGGCCTTTTCTGTACTGTTGCATACGGCACGCTCGTCTATCGGGTGGGGCCTCGACTGCTCATGACACTGGGTTCACTCCTCTCGGCAATTTCATTTATCGCACTTGGCCGGGTTGAAGATATCGCGACGTTCTATTTTTTCTTTCTGCTTCTCTTCACGGGCAATGCAGCGGTCGGGGGTGTGGTGGCGAATACCGCCGTGAGCAACTGGTTTGTCAAGAAGCGGGGAAGCGCTCTGGGGCTTGCGACTGCTGGGATTTCACTTTCGGGTGTTATCCTTCCCTATCTGGCCATGGTTATTCTCGAATATACCGATCTCATGCATGCTTTTCAGTGGATTGGAATTTCCCTGCTGCTCATGGTGCCTGCAGCCTGGCTCGTTGTAAAAAATCGTCCCGAGGAGTACAATCTCGTTCCCGACGGGATGGTGTCAGATCGTCAAGGGCAGGATCGCGATGAATTGGCAGCAGAAGGTGGATCCCCGGATGACAGTGATGCGCTCATTCTCTGGACGCCCTCAATGCTCGTACGTGTTCAGGCCTTCTGGAAGCTGGGATTTGCCTACGGACTGGTGATGATGGGTGTGGTGGGAGTGATGTTCCAATTGAAGCCGCGCTTCAGTGATATCGGCTTTGATGATACAACAGCAATGACCATGATGGCGGCAACTGCTTTTCTGGGAACTGCGGGGAAGTACATCTGGGGAATGCTCTGTGACCGCTTTGAACCAAGACGTGTTGTTGCGGTGCTTATGGGAGCGAATGCTGCAGGACTCCTCCTCTCTCTCGTAACGGATTCACTTCCCGCGCTTATTCTTTTTATCATCATGTTCGGTTTTGCCATGGGTGGCGTAATGTCCACCTATCCCGTTCTCATTGCCGATCTCTTCGGCCGGGAATCATTTCCGCTCGTCATCCGGTTTCTCGGCCTTCTCCTCGGAATTAATGTTCTCGGTTATCTGTTCATGGGACTGAGCTTTGACCGAGCCGGTTCCTATAACAGTGCGTATCTTATATTTATCACTCTCGACATTATTGCTGCGCTTCTTATCGTAAGCCTGAAACGCCCCATGATATCATACTAGAAATTCGCAACGGTGTTACGGAATCACGCAGGCGTAATTTGCTTGACAGAGTTCTTATATCCGATATTCTCACTTATACATTAATGGGAAAATATATATATTCTCAAAATTTCAGGTTTCACCGGATAGAGAAGCTTATGTCGGCGGTGAAATCGGTGGTTCGCTTTTTATGTGTTACCGGTTAAATGGTAGAATCTAAAAAATGGGAGGTTTCGCATGTATAAGTTGAATGTAGGAGAGTGGGCAACACGCTGGGCAGCACGATACCCGGATGAGCCCTATGTGAAGTACGGCGATCTTGAGCTGACCAAGAAGGAATTCAACGTCCGCATAAACCGACTTGCCCACGCCTTTCTGGAGCATGGGATTAAGAAGGGAGATCGCGTTTCGGTTCTTATGGCGAATACCAACGTCTTTATGGAGATACTCTTTGCTCTCTCAAAGATCGGGGGTATTATGGTGCCGCTGAACTTCCGCCTTGCAGCCCCCGAGCTTGAGTTCATTCTCAAAGATTCCGAGCCGGTGATGATGTTCTATTCGCCGGAGTTTCTCGCCCTTGCAAATGAATTGCGGGGGAAAGTTCCCACCATCAAGAAGTTTATCTGCGAGATGGAAGGGGGCGAAAAAAATGATGAGCTTTTCGATACATGGGTTGCCGGTAAATCGGAAGAGGAACCGGCGCTGAAGTATGAGGTCACGCTGGATGATCCGCACTTTATTATGTACACATCGGGAACAACCGGCAAGCCCAAGGGAGCTGTTGTTTTGCAGTTGAATACACAGTGGAATGCAATCAATGCCATCAACATGTACAGTTTGGGAACGGGGGATGTCTCGCTCTGTTCCGCACCCCTCTTCCATATCGGTGCGCTGCACGCCTCTGCGACACCCGGCCTCTACGCGGGGCAGAAGCTGGTCATCCAGCGCTTCTTCAATCCGAATGAGGCATTGAAGCTGATCGAAAAGGAGAAGGTGAACCTCATGTTCGGCATCCCGGTGATGTTTCTCTTTATGACCATGGACCCGGATTTCGAGAAGACCGACTTCTCCAGCGTCAATTTTTTCATTGCCGGAGGATCTCCCTGTCCCAAGTCGCTCATCGAGGCTTTTTTGGCGAAGGGAGTAACCTTCAATCAGGGCTACGGGATGACGGAGACTGCTACCGCCATAACGGCACTCAGATCCGAGGATGCGCTTCGAAAAGTCGGTTCCTGCGGCAAGCCCGTCTTCCACACCGATATACGAATTGTTGACATACAGGGGAAGGACCTCCCGCAGGGCGAGATGGGAGAGGTTCTCATCAAGGGCCCTAATGTCATTCGCGAGTACTGGCGGCGTCCCAAAGAAACCGCTGAGACCATCGAGGACGGCTGGCTCCATTCCGGCGACATGGGGTATATCGATGAAGAGGGCTATCTCTTCCTGGTTGATCGGAAGAAGGATATGTACATCAGCGGGGGTGAGAATGTATATCCCGCTGAGGTCGAGGATGTTCTCATGAGCTTCGAAAAGATAGCCGATGCGGGTGTTATCGGCGTGCCCGATCAGAAGTGGGGTGAGAGCGGTATGGCAATCGTCGTTAAGAAGCCCGATGCGGATGTCACCGAGCAGGAGGTTATTGAGTACTGCAAGGGGAAGCTTGCCAAGTACAAGATACCCAAGAAGGTAACTTTTGTTGATGCCCTGCCAAGAACGGCCACGGGAAAGATACTGAAGAAGGAGCTCAGGGCACAATTTATTAAAGAGTAGCTCATGGGAACACGGCTGATGAGAGGAATATCGTGTTCGAGACTTCGGATCAGGTGAGCATTATGCTCACCTGATTGTATTACCGGTACCGCTTATAGTGTATGAGCACCTTTAAACCCTTTTCAACCATTTAAACTGATATGAGAAAAGAGGTTTTACATTAATCAATCCACAAGGAGCACGACAAAAACGAAGTTTTTGGGAGTGTCCTTATAAGCACCTCTAAAACAGTATTTTCATTTGAGAACTGAATGAAAATCTTCAGAGGTAATGATAAGAAATGAATTTTTAAATATCTCTGATGCTCAGATCATCTTGATATGAGGGGCGGAATCGATGCGGATTTATCTATTCAGCGTGCAGGTGGCAGGGGGAAGCGTATCAGCAACAGTACAGGGGGAGTTGGACCATGCAAGACTTCGAAGTATCGTCTGAGAGAAAGTTTCAGCTTGCGCATGTGAGACTCGGAATTGTATTCGGGGAGTGGAGCGGGAGTTTGCACTATCGCTGTGGTGAGAAGGAGTATTGCGAAGAGGTGCTGTTCACTGATGCCTCAGGGGAAAGGAATCGTCACCGGTTAACGGTGGAGGGCGTTCATGCTCACATGGAATTAATTATAACCGCTGATGCGGTAGCACGGATAAACGGTGTGCTGCGAAATGATTCCACAGAGGAACTTATTCTCGATAATCTCACCCTTGTTATAGATGATTTCAATCCTGGAGGCTATCTGGATCGCTATTCTTTTTTCAAGAATGGGTATCAATCGTGGACGGCGACACATGTACACTTTCCCGAGGGGAGAGAGATGTCTTCCCTAATCCCTTCGATGAATGTCATGCAGGATAATCTGAGAAATCTTCCCACAAAAAAGAAGGGTGAGTTCACTTCGGATATGTTTGCGGTAATTGCCAATCTCGATAAGCGCGCGTATGTGCTTGTCGGGCAGGGAAAGGATTTCAGACAGTTCCTCTATGTTAAGGGGTTTTTCTCACAGAAAGGAGCGGTTCCCGTCATGGAGCTCGTTTATGACCTTGGCGGAACCGTTCTCGGTGCGGGATCAACCATGAAGCTGGATGAAGTGTTGTTCGTTGCCGATAGCAGCCCCAACAGGGTGCAGGATGACTATTTTGACCTGATAAAACCGCGCATCACATCGCAGCAGTTACCCACCGGCTGGTGCTCCTGGTATTATTATTTTACAAAAATTAACCAGAAAGAGTTCTTGGAAAATGCTACTGTCGCCGGTGAACGAAATATCGACTGGACGTACTTTGTGCTCGATGACGGTTATTTTACCGCTACCGGTGATTGGCTCTCCGTGAATAAGAAATTCCCTGATGGCCTGAAAGCCGTGGCGGAGAAGGTTCAATCAGCGGGAATGATCCCCGGTTTGTGGCTCGCTCCATTTGTTGCCAGAAAAAATTCACAGCTCTATCGCGAGCACCGGGAATGGTTTCTCAAGGATAAAAGGGGGAAGCCGGTGCTCGCCGGCTGGAATCCGAACTGGGGGCTCGGGGGTAATTTTTACGGTCTTGATGTTACCCATCCGGGTTTTCAGGAGTACCTGCAAGAAGTTATCAACACCGCCGTCCATGAGTGGGGATTCCGCTATCTCAAGCTCGACTTCGTTTACGGAGCATCGCTGTACGGTTTGGCCTTTGATCAAACGATTACGCCTCCTGAGCGTCTCAGGCGGGGACTGGAAATGGTTCGTGAAACCGCGGGGAAGGATGTATTTATTCTCGGTTGCGGTTGCCCCCTCAGTGCGGGAATTGGACTTGTTGATGCAATGCGCATCGGCCCGGATGTTGCGCCCTACTGGTTTGCTACATACCGCTATTATCTCAGCAGGGATCCGCACGCTCTCTGCACGAAGTTTGCCATCAGGAGCATACTGAATCGATGCCCTATGCATCGAAAGCTGTGGATTAATGATCCTGACTGCCTGCTCATCCGCGATCGGGAAACCCGTTTAAATGTGGACGAGCGGATGTCTCTGGCGAATGCCATGATTATCACCGGCGGGATGTACCTCATCTCCGATAAGCTCTCCGCGCTCGCTCCTCACATCTGGGAGCTGTTCAGTCAGGTCGACAGTCTCATTCACCTCTGCGACGGCGGGCATGTGTGGCCCCTCGATTACATGGAGCGAGAAATTCCGGAGCTCGTTTACAACTCGAAGGGATACCTCGCTGTTTTCAACTTTAGCAACCGCCCTGTTTACAAGCGGATCCCCTATCAGTACTATCTCGGAGATATTCTCGGTGAGGATGTTCGTCTCAAGGACGTCTGGGATGAGAGTGTTTTTATCGTTACCGAAGGAAACATCGATATCGGCGAGATGCCGCCTCACGCATCGAGATTGCTGAAGGTGGAGTGAACGGTATTAATTATCATAATGATTTTATCTGATCACCCGCCGCGGGGGGTACGTCTCATGGGAATGGAACGTATTTTTCGCAAAGAAATGTATACGGAAGTGCTTCTGGCCTTGATGAAAACCTCTCCCGAGGATGAGCGGAAGCTCAATAGAAGCCCGCAGTATTCTCCTTGAATGCAGTAAGAATCTCACTGCTGTTGTACTAATCGCCCTCCGGGAAACCGACGCTGGTGCGCCGTGCGTAAATTTCAAGAAGGCTCTTGATAGGATCAGACTCCGGATCGAGGGTCATGGTGATGGCTTTTTCGGGACAGAGGGTGATACAACGGCCGCAGCCCTTGCACTTCCGCTGATCGATGATTGCTCCCTCCGACCTCATCTCAATTGCGCCGGCGAGGCATTCCTTAACGCAACAACCGCAGCCGGTGCATCGATCTGTTATTGAAACGGTCAGCCCGGGAAGCCGGTGTATATTCTCGAAGAATCCAATCGAGAGATTGTTTCGTATGTTATGCCGCACGGCACAGCAGCAATCGCAGCAGAAGCAGACATTCATCATACGCCGATAGTCGATACCCCAGATCCAGGCGTCGAATTCATTGTGTAAAATGAGGGGCATCAGTCCGAGCTGGAGAGCATTTTCAGTATGGGCGATAGCTTCGTCTGATGATACTATTCTGCCGAGGCCGGGGTGGAGATCGCGAGCGGCACTCCCGAGGAGGAGGCAGCCGAGATCCTGTGGATAGGCAGTGCATCCTTCTCCCCGCCGGCAGAGGCATTCGCTCATGATGGCAATGCACTCGGCGTTTTCGATAAGCGGTCTGAGAATCTGCAGGGGCAGAACGACGTTTTTGCCCTCCCGAATAACTGTATTGATCGGTATCATGTGCCCCGAGGTGTTCTCTTCCGAATCGTTATGCTTCAGCAGTGGCGTTTTCTCAATAAGCTGATACAGCTTGTAGAACTTCATGATGAGATTATAGATGTACTTCGATCGTCCCATGATATTCTTTCACTCGTGCATTCGGTAAATACTATCGCGATTGTGCAGCTCGATAATCCGGCACTTCACCTTCAAGGTGTGGGTGAACATTTACAGCATGCTGGTGAATTGCCGGATGCTCTTCATCTGCTCTATGCTAGTCGCCGCGTCGTACAGTCCGCTCCGCTGGGGATCGGTCAGGGCCGTTTTTGTGCACCGGTCAAGCTTCTCCCCGGCAAGTATCTTCTGCCACTGCTCCCCGGTGGTGCACAGTCGGGCATGGGAGAAGGGATCTGATCCATCCGACACGGACATGCCATCGGGATTGATAGTTACGGTATAGCTCGCGCCACCCCGTTCTGACAGCACGAGCTTCTTGTTGAGCAGATCCTCAACGATTCCCATCTGCAGCATAATCGGTATGAGCTTATTAAAGCGGTCAGCAATTCCCATGATTGCGGCCTTGAGTGATGGCGTTTCATTCATAGATAGGATCTCTTTCAAGGTGGTTTCCGGTATCGATACCGGTGAACATGATATAACACATAAGAAGGGAAGTTCAAGATTTTTTTGGGTGGTAAGAAACGCCGCTCTGTTTCAGAGAGGTATCTGATGGTTGTTGATGCACATGAGGTGTCTTGACCGGTTCACGTTTGCCAGGTGATTCAGATCATCTCCTACCCTGTTTTGGCTATCACGGCAATTCGTTTTTTTGTTGACAGAAAGGCATATTTAATTAACCAGTTAATTAAATATGCCACCCGGCCCGGTTGCCATGTGATAATCGAGCCGGGTGATCGCATGCTGTTCGGAGGATATAATCGTTACGCCATGAAAGGTGATCAGCGCGGGAATGGGGAGACGGATAAGCGAATTCTCTTTGCAGCGAAGAGGGAATTCGCCGAGAAGGGATTTTCCGGTGCGCGAATGGGAGCCATTGCGAAGGAGGCGGAAGTTAATCAGGCGCTCATTCACTACTATTTCAAGAGCAAGGAGAATCTCTATCGGCAGGTATTGCTCCAGCTCTTCCGCATGGATCAGGTCAAGATGATACGGGAGCAGGTCGAGCAGTGGGAATTAAAGCCTTCTCAGAGCCTGTATGTCGCTATTTATCTTATAGTCCATATTAATCTCGAGACGATGGATCCCGATTTCAACCGTATCATCGCCCGTGAGGTTGTGGAGGGGAGAAGGCATCTCAGGCCGTTGATACGGGAGTACCTGATTCCGCAACTCGAACTGCTTGAGCAGGTGATAATCCGGGGTATCGCATCGGGAGAATTTTCAACAAGAAATTCACTCATGGCGGTCCTCGATATTGTCAATTTTGTGAGATCCTATTCGATCAACAGGGATATATACCGGGGCACCAAATGGTACCGGCGGCTCTACGGGAGAAACAGCAGAGATGAGCTCTTTCAGTTTGCGCTGGAGCATACCTTCAAGGCATTATCTCTATCCAACGAGGTGCACATACCGAAAATTGCACCTGCGATTATCAAATCACTTGATAAGCTTGTTGATACGATTAAGCGACAGCAGAACTGGAATCAGTTGAACAGCTCGGAGACAGTGCTGCCGGTAAATCCCCCGAAAGCATGAGGATTATAGGGAGGGGTTAGCGATATGATGAGAAGAGCGTTCCTCGCAATGCTCCTGGTCGCTATAACAGGAGCATCAGTGCGGGCTGAAAATCTCACGCTCCGGGATGCGATACGGGTCTCTTTGGAAAATAACAACGGGTATCTGATTGCCCTCGAGCAGGCAGAGGAGAGCAGATACAGTGTCCGTGAGACCTGGGGTGCTCTATGGCCAACCCTTTCAACCGATTTTGCGTATACGCGTCAGGATGCAGAGGCCGGATTTAGCTCGCGAGTTGCCGGGCAGTATGATATACGGTACGTGACGGGAACCATATCACTCAATCCCGGTGTTTTTTACAATACCCTGCAGGCGTCCCGGAAGGCATATGTGGTGTCTGAGCATGAGGTGAGGCGCATTAAGGCGGAAACCATTATTACGACCATCAAGCTCTATTACGGGCTTATCCTGGCCCGTGAGTCGATAAAACTTCGAGAAGAGTCACTGAAGGCACTGCAGGAGAACCTCAAAGTAGTTACCATCGGATATCGGAAGGGAAC
>CAZZCF010000065.1:0-21902 GCA_964652955.1 uncultured Leptospirales bacterium
CATCAGGGCAAATGAGACACTAATCGGATAGAGATGCCCGATAAAGAAGAGTATCATCACCGCAAGAGAAAATATCAACATCCCGCTTGCATAAACGATCTTCTTTCCTATCCTCTTTGCCATGATCACACTGACCGGAATGAAGAGCATCGCGGTTACGAGAAGGATGAGCATTGCGATGGTCGTCTGCGCTTCGGCGTTGTGCAGGTACTTGAAGTAATAGATGGTTATCCCGCTCGCCACGGTAATTGCCGTAATATGAAGCGCATAGGTCATGAGAATCAGAAGGTATGGCCCATTTTTAAACACTTTCAAGTAGGTCTGAAAAAATCCTCTTGTCGGTTTCATCCCGTGTGATTTCGGCTCACGAACGCTCGCGAAGGTGATCAGGGCCGTTATCATCATAATGGCGCCGAAGATGGTCCCCATGACCGCGAAGCCCGTATCCTTTGATTGAAAAGCCCCCACGATGGGGAGGGCCGCCCCCGCGCCGAGCAGCGTTCCGATAACGGCGAAGCCGAAGCGGTAGCCGTTCAGGCTGGTACGCTCGTGATAGTCCTGCGTCAGCTCGGGCGTCAGCGAGTTGTACGGGATGTTCACCAGCGTGTAGGCGAAGCAGAGAAAGCAGTACACGATCACGCCCCATATGAAAAGCAGTGTCTGATTTTCCAACTGCGGATTGACGAACATGAAGATCATCGCGACAAAAAGCGGAAAGGATCCGAAGAGTATATAGGGACGCCTTCTCCCCCAGCGCGTCATGCTTCTATCCGACCAATAACCAACAACCGGATCCGTTACGGCATCCCATATCTTGCCGATCATGACGATAATTCCGGCTAACCCTGCAGTGATACCAACCGTGTCGGTAAGATAATTAAGAAGGAGAAAGGCGATAACCGTGAAGAAGAGATTCCCACCGAGATCGCAGACACCATAGCCCAGTTTCACCTTGACGGAAAGTTTCTTTGTGTCCATAGTATCTCCCGAAATGTATTAATTCACACACGTGCTAAACGTTGCAATAAGAGTCTGGAACCGAAAAGTACAAGAATAAAGAGACTAAATACATACCATCATCAATTGCCGATTCCCTTGAGCCCTTTTGCCTCCATCTCGCGAATTTGATCGAGAATCTCCTGATACCGCTTCTCATTTATTGGATAGAGATAGACAAATACGACCCCCAGAAGGCAGAAAAGTGCAGGAACCGGTCCAACGAGGAGCCTGATCCCGAGTTTCGCGATCTCGCTCTGTGCGACATCGGGGATATAGCCGGTCATAGCGAGAATCCACCCCGAAATGGCGAGAGCCAGAGCGCTGCCCACCTTCGTTGCGAAGGTCCAGATGCCGAAGAAAGCGCCCTCACGACGCTCGCCGGTGAGAAGATAATCGTATTCCACCGCATCAGCAACAATTGAATAGGGGAGCGCCATGGTGAATCCCTGCCCTGCCCCCACAAGGGCGAGTATTCCATACGTGAAATTAATACCAGAGTGATGGCCGAAGAAGAACAGAATCATGATTCCTACCGCGAAGACGAGCATGCCGCCTCCGTAGACGATCTTCTTCCCCATCTTCTTGGAGGCCAGAACACTGATCGGGATAAAGGCAAGGGCGGTAACGAGCAGTATCAACAGACCCAGGGTCGTTTTTGACTCGTCGTTGTGTATATACTTGAAGTAGTAGACAGCAGCTCCCATGATAATAGTCAGGAAAGTCAGGTTCAGCGCATAGGCAATGAGGATGAGCACATAGGGTCTGTTCTTGAATACCGTGAGATAGGTTTTGAAGAATTTCTCGGTGGGAATCACCCGCTGCGCAGGCTCTCGAATCGAAAAGAAGGTTATCATTGCCGATACCATCATAAGAGCGCCGAAGGTCGCCCCCATGACCGTGAATCCCATATTCCTGTTAGAAAAGCCGTTGATAATGGGGAGTGCAATACCGGCACCGGTAAGCGTTCCGATTATAGCGAATACAAATCGGTATCCATTGAGGCTCGTGCGCTCGTGATAATCGGGCGTCAGCTCCGGAGTCAGCGAGTTATAGGGGATATTCACCAGGGTGATAGCAGTGCTGAGCAGACAGAATGCAACAATGCCCCAGATGAAGAGCGAAGTCTGGCTTTCCAACTGAGGATTGGTAAACATGATAATCATCGCAATAAAAAGTGGAATTGAGCCGAAGAGGATATAGGGCCGCCGTCTCCCCCATCGGCTTTTCGTCCTGTCCGAAAGATACCCGACCATCGGATCGGTGACGGCATCCCATATCTTGCCAATGGCGACAACCAGTCCGGCAAGCCCCGCTGCCAATCCAACCGTATCGGTGAGAAAAATCAGCAGCCAGAAGCCAATGGACGTGAAATAGAGATTACCACCGATATCGCACACACCGTAGCCCAGCTTGACCTTGAGCGAAAGTTTTCCCTCATTCATTCTTTTTCCTCCAGAAGATATTTCATCACCAATTCCTTATCCCTCTTCCCTATTCCGTGAGATTGGCCATGCCTATGTTCCGAATCACGTACAATCCCTTCAGCCGGGGTAGTGCTGACAAACAATAAGCCATCGCGATGACGATGCGGACAACCAGCATTCCTCGCAATGACATGATACTTCGTCAACATGTCCCCGGTAAAGAGCTACCCATTACGGGTATTTATCAGAATACTCTTCAAGAGATAATAAATACATTCATTTTAGCTGTAACTGTATCAGAGATATCGAATGCGGTGAACAGTGAAAGATCGGTATCTCCGGAGAAAAGGGGGCTCCCCCTGTCGTAATGCCAACTGCAGCATTTCCGATATCATTATATGAATCGGCAGTCTCACCGGTAATAACTTTAACCGGTGCAACGCTCTCTATCTCCCTGTTAAAGAAGCATATCTCGACTTCAATGCTGTGGTCCCGATGCAGGTTCGATACTATAATTGAGAGCCTCTTACTCCCCTCGTCATGTGTTACTACCGCATCCATATAGGGAACAGTGACATCCCATCCTGCCTGCTCCTTCACCGTGAATTCCGGCGTTTTAACATATGCATCAATGACCGTATCACCCGTATAATTTGCATACATATCGAATACGTGATAGCTCGGTCGCAACACAATACCTTTCTCATGGGTATATATTGCTCCCCTTGTGTTCACGACAGGAGCAAAATTCGCCATCTTCACAGTATTGCAGTGACGAAAACAGGCATTCAGGAATCTGGCACAGAAGAGCGCATCGGCCATGGTGTAGGTTGAATTGTCCTCATTCGCCGCCAATGAGCTGCCGTTCACCTCATGAGGAGGAATATCATGAAATCCGGGAATGTGCCACATGCGGAGATTCCATTCATCGAAAGCGATGGGAATCCTCCCGAGAAATCCGAGGGCACCGAGGATATATTCCATCTGTGTGATGATTTGATCCGGTGATCCCGATCGCGCCATGCACAGATCGTAGGGTGTATCTCCCTCCGCCCAGTAACCGTGAACGGACAGCCAGTTTATCATATGACCGGCCTGCTTGAGGAGATGATAGTTCCAGTCAAGATCCAGCTTGCTGGCCGCCAGTATCTGTATGGACGGGTCGACCCTCTTCATCATCTTGGCTGACTCGCGGACAAAGCGTGCCCACTCATCCGGCTCCTTCGCGCCGATCTCCCACTCGCCGTAATTCTCGTTTCCGATGCTCCAGTACTTGACACCATACGGTTCCGAAAAGCCATTTTCCCGACGCAGCCGTGCCCACCTCCCTGCCACGGGAAGATTGCAGTACTCGACCCAGTTGCCCATCTCCTCGGGACTGCCGGTACCGGCATTTGCGCATATGTACGGCTCCGTGCCCACTTTTCGGCAAAATGCAATGAATTCATCGGTCCCAAAGGCATTGGATTCCTCAATGCGCCAGGCCGTATCATAAAAGGGGACGCGCTCACCCACTCCCTCCTGCCAGTGATACCCCGAGGCAAAACATCCGCCCGGCCACCTGATGACAGAAGGGCTTATTCTCTTCAATGCATCAATGACATCGGAGCGGAAACCATCCCGATCTGCAAGCTTTGAGGATGGATCATATATACCGCCGTATACCTGCCGGTAAAAATGCTCGATGAAATGTCCGAAGAGGAGCGGATTGCGAAAACCGATCACGCGATCGAGATCAACATGTATTGAAGCCTCCTTCATACACGGCTCCCTCCGCAGCTGTAATAAAGGAGAAGCAGAGATTATTGTCCTCTGCTTCCCTCCACCCTTTATTCGACTACCGTTCTCTATTCATGGAACAGTATCTGATTAACCGATGCCAAGCTCCTTCATCTTCTCCGGTGTTGGGCCGCCCGTTGCATAATCCCATCCGACAATATCAAAGAAGTCCTTCTGGAGACTGTCCATATCGAGCGTCACACCCTTATGAGGGCCTCTCGTAAGCGGCGGTTGCCCGAAGGCGCGTCCGTGCAGCTTCTGATCGGCCGCCGTTATACCCTCTCTCACGTTGAAGGCCTTACGCATGTTCAGAATACGCTCGCCAATTCTGAGATACTCGTCTGCAGAGAGATCCCATCCGGTTACCGCATTAAGGTATTCGACGATGGGGAACCGAATGGACATCGGACCGAATTCACAGATGCCGGAACCGTTCAGTACCTGCATATAGTAGCTCATTCCGGTATAGAGCGCCACCTCTTTGGACTGCTTCCCCTTTGCGCTTTTGATCATCCTCTTTATTTCTGGAAAGATCTTCTTGACCCCGTACACATTTGCGTAGAGCAAGCAGGATATGGTATGCCGACCGGGAGTCGGCTCACACTGATAGGCAACTGCAAAACCGGGATCGAGCCGGGGATCGTGCATCGGAATCTCCTGCCCGCCGGCATGAACGGCATACTGTTCAGAGCCCTTCCCGATCTTCTCAGCAGCCCGTTTGACGCCATCGGCGAGAGTATTGCCGATTCCCTTTCGATCGATGATCATCTCGGTGAGCTTTATGATCTCCTCACCCTTTCCCCATCCCAGCTTCAAGCCGCCGGTATCCTTCTCACTGAAAATGCCGTTCTCGAAGCATTCGATGGCAAAGGCAACAGCGCCACCGGTTGAGATAGTATCTATCCCCGCACGGTTACACATCTCGTTCAGTTCCATAATCGCATCGAGATCATCATGGAGAAGGAGAGTGCCAAAAGAGCAGAGGGTCTCGTACTCCGGTTTGTGCCCCTCGGTCCCGGCATATCTCCCCCTTTTAATATCGACAATACCACCGCATCCCAGAGGGCAGGCCTGGCAATTGTATCTCCTCTTCTGATAGGCAACAACGCTGTCATCTGAAAGTTTCGCTGCGCGGGAAATCGGAAAATCGGCAATGCCGACCCCTCCCCAGTTCTTCACAGGCGAATCACCGACGATCGCACTGTACGCCGTCAGACCGGATGTGCCGTACTGCCTGAATATTTCTTTCACCAGTGATGGCTGCGTCGGTATTGAGATGCCCGTCCGGGCAATCAACTGCGCAACATAGTCCATAATCTTCAAGGTGAGCCGGTCCTGCGGCATCGATTTCTTGAATGACTTGAGAAATTTCCGATTCATATCCTTTATAACATCAGGCTTCGCCACCGGAACGTTCCCCTTTCCGCGAACCACAACCGCCTTGAGCTTCTTGCTTCCCATCACCGCTCCGAGACCGGAACGGGCATTGATCCTGCCGCCGTCAGTGACAATACCGGATATCAGCGAGAGCTTTTCACCACTCTGGCCGATACATGCAATCTGTACCTTCGTATCATCCAATTCCTTTTTGAGAGCCTCTTCAGTCTCGAGTGCATCCTTGCCCCAGAGCTTTTCGGCATTCTTGATTGAAACGGTACCATCGCTGATATACACCCACACCGGCGATTTTGACGCACCGGTGAAAAATACGGCATCGTAACCTGCCCGCTTCAATTCCTGTGAGAAATAGCCACCGGCATTGGAATCGCCCCACCCGCCGGTCAGCGGCGATTTACCCACGACCATATAGCGTCCCGAAAAAAACGCACCGGTTCCCGTCAGGAGGCCGGAACAAAATCCCAGATGGCTTCCAGCTGAGAGTGGATCGATTCCCGGTTTCTGCCGCTCAGTAATGACCGCCGCGCCGATACCATAACCGGAAAGATATTTCTTGTAAACATCCTCTCCCGGTTCGACAACCTCGGTCTTCTTTGTCGAGAGATTGACAATACAATACTTACCAACAAAACCTCCGCTCATAAAAACCCCCTCGAATAATTACTCATTTCTTAATAGTGATTTCAGTATGTGAATGCTCACTCTACCGGTTGTTACCTCAGAACCAATCATATTAGAAAAACATCGAAAAAGTCAAGTCATTATACCGCGAGAGGCGCACTCCGACAACAAAGAGAAACCCGCCCGCACTCCGTGAGCATCGGTTACGCCTCTCCTGAATACTTCTCAACCAGCACGTATTTGGTGACCTTACCGGTCGGGGTACGAGGAATGTTGTCGGTAAAGATGACTCGCTTCGGTGCTTTAAAGTGTGCTATCCGTTCCCGACAGAACTCGATGATCTCCTCTTCGGTGGCCTCCTTCTGAGGATTTTTCACAATCACAGCGGTAACCATCTCGCCCCAGGTATCATCGGGGAGGCCGATGACGGTGCAATCCATTACCGCAACATGATTCATAAGCAGATCCTCAACCTCAACCGCAAACACGTTCTGTCCCCCGCTGATAATCATATCCTTTTTACGTCCCACCAGAAAAAGAAAGCCGTCTTCATCGAATCTCCCGAGGTCCCCCGTATGGAACCAGCCATCCCTGAAGGCCTCCTTCGTCTTCTCCTCGTTCATATAGTACCCGGTCGTGACCGCCGGACCGCGCCCGATAATCTCGCCGATCTCGCCCTGCGGAACATCATCTCCGTTCTCGTCCACAATGCGGACATCAGCATTGAAATAGAGGGTCCCCACCGATTCAGGTTTCCGCTCCTTATCCTTCGGTTTCATCTGCGTCAGGATACCGGATTCCTGCAAGCCGTAGTATTCGTATATGTTGGGACAGATCCGTTCCTTCACCTGCTTCTGCAGGCTCGTCGGAAAGGGTGATGCCGCGAAGACCAGTCCCCTCAGGGATGAAAAATCGTACTTGTCCAGATCGGGTAGCATGAGAACGAAGTTTGCAATCGTGGGAACCCAGTTTGAAATGGTCACCTTCTCCTGCTGAATGAGCTCGAGCATCTGCGGCAGGCCGAACTGATGAATAACATTTCTCGCTCCCGTGAAGAGGCCGATTGCGCTCCAGGCGAATCCGACCCTGCCGAATATGGGGAAGACGGTGAGGATAACGTCATTCTCGGTCACATCGTGGGCATAGGCCATGATGGATCCCGCAGAGGCGTTGTTGTAATGGGTCAGGAGATAGGCCTTGGGAAGGCCGGTGGTTCCCGACGTCAGATTGAAATACTGATAATCCTCCTCGGAGACCTCGATAGTGGTATCCTCCTTCGATGATTTTTCAACCAGCTCATCATAAGATGTGGCAAAATCCGGTACGTCCGAACCGATACAGATAAACTGCTTAATGTCTGACAGATCCTTCTTTATTCCCGAAACGATTTCAGTAAAACCGGGATCGAAGATGATGTACTTCGCCTTGCAGTAATCCATAAGCTCCACCATTTCGGCTGGCGAGAGCCGATAGTTGAGCGGGACCCCCAGAACACCTATCTGGGCGAGCGCAAAATAGGTTTCAATTATTTCGACGCGATTATAGCAGAGGAAAGCACAGACATCACCCTTCTTGACTCCCAGCGAGAGGAGACCATTGGCGAGACCATTGGTTCTCTCATAAATCTGCCGGAAGGTAAAACGCCTATCGGTCATGGAACAGTAAATCGCCTCCCGATCGCCATAGCGAGCTGCTGCAACTTTGAGATACTTGTCAAGAGTCAATGATCCGGTAGCTTTTGCTTTCATGGGCGTACTCCTTTTTTTCTAGAACGGCATGTTGATGAAAAAACTACTCTCTCAAATTACTGCACAGAAGAAAGCTGTGATACCAGCATATAGTTAATCTTCGAAGTAATAATAAAATGGGACGAGTATGCACGTTCGTGATGATAGATAATAAACACATTCCAATGCAGCGGTCAAGTAATTATCCGTAGTACAGCAATACGGGAGCACAACAACAAATAGTGAGCGATAGACTACTTCTGGATATCCTCAATAGTATCGGCGTCCATCCAGAAAGGGAATGAAGCCCGATACTCTTCCAGCAGAGCACGGGAAAGCACCTCGGTGTGAATGCACTCCTCGTGACTCTTTCGAAAGAGTATCTCACCGCGGGGATCGATAATAGACGAGTCTCCGCTGTAATAGAATCCTCTGCCGTCGGTGCCGACCCGATTGACGCCAACAACATAACTCTGATTCTCAACCGCCCGTGCCTGAAGCAACAACTTCCAGTGTGCCGAGCGCTTCTCAGGCCAGTTGGCGATGAAGATTGCGACATCGTATTCGTTCCCGAGATTTCGCGCCCAGAGGGGAAAGCGAAGATCGTAGCAGATGAAGGGACGCAGCTTCCAGCCGTTTATTTCAATAGTCACCTTCGAATCACCGGCGCTGAACACCTTCTCTTCACCTGATATGCGAAAGAGATGCTTCTTATCGTAGGTACAAATATCACCATCGGGCTTCGCCCAGATGAGCCGATTATAGTATTCCCCCTTCTCCTCAATGATGATACTTCCGGTGATGTTTATCCTCCGCTTCCGGGATTTTTCACGAAGCCACTGCACCGAAGAACCATTCATGGTCTGCGCAAGCTGATGAACCTCCATGCTGAATCCGGTGGTAAACATCTCCGGAAAAATCACGAGATGCGTATCTTCAATCCTGTCTATGATATCGTCAAATCTGGCAATATTGCGATCACGATCTTCCCAGAAGAGCTCTGTCTGAACAACCGTTACCTTTAAATCCTGCATAATCACTCCACTGCTTCTTCCAGGGTTTCATCCTTTCCGGTAAAGCAAAAGCTTAATAACTGCTCGTATACAGTATCTTTTTTAAAGGGAGAATATCTCATCACGCAAAATTTCACATCCCTCTTCCGCTGACCGGTAACCGGCCAGTGTCCATGCCACTGCGATTGCGGCGTCCTCGACGCTCGCCGACACTTCTTCCCCGCTTCTCCTCGAGCCGTCTCTCTCTTCGACCACTCTGTCGATAAAGTGCTTCATCTGCCTGAAGTACAGCGTATTCTTCTTCCCGCGCGGTATCCATATGGGCAGGTATACGTTTGGTATGATATTAATCGGCCTGTAGATGCGAAGCTTCATCGGCTTATAGGTGTACTCCTGAAAAGCTTCGAAGGCGATTTTTCCCTTTTCAGCATATACATGTCCCTTCTCGAATCCAACCGGCCGCCCCAACACAAGGGTGCTCTTCTCCATGACGGCCACCATACCGTTCGAGAGGGAGAAGATTGCAGTAGCGAGATCTTCGTGGGCCCTCGATTTGATGAATCTTCTCGTTTTACAGTATATTGATTCCACCTCCCCGAAGAAAAACCGCATGAGATCGATGTAATGGGGCGCATGATCAAAAAAATCACCGCCACCGGCACGCGTATCAAAATAACGCCATGTCCCGTACTTCTTCTCAAGATCGAGACCGTACCGCTTTAACCGATCCAGTGCGTTTTTAATCCAGCCCTTCCTGAAGTCCGGTATGTAATAATGCCAGTATATGCTCATCTGATAGAGATCCCCCAGCGTCCCGCTCCCAATGATTTTTTTCATCTTCTGGAAGCCATGCTCAAAGCGCTTCGAATGACCGATCTGAATTACCCGATTACTTCTCCCAGCAGCATCAATCATTGATGAGCAGTCCTGCACGGTCGTTGCAAGGGGCTTTTCACAGAGTATGTGAAGATCGGCATCGATGCAATGGTCAAACTGTTCCCGGTGCAGCCATGGAGGAGATGCGATGACAACTGCATCCATGTGCTCATTTTTCAGCATATCCCGATGATCCCTGTAATCGGCAGAGACCCTGAACTTCCCTTTGAAGCTCGTCCTGTTCGCATCATCGGGATCGGCGATAGCGACAATTCTCGCTCTCCGATCCGACTTAATCGCCGGTCCGTGTCCGACGCGTGATACCTGCCCGCAACCGATAATTCCAATCCTGATGAAGTCTTTCATGTACCCCTCCTCAGTTCAAGAGCTTAAACGGGTCCTAAATATCGTTTGCAGCAATCGCCCGGCAGAGGATTATGGAGAGCATAAAAAAAAGGGATTGCATGCTTTTCCGCATCCATTCTCGATCATCGAAATCACGTTCTTTTCTCAATCGGTACCCCCGGACCACGAGACATGATCATGCCGCATTTCGAGGATTATAAAAAACAATCAGAGATGCAGGCATAGAAGCGTCCACGCTGCCGGGGAAGAGCGGCATCAATCCACCGGCTCAATATCAGCACCGAGGGGCGGATGGGTGAAGAATTCGATAATGCGCAGCTCCTCATCGCTTCTGTTGACAAGAGCATGCTTTACACCCGGTGGAATAAAGATGATATCACCCGCGGCGATTGGATACTCCGTGCCATCGGCAATTTCGACACCCTCGCCGGCAATGCAGATTATCAGCGACTCGCGATTCCTGTGTAAGTGAGAAAATCCCTCCTGCTTCGGTATCATGATGCTGAAAATGCCCCCCAGCTCCCTGGCGTGCTCGCCGGTCAGAATCTCCTCGATAAAGTAGCTTTCGGGAGTGGGATTCTCCCTTCCGAGATAGTCATTCATCCTGAATATCTTCATAACGACCTCCAGTATCTACTCAGAAAGAGTATTGTAAGAAAAATTTTAAAACGCCGATAAACGCAGATTCAAGGAACCTCTGAAAAAATCGATACCGGTCAACAATATTTGCAATACTATTCCCGTGGCTCGGTTACATACAGATAGTCAGCAAGGGGTACTCCGAGAAAGCGTAAATCCTGATGGGTTATGATAATACTTCTCGAAATATGTTTCTCCTCTTCCGAGAGGTACAGATCGCCGCTCTCCGAGAGGAGAACAATCCTGTCCCGAACATCGGGAACCCTGCGGCGCACGCGGGCGGGAACACCCAGTCCGTGGGCGAAATGCTGCGAACCACCGATGACGACAATACTGTGACTCTTCCCCCGCATCGTGAGCTGTTGGGCTATACCATCTGCCATCATCTCATCGCGAGAAACCTGTGCCTCATAGATAGAGCGTATATTCATCTTTCCGACAAATCGATGAACATACAGAATTTTTCCGAGCAGCTTCTCATAGAGAGGATCGACCATCTGTATCGATTCGGGAAGCTGCGAGCGCTTATCCGCCGACAGGGAAGCGAGCCCGCCCATGGCAACCCGTCTGATTATCCCGCTTTTTGCATTGAGAGCGATTATCGGAGAGCCACACTTCCGTGCAGTGAGCAGGAGCTTCCGATAATCCCGATAATTATTCCACCGATTCGCCCAGTCCGTCCTGTCCGCAAGCTCTCCGAATTCGATCTCTCCCCGGGCATACCGGTCAAGCTCATCCTGATAGTGAGCCTCCAGCTGCTCCAGCGCGAGGATTACCTTTGTTCTCCGGCAGAGCTCTTCCAGCACCTCCAGCTGTATATCATGATGCCGATCAATCGTATGGAACTCTCCCAGATATATCACCTGAACGGCTGCAAGGTCGTCCATGAGCTGTTCAAAGGCAATCGGCTCGCCCCGGTACAGGTCGAGCCAGAAACTGCATCGCCTGTCACCTTCATCCGAATTCACTGAAACAACACTCCCGATCGTGAACAGTATACACAGCACTGCTATGAAAAAGCATCTCAGACATCTCTGCATAGTTATCGTTCCTCATTCTACCGGTGAAATAAACGACATCGCAGCACGCTGCCGGTGTTATCGCCGTCGATGGCTGCAGCATCGACAGCTTATTTCGCAACAAGGCGAGCCCCCTTCGCAGACATTTTTCTGCTGCGTAAACCGACAAGACTTGCATCCTCGAAATACGCTTCGAGGTATCACGCCTTACAATATGCGGTTGAGAGTAAATTGTTCGTTCCAGATATCTTCCTCTCATATCTCCCGGAGATCTCTGCTCAATAGCTCCCGTGCATTAATGTCGCCCTTTCATCGGTTAATATACTTCAACTGGCTTATCAGGATGAGAAGGAGCATAAAGCCGCTGACCAGACCGATTAAGAGATAATCACCCCTTTTCAGCTCCCGATGAAGGAAGGTCTCCCTCCCCCGGATGGTGAGCAAAAGGGAGACGAGCACAAAGACCGTTTCCTTTGCCGGATACCAGAGAGTCGGAAAGAGCCACTTGAAGAAGAGGTTTATCGGCTCATTGGGAAGTCCGAGAGCGTATAAGTATTCATTAATGGCACACTGATACCATGAGAGGATCCAGAAGAAGCAGAGGAAGATGTTCAGCCCCTGAAAAACAGTGATTCGATAGGTTAAATAGATTATAAGAGCATAAAAGATGAAGACGAGAACGATTCCGGCAAGGGGCCCCCCGAGCGCGGTGGTTCCGACGACGAGTATATTTCCCCAGCTCTCGCCGAGAATAACAACGCGGATGTAGATCCCGATGACATAGGCCAGCAGGCCCCCGAGGGTGATGATGTTCAGAAGCATTCGCTTGTTGGCTGTCACATACTACTCCTTATATCGAAATACCCGGGAGAAGAGATGCGGATCACTACACTACCGAGATAAGATGCTCAAGTCGCGTTGATGTGATTAACTTATTTATGTATCATTAAATTGCAATACTTTATTGTTTTTTAGGGGAAAGAGCGAGAGCAGTTTTCAAGAGAGGCTTCATAGCCCTGATTATTGATACATACAGAAAATTTCACGGTTTCTCCAATTTCAACCTGTTTTTGCTCTGATTTCGTGCTCGATTGAAATCGGGGCCAGTATAGGAATTAACGCATACAAGACAGGGTGGTCACATCATATTGTCTAAATGCGCTCAAGGAACAATCACAAAAAATGAAAAAAGAGCCTGAAAGGATTTAGAAAACTATTGACAAATTAATTTGGCGCAAATAGCAATTTAACAATAACAGTCTCATTGATAAAAAAGAGAGCTATGGCTCAAGTTGATTATTATAAGGGGACTTCTAAAAGCTATTAATAGGATGTCCCCTTGGCCAGCGTTGTTTTGCACCTCCTGTGCACGATGGCATGCGCAACGTCGTGTCGCTGTGGGCTCAATGTCTGATAAAACCAGTTTGTACAATTAGGGGATCAATGTAAATACCGGTTTTTAGAGGTGCCCATAAGATTATAGATTTGAGTGAAGATGCTACGGAAGAAGAGATAAAAAAGTCGTAGAGGCACCTTGCCTTTCGCTACCACCCTGATCATAATCGCAATGATTTCGAGGCGGGAGAGAAACTTAAAGAGATGAGTGATGCCTATCCTATATAGGGAGATATCGAAACAGGGAACTGTACAATAGAATCGAATACAACAATTTTGATGAATTATATACTCTAGAATTAGAGCCAATATGAATCAGGAGAGCAACAAAAACACTTTTGGAAAACTATGGTAAAATGGGATTATTGAAAAAATTGATCCATCGTCGTCCTCCGGAATCTGCATTAAATCTTGGGCGCAACAACCCTTGCTGGTGTGGAAGTGGCAAGAAATATAAGAATTGCCATTATGAATCTGATCGCAAGTATTTCTTTGCTCGTGCAGAGGCTACTTGCAAAACTTCAACCTGAAAAGCATGAGGGGATGAGTTTCATCCCGTAAGAAAATCATGAGGGAAGAAAATGAAAACATATAGAGCTGAAGAGGTCAATATAGGCTATCATCCGGATGGTTATAGAATTGACAAAACGGCATCTCCAATGAATCTCTATACAATCTGGGAGATACTGGATGATGGGGAATGGATAAATCCAAAACCTACGTGTTTTGACTCAATGCCCGAGGTGGGCTGGATAAAAGTGGAGAAGTTTGATTGGAATGATACAGACTGATTAGAGACCGGGATGAGCAAAGAAAGAATTGAGAAGCTTGAAAATTGAATCTTCACTGGGAAACACTGATCTGTTTTTAGTGTCCTTCCCGATTCTCCTGTTGCGGCTTTCGATGGTATTGGTCGTGTAAATTAAACTGAACGTGTGCTCTTCGGGTGAATTTGACGTACAGAGGGGCGATACCAACAGTCCCTCTGTACAGTGATGCATTAAAAGAGAAACTTCCCCGTCCCGAGGAAGGAGATGACATTGTCGATAACTCTCTTCTGGAAGAGGAGCATCGAATGCTGTCCCCTGATAACGATAAAGTCTTTCATGCCCTCAAGTTTCGTTTCGGCAACCAGAATAGTACCGTCATCATCACCCTGTATAAAGGGATTGATACCAGAGCTGTTCCCCCGTCCACCGGCAATAACCCCGAACTCACAGGGCGGTGAAGGAAGAATGGGTGGAAGGGATTTGGGGAAGTGCCGTATCTCCTGCCCGGCGACTCCGAGAAACCACCGGTAGAGCGGCACCCGATCCAGAATCCGCGCCCATTCGGAGCCCTTGTTGGGCGGCGCAATCATGACAAACCTTCCCAGCCGTTTTACCCGAAAATGAGAGAGATAATACCGAACGACAATAGTGCCGAGACTGTGTGTCACAAAGTTCAACTCCTGAACGTTTCGTGGAATTTTCTTCTGTATCTCACGATGAAGCCTCTTTGCGATAACCGTAATCGATTCCGAACGGCTGGGATACCCGAAGTTGATAACCCGGTAGCCATGTTTGATAAGTTCTTTCTCGATACTGGCCATCGACCGTGGCGTTCTCAAAATGCCGTGCAGGAGAACGACCCACTTCTCTCCGGTGAGAGCGCTCCTCCCCTTCACGATATGAAACAACCTCTTTCTCATCACGAACCTCAATTATGCGGTGCGATGAAGACAATAATATTCCATTATCTATCTCATCAATGTGCTTCGCACATCGATAGTATTTATCAACAATGCAAACACGGTATCAGGCCATTTACTGGAAAAGAGGGGAATTCTTGCAACAAAAAAAGCGCACTTAACCCTTGAGGAGGTGACACACTGAGTTGGCATAATACTCGATATAGGCCTTCCGGTTTTTATTCACCGTAATGCGATCCCTTTTGACCTTGACCAGTTTTCTTCGTCTCAAAATCTCAAGAGCGACATCGGCTATCTTTTCAGATTCATCCGCTTCAAGGAGATTCTCTTCAAAAGAGACGAGCTCCTTCTGCCGATCGGTCTTCTCCCGCTCCAGATGTTTGAAGCTCAACTGACTGCTCCAGAATGCCTTGCCGATGACAATTTTGCATTGGTTGCTCTTCAATTGCTTTTTTAAATCATTGATCTTCCTGACGAGCTCATTTTTTTCTATGGAATTCTTCTTCAGGAGCAGTATCGCCCGTGCCGTCAAACTGACGGGAGTGACCGGTAAGACCTCCCCGATCTTCCAGAGGAGCAGATCGGCGAACTCCTTAACCACTGCCAGTCTATCATGCCGAGCCAGCTTGAAGAAATCCTTCTTCTGCTTATTTAAGAACTTTGATACCGAAACAGGATCGCCAAAGCTCACACTCGCATAGCCGTGATTCTTGAGCCTCCCCGTCGCATACCGTATGATATTTTTAAAGACCGTGAAGGGCCCCTTGAGCGTAATCCGGATGAGGGATGTCAGGTTATCCCCGATGCCGGATTTCTCCACGTTCGTCTTCCACTCCTTAATGAGCGCACTATCCTCGAGCACCCAATCGTAGTTGATGCCCACGGGAACGAAGATCACATCACCCTTAAACTCCGGATTCTGCTTGATCTTGACGATATAATCGATGAGCCCGACCTTGGTGTCGCGAAACTTGCCGTCGCGCGTGAGCCCACCCTCGATGAAGATACCCTGGGTGACTCCCTGCAGGCTTATCAGCTGTATGTATTTCTCCAGAACGAGATGATAAAGTTTCTCTCTGAATTTTCTCCGTAAGAAATAAGCGCCGAAGGATTTGAAGATATACTCAAGGGGCCATACCCGTGCCCACTCACCCACCGCATAGCTGATGGAGATATTCTGCGCGAGCATATATGCCACCAGAATATAATCAGTGTTGCTCCGATGATTCATCACAAAAACGACGGCATTATCCTCCGGTATCTTCTTCAGTTTATCCGCGCTCTCATGATCGATAACCACCTCGTAGAGGATGTTGATAAAGAAATTGGCAACCCAGTAGCCAAACTTATAGTAGGAGAGGAGGTTGAAGAAGGGAACAATCTCCTCGATATATCCCTCAACGAGATCCTCCACATCCTGAATGTTCATATTGTGCTCGCGAGCATGCGCCACGATCGCTTCATGAATGTCACTGTTGTTCATGAGTTCCTGCTTGACCATGAACTTGTTCATGAACTTGAATCTGTCGATCTTAATCTTGTGGCTGGTAATGAACTTCCGGGCTGACTTGGTGAGACGCTTCACGAGCGTTGCCTTGATAGAACCGCGGATGATTTCGTAGATGAGGATAACGGCAATAATACCGAAGAAATACTTCAGAATCGTTGTTATCATCGTCGAGGGCGATCTCCATTTTCCTTTTGTATGCAGTGATGCAATTGTACCATATATTTATCATACGTCAAGTCAAAAGGAATATCAACCGGCGGCATACCGGGTGATCGGATATTATGGAGTTTCAGTTGAGCAAATGCATCACGGATCAGAAAACTTCATATTCGAGTTTCAAAAAAAAGAAATTGACATTTTATTATTCCCATTCATATTTCATTAATTCCATTGAGATTAAATTTTCACAAAGATATTGTAATGGAATTGGAGGAGCCCGAAAACTAACCACGAAGACACCCGGTTCGCTTTTTCCCGGGTGTTCATCTACTCAATATTTCAAAAAAAGGGGTACAGCATGAATCAGAACAACGCTTCGGAGGGCATTCCCTCCGATGAGATGAAGCTCGGCCGACCGATTAACCTTCTCGGTGCGACGGCCCTCATCGTCGGTGCTGTCATCGGCATGGGGGTATACGTTTTCATCGCAAGTATCGGCGCACAAACCGGAACGGCGATGTGGCTCGCCTTTACCATTGCTCTTATCATTACGATTCTTGGCATCGCACCGCTCATACAGATGTCCAGCGCCATGCCGCGGGCGGGAGTCGCCTATGTCTATGTCAGCAGGCTCATTAATCCACTCATGGGAGCGATCACCTCCTCGTGGGCTATTCTCGGCGTCGCCTGCACCACAACGTATGTCTCAATGGGAGTCGCGGAATATATCGCTCCCTATCTTCCGTGGAAGGTTCCGGTGCTCATCATTGCGATATGCATACCAATTCTCTTCTTTATAATCTATTTTATCGGGCTGAAGCTCGCCACCTGGCTTCAGGTTCTGATGGTGGCTTTTCTCGTTATCGCGCTCCTCGGCTACGGTATTATCGGATCGGCAAAATACGGCATGAGCTTCTCGTTGACCCTGCCGCAGGGGATTGGCGGACTGGTCCTGGCAAGCGTGCTCGCCTTCACCGCCTTTTTCGGTTTTCAGATAGTCGCGGAGATGGGAGAGGAGATGATAAATGCGAAGAAGAACATCCCCCTCTCGATTATCATCGGTGGCCTTATCATACTGGTGATATACATCGTTGTCGGCGCCGCCTTCATCGGCTCGGTACCCTACGATTTCGAAGCGATCAAGGCGATGAAAGCCCCGCTGAAGGACACCGGAGAGATATTTCTGCCATATGTCTGGGTCGCTCTTCTGAGCCTCGGCGCCGTTTTTGCGGGATTAACCTCCATCAACGCCGCGGCAATCGGTATCCCGCGCGAGCTCTTCGCGCAGGGTCGTGACGGGCTCCTCCCCCCTTTCATGAGCAGGCTTCATCAGCGCACCCGAACACCTCTGAATGCGGTGGGAATATACTTTATCCTGGTTCTCATCCTCCTCTTCCTGCAGCTGCATATCGATGTGTACGGTGTTGCCACCGCTGTCGGCGTTCTCCTGCTCACGACGATCACCGCTATCGCCGCATGGCGGCTTCCCGCAAAGTTCCCCGACCTCTATGAAAAAGCATACTTCAAGATTCCGAAGACAGTCCTGAGAATCATTGTTGTATTCTCCATCATCTCGAATATCGGATTCGTGGCGCTCGTGCTCGCAGAGCTGCCGCTGGTCGGATACATCTACATCGGCTGGACGATTGTAACAGTGGTATATTTCTATCTTCGGGTTAAGTGGATCAAGAAGCGGGGCTTCGACTGGGAGGGGAAGATCAGGGAGATTCCCGGCTACGACGAGTAAGGAAAGAACTGAGAACCGGAGCGCCATAGTCCATTGAACCGGTCACCTACGGCGCTTCGGTTTTTTTAATCAACATATTTAATCAATATAGGTGAGCCACTTCTCGAATTTTCTGTTCCTGCCGGTATAGACCTCCTCCATAGCGCTGATGAGCTTCTCTGTCAGGGGACCGGGACAGCTGTCTCCTATGGGATTGCCGTCAATGGATTTCATCGGTTGAATGTGAATCAGGCTCACCGAGTAGAAGGCCTCATCCATATCCTGCAACTCATCAGGCCTGATATCGGTCTCCTCAACCGGTATTCCCATATCCTTTGCCACCTCTATGAGGGCCATGCGGGTTATACCGAAGAGCACGTTGTCCAGTTTCGCCGTTTTGAGCTTCCCATCTTTCACGAAGAAGGCGCTCGAGGTAGCCCCCTCTGCAACGTAGCCATTAACATCCACCGTTAATATATCATCATATCCCTTCTTCTTCATCTCCATAAGCGCAAGATAGGGATTGACATAGTTCCCGCATATCTTCGCGTGAATCGGCACGGTTTCCGGATGGTATTTCCTGTAACTGCTGATGCCCACGTTCGCCGGAGCGGAGAGTGCCTCCTGCCTGATGCCCAGAGCTCCGAAGTCGACACAGAAGATGGCAACGTCAACCTGCGGATTCTGCGGATAGGCGGTAAACTCGAGACCCGGATAGTAGCAGAAGAGCTTTGTGCCGCCACGTTTGATATCGTTCTCCCGTGCCGTTTTAATACAGGCATCAATGAACTCTTCCCTTGTCAGCGGGAGGTCCATGTACACAAGCTCGGCAGACCTGAAGAGCCGGTCGATGTGCTGTTCGATGCAGAAGAAGGCAGACCCCTTTTCGGCTGCCACGATATCGAATACCTCGAATATTGCCGAGCCCCTCCCGAAACTGTGAGAGAGGAGACTCACGTTCGCCTTGTCCCAGCCGACCAACTCGCCATTTATCCAGGCTTTCATAGTATCCTCCTTGTGCTTCCATTATGAATGGAGCATAGTATATGTATAATAATTTTTCTATGCACATATCAATTATATGAATGATATCAGATCTCAATTATCCGAGCCGGTATTCGACCGTCAAGATAAAAGTAAATTGACGTATATTTTTCTTGACATCTGTGATTTCGCAAATGTTATGAATAGAGGTTCGATTTTTTCGTATACTGTCTTTCATTCAATCTGCTTCTGCACATTGAAAAGTGGGAAAAGAATTCTTATCGAGTGAAGATGAAAAGGTTTCAACACATCTGGAGGTGTTCACATGAAAGTACTCGGGGCAACCGAACTTAAATCAAATGTCCTTGATAAGGATCTCTGCATCGGATGCGGAGCATGCATTGAGCTCTGTCCCTATTTTAAAACATACCGGGGGAAAACAGCACAGCTCTTTTCCTGTGACCTGAAGGAGGGGAGGTGCTTCGCCTTCTGCCCCAAGATCGAGGTCGACCTTGACGAGCTGTCCAGCCATTACTTCGGAAAGCCCTATGAGATCGATCCAGTCGGCACCTACCTCGCAATCAAAAAAGCAAAGGCCGGAAAATCCGCGCCATCCGGAAGCTTCCAGTCCGGCGGTACCGTCTCAGCACTGATAAGTTATGCTCTCAGCAAGGGCATCATCGACTCGGCGATTCTCACCGGCCGCAACGGCAACGACCTCCTGCCAATTCCCGAGATTGTCACCGACGCGGCGAAGGTTGCCTCATACGGAACATCGAAGTATACCGCCGCTCCAACCCTCGCAGCGCTCAACAGGGCTGTGAAAGAAGGGTATCAGAAGATCGGCTTCGTGGGAACGCCCTGTCAGGTGACCGCAACCGCACAGATGCGCCTGAATCCGACCAGTATTGAAGATTTTATCGACCCGGTAAGTCTCGTCATCGGACTCTTCTGCACCTGGTCGCTGGACTTCCGTGTTTTTTCCGAATTTATCACTGAGTATGCGAAACCCGAGGAGATAACCAAAATCGATATCCCGCCCCCACCGGCGGAGATCATGGAAGTATTCACCGGCAACGGGAAGATAGAGATACCCCTCTCAGTGGTGCGGGAGACGGTACCCAGCTCCTGCGATTACTGTATCGATATGACCTCCGAATTTTCAGATATCTCAGTCGGTGTGCTCGAGGGAATCTCTGATGTGAACACCCTGATCACCCGTACTGAGCGCGGCCAGAAATTAGTGGATGAAGCTGTCTCTGCCGGCTATCTTGAAATTGACGATATTCCTGACGAAAACAGGAAGCATCTCATGGAGGCATCGCTCAACAAGAAGAAACGAGCGCTGAAAAGACTTCAGGAGAAGGGACTGCTCAACACTGAAGAGGAAGACAAGTGTGCAATCTTACGGCTCAATGATGATGCATTGAAGAACATGACTACTTGATCCTACGGAGGTTACCATGTCATTTCTTGTTGATGGGAAAAAGGGAAACAAATACCTGCTCATGGGTAATGAAGCAATAGCTCGCGGTGCGCTGGAAGCCGGTATCAGTGTGGCTGCGGGTTATCCGGGTACACCATCGTCCGAGATTATTGAAAACCTGGCCAAAGCCGCCGAGGAGCGGAACGTCTACGTCGAATGGTCAGTGAACGAAAAGGTGGCCATGGAGGTCGCCGCGTCAGCTGCCTTCGCCGGACTGCGATCCATCTGTACGGTAAAACAGAACGGCGTCCACGTGGCATCCGACTTTTTCGTTCACCTCGCTTACTCGGGAATTCGCGGTGGAATGCTTCTCATCCTCTGTGAGGATCCGGGCGCCATTTCGAGCATTAACGAAGTCGATTCCCGTTACTTCGCCAAGATGCTCGAGGTCCCCCTTCTCGAACCGGGCGATTTCCAGGAGGCGAAGGATATGGCCAAATGGGGACTGGAGCTCTCCGATGAAATCAAGTCCGTCATTATGTTCAGAAGCGTGACTCGCCTTTCGCACGCCAGCGGCAATGTGATAATCGATTCCCTCCCCTCGGTTGATAAGACAGCCTATTTTGACTGCCACGGTCCCGTTTTCAGCGACCGAGGACCGATTATCTCCGCACCGGTGCCGATGATGCACACCCTGCAACAGAATAAGATGAAGAAGGTCGCAGAGATATTCGAGGAATCACCCTTTAATACCTATAGGGGTCCCGAGAAACCAGAATTACTCATCATTACCAGCAGCGCCTGCTACCTCTACTCCATTGAAGCGGTTCATGTGCTCGGGCTGGGGGATCGGGTGGGAATTCTGAAGCTCGGCACCACCTGGCCCCTGCCCCCGAAGCTCATCAAGAAGCATCTTTCCAGCACGGACAATATACTCATCATCGAAGAGGTCATATCCTTCATGGAGGAGAATATCAAGGTCCTGGCAGCCGATTTTGCCGGAGAGATCGGCGTGAAAAAATTCTACGGCAAGAACGACGGCACCCTCCCCTCGACCAATGAGATGAATCCGGATATACTGGTCGATGCCTTAAAAAATGTTCTCGGCATCGAATACACCCCGGTACCTGAAGAATACGAGAAGAACGCAC
>CAZZCF010000066.1:0-21184 GCA_964652955.1 uncultured Leptospirales bacterium
CAACAGAATTAGAGTTACTACATACAATATATCTATCCTATAAAGATTTTCAAGTATTTTGTCAAGAAAAAAACAAATAATTCTTTTTTCTCAAAAATTTCAGGGTGATAGACATTCTCAAATGAGATAAAAACAGCTTCTCAGCAATACTGACATGCGAAAGCTCAATCTCCCCGTGTTCTTTTCACACTTCTATTGCCACAACGTAATCACTCCTCACCGAAGCAACTAAAAAAGTTGAATCCCGGAATGCGATGCGCTATATTTTATCCGTACTTAATGACAGATGGTCACACCTTACAATACCAAAACAACTCTACGGGAGGAAAACCAATGAGTGAAGAAATTGATATTGGTTGTGCCCGGCCTACCGGTGCTCTTGTCGGTGAAGAGCCGCCGGAGGGAAAAGAAACCGAAATCAACCTAATAACGAAGGAGGTAGAGAGCACTATGATAAAGGTTGGGAAAAAAGCACCTGACTTTACCGCTCCAGCCTATCACAAGGGTAAATTCATCAACATAAAATTGTCAGATTATCTCGGTAAATGGGTATTGCTCTGCTTTTATCCGGGCGATTTTACCTTTGTCTGAGCGACAGAGATCTCGGCAGTTGCCGAGAAGTATCCCGAGTTTCAAAAGCTCGGTGCCGAAGTTTTCTCCATGAGCGTCGATAGCATATTCGTCCACAAGATGTGGAATGATGTTGAGCTTTCAAAAATGGTCGATGGTGGAGTCCCCTATGCGATGTTATCCGATGCCGGAGGAAGAGTTGGAAAGATATACGGTATCTATGATGAGGATGCCGGTGTTGAGACACGAGGCAGATTTATAATCGATCCCGATGGAAACATTCAGGGATACGAAGTTCTCACTCCACCTGTCGGAAGAAATGTCAATGAGACTATAAGACAACTGCAGGCCTTCCAGCTTGTGCGCGACAGCAAGGGAAAGGAGGCAACTCCTTCCGGATGGAGTCCGGGGAAAATGACCTTAAAACCAGGGCCCGATCTTGTTGGAAAAGTCTGGGATGTCTGGAAGACAGATATGGCATTCGATTAGAGTATAGAGATCGGTGCCGTACTGGCCATCATGTCATAGTTAAAAAGCCGGAGAATGCTTCATCGTTCTCCGGCTTTCTTCTGTCATCTTCACATCATAAAGAGCAGGCTGAAGGCCATTACCATCATACCGGCAATTAAGCCATATATGGAGAGGTGATGTTCTCCAAACTCAATAGCCAGTGGAAGCAACTCATCGAGGGAGATAAACACCATAATTCCGGCAACCACTGCAAAAAGAATGCCAAAAACAAGATCATTGAGGAATGAGAAGAGAATGATATAGCCGATAAGCGCACCCAGGGGTTCCGCAAGGCCCGAGAGGAAGGAGTAGATAAATGCCTTCTTTCGGCTCCCCGTTGCCTGATAGATAGGAACCGATATCACAATACCTTCAGGAATATTGTGAATAGCAATTGCAACGGTAATAGTGATACCCAGTCGCGGATCGAGGAGCGCCGAAGTAAAGGTTGCAATGCCTTCGGGAAAGTTGTGAATGGCGATAGCGACTGCGGAGAAGAGCCCCATGCGCATAAGCTTTTTATTCTTCAGCTCATCGACGGGTACGGCAATTTCCTCCACCAGACTGAACTCGTGAGGATTCTCATACGATGGAACGAGTCGATCTATCACCGCAGCAATAAGTATTCCCGCAAAAAACGAGAGAACGGCAGTCATCATGCCGAGCTTATCACCGTAGAGCTTCGCAACAGACTCTCTCGCCTCCTGCAGAATCTCAACCATCGACACATATATCATGACGCCGGCAGAAAACCCCAGCGCAATCGAGAGGAAGCGGGGACTGGCGCTTCTGTTCAGGAAGGCAATGGCACTCCCTATTCCTGTCGAGAGGCCGGCAATCATCGTTAAACCGAAAGCAATAGAAAGCGAATCGAAAGAGGTGAAATCGACCATTCTTTTCTCCCCAGTATAATAGTACGTAACCCGGCATGCATATTGAACATAAACCTTATGGGCAATTCCAAAACCCGGAATCTACCCTGATTCATACAGTGTCAATACCGGTTTTATCAGGCATGGTGCACACAGCGACATGATGTCGCGCATGCCAGCGTGCACAGGAGGTGCGAAACAACGCTGGCCCAGAGGACATCACCTTAATACTTTCCAGAAATTCATCTTATATAAGTTTACCAAATAGCAACAACAAAAACAAAAAAAGGGGAGCATGTCCCCTCTTTTAACACTCTAATACTGCAAAATTTCAGCGGTGAACGCTTACTCTTCGCCGGTCTCCTTATCCAATTTTGCAACCTTTCCTTTCGAATAAACCATGAGCGATTCCCCTTTTAACGCGAGCTTGCCATTATTCTCAATCCGCTTCCTCCAGAGCACGGGACCATCGATTGAGGCGCAGAAGACATAATCTCCCGAAGCGATATAAAGCTTCCCCTCTTCCCTGACCGGGGGATTGATGACGACGCCATCCCACACTACTCTGCCATTCTTTATAAAATACACCTCATAGCGCGTGACCAGGAGCCTGCCATCCGGTTTTGGCTTCTCCTTTTCAAGCTTAACCACCCGAGCGATTTTGCGCATTATCTCATTGGGTTTCTCCTGAATGGCAATGATCTCACGATTCTCCTTGGTGAAATCTTCAACCTTAAATGTATCAACGCTCTTCCGCGTTACAATGACCTCATCCTTAACCTCATTGACAATCCTGGCAACAGCAGCTTCAAGATCCTTGCCCGATTCTCTGGCGAGAACCCGGTCAATTTTCTTCTCAACGGTGCGAACCTCTTTCTCAGTTATCACCACCTTCTCCTTCTCCACGAGCGGTGGCGCTTCATCTAAAATGGTATCGATCTTCTCTTCAAGCTGCTTTACCCTTCTGGCGACCCTGACCTTGCCATTATACACTTTAATACGGGTCGTTTTCTTCCTGTCCGTCTCAACGGTAAACTGTGTTCCACGGACGGCGGCAACGGCGGTCGGAGTTCTCACCATAAAGCTTTCCGATTTCATGAGTTTTTTCGGCTTGCACAGCATCTTCCCCACATCGAGCCCCAGTGCAACATTCTCCACGGCACCTGTTTTGATCAACTGCGAGATGAGTAATTTTGATTTCTCCTTCACTCTTATTATAGATTCCCCTATCTTTATATCACATGATGACATGGTACCGGTTATTATGGTATCGTTCTCTTTTACGATATTTCCAATCTCTGCAACAGCTCCATTTATTTTCACATCCCCCACAAAGAAGATTACCATCG
Organism: uncultured Leptospirales bacterium; assembly: GCA_964652955.1. Taxonomy (GTDB): domain Bacteria; phylum Spirochaetota; class UBA4802; order UBA4802; family JAKQUI01; genus CAZZCF01. The sequence goes on from CAZZCF010000066.1 coordinate 3,302, forward strand.
CAAAATCTTCACCTTTTTGTGCGCAATGGATATTGAAGATCAGCAGAGAAAGAAACAACAATACTCCAGTCCGATTCATACAATCCGACCTCCATATCACCAATAAATTTCCTCACTCCTTCTAATATATACTATGAAATTGAAGGAAAATGCAATTAATTTTCCCAATAGCACGATGCGCTCAACAGGTTCCTCTCTCCTGTTTCCTGTTTTACGTGCAGTATTGAATGAATGAATGGCACGAGATGCCTGACGAATCGATTCAAAAGGTGGAATTGACAGAAAAAGGATCTGAGCAGCAGATACGGTGATATTCTAATGTGACATAAAATATATTTGACATTTTTGACTATTTTATATACTGTATACCATGGGAGTTTTTTACACCTCTTCTTTTATAAAGAAAAAGCACAGGGAGTACTGATATGATCATGAACCTTATCACCCTGCTCGCCTGCCTTCTGGTTATATTCTTCTTCAGAAGGCTCGACCGTTCGAACCTTAAACTTGTCAAACTCAGAAGATATGCTGATAAGGTATCAAAAGACTTCAGGAAGCTCTCCGATGTTGAAAAGAGACAGTTCAACGACGCAACCATTGAAATGGACATACTGATCAAGAAAGCACAATCACTTTCAGGCTCGCTCAAGGAATCCGTCTCTGAGATTGAAACGAAAATCAAAGGTCTCAATGTTGAGAAATCGAACCTGAAGAAGGTTGACGAGGATCTGAAGATCATCTCACATGCAGCCCGTGACGTTAACAAGCAGATAGCCTTTATTGCCGAATCGAGGGAGAGCTTTGGAGAGATTACCAAAAAAATTTCCATTCTCAACGATGGATTAACCAAGCTTGAGCGGGAGAGCGCAACCCTGATTCAGACATTTAACGACCGGGTCCGTGAGCGTTCCCGGGAGCTCTCGGGAGAAATTGTTCTCCAGATAAATAAACTCAAGGAAACCGTCAGAGAGAAGGAAGACCGTATAATAAAATCGTCATCTGACAAGATAACAAACCTCACGAAGAGCTTCTCCGAGTCGCTTTCAAACATGGAGCGGAATATAACCACTACCGGTGAGGCAATCCTGCAAAATGTCACTTCGCGAATTGATACCATCGCAAAATCCGTTGCTACGATAGAGACGAAAGTCAATTCGGCAGAGAAGCGGGTATTTTCCGATCTCAATACGAAGATGACCGATCTTGAAAAGCTCATAGGTGAATTCGAGTACACGCTTCAGGAATCACGGGAGAAATCTGTCGAGCTGATGAAGGACGATGTGCAGGATATTAATCACGAGATACACACGCTGCGGGAGACCATTGCACAGCTGGAGAATACCGCCATTGACGATTTTCACCAGAAATCCAAAGCCGTGAAGGAGGACATGCAGGAGACCCTCACCGAGTTCAGCACCATCAAGGAGTCGCTCTTCGAGAAGGTTGAGAACGATATTAAGCGGGTGTACAACAAACTCAAGACCGTTGAAGAGAATATTGAAGATTCGAAATCACAGCTTATCCGCTCCTTCGAAGAGGAGGTCAGCAAAGTACGAACCGAGCTTGACAATCTCAGTATTCACTCAATATCCAAGAAAGACGAGATTGTAAAAGCCGCCCGGAAAGAAGCCGAGGAGATATCCGCCAAGATCGAAAACTTCGGCGAGCAGTACATTGAGATGGAAAACCGGCTCATCGAAACCACCGAGGAGAAGGTCCGGGAGATTGTCTCACAGCACCATTCCCTTGAGAGAAGATTCGATCAGCTCTCGGAAAGGCTCTCAAAGACCGAAGAAAAATTTTCTCTTTCTCTGGACAATCAGCTGGAAAAAGCGGGCAAGGAATTTGCTGTTATGGAGCAGCGTCTCGAGGATATTCGCACGGAGATTATGAATTACGAGGCGAACAACAAGATCTTCTCTAAAAGCGATGAGATGATGAAAAAGGTCGATGACGCGATTCGGAACTTCAATGCCATTCTCAAAGAATCGAAAGACGAGGCGCGCAATCTGGAAAAATTTATCACCGATATCGACAAGATTAAAGATATCCGGAAAACGGCCGAGCGAGAGATAAAAGTCTTTCAATCACGGAAGGAGAAGCTGATAAACTTCGAGAGCGAGATCAAGTCACTCATGGACCTCACCGAATTCGTCACCAACAAAGCGGAGACGCTTAATGACAATATCTCAAAGATCGACCTCGTCAACACGAGAATAGATGCGCTTTCCGAAAGCCACACGAATCTCACCGAGCGAATTCGAGAGCTTCAGGAATACGATGACGCAATTGCGAAGAACCTCACCTCGGTGCAGAAAGCCGATCTCCTCATCAAATCAATTGAGGATAAGGTCAAGTCCTTCCAGGCAACGCTCGATCGCTCCGACAAGAGGATTGAAAAGCTTACCCAGTACTTGCAGTCGGTTGAGGAAAAAACACTGGTTCTCAAAACGCGGGAGCAGGAGATCCGGGATGTGAAGGATAAATTCACCGAGCTGGAAGGACTCTCCTCTCACATCGAGAAGCGGATCGAGCAGATACACGCAATGTTCAAGAAGCTCGATTCAATGCGTACTGAGGTCGATGAAACCGACAGCAGGCTGCAGACCATGTTCAATGAAACGGACAGGAAGATGCAGCAGCTCGCCGATTTCATTCAAACAGTCGAGAACAACAACCCTATCATGAAGGAGATAAAGAGCGATCTCTCGGTGGGGAAAAATGTGAGCGAGGGCATCATCAAAACGGTTCGTGAGCTCTCGAAAAAGGGATGGTCATCAAACGAGATATCCAAAAAACTTCTCATTGATGAAAATTCCGTCAGGTTTATCATCAATACCACTTCGCTGTGACAGGACACCGTTACGGTGCCTCAATTCGACACTCAGCGGGAAATCCTCTTCTGCCTCAGATCCTCCCGTACCTCTCGCATAATCTCTTCATCGGTCTGCTTCTTCTGGAGCACGACGCGGTACTTAACGTCAAATGAACTTGGAGTGATCACCCTGCCAGGAAAGGAAAAGGTCCACCGTTGTATATCCTCAATGATGAGATTATCAATCTCAACCAGATAGGTGAGATCGATCGGCCTCACCTTCATCAACCTCCCGCTGTCAGGATAGAGCCAGATCTTGAGAGTTCCCTCACGCGCCTCATTAATTTTATCATACTTGCCCACCTCGCTTGAGATGAACTTATCACCACCGGGATCCGGTACCCTTCTTATGGTATCGCCGTTTCTCATTTGAGAAACGACATATCGATCCGAGGAAATGAGGACTCTGAATACCTCCTCGGCAGCAGGATCTTCCTTGAGAAAATCCTCATTCGGATCGACCTGCAGCTCTTTCTCCTGAACATGCGCGCAGGAGAAAGACAGAGAAATGATCATCAAAAGTGTTATCAGCGAAATAAAATACTTCATGCCTTTTCTTTTCCACAATAATTAAGAATGTAATTTTGCTTGCTAAAATAAGCATAGAAACAAATACTTTCAACAATTTTTTTCATCTGAACACGCAGTGTGTGAATCGCAGATCGAATCAGCAAACAGTATCGCCTAACTGCGATCGACACCATGCCATCGACTTCAATAGCACCTTTATGGAATCTTTTTTCAACAGCATAATCGAGCATCTCACTCCCGAGAGTGACGTCTACCTCTATCTCTTCCTCTTCATAAGCGCTGTTATCGAAAACCTGTTCCCCCCCATTCCCGGTGATACCATTACCGCCTTCGGTGCTTTTCTTGTCGGAACCGGAAGGCTGAGCTATGTCATCGTCTATCTCGTCACCACCGTCGGGAGTGTAGTGGGTTTTTTGCTCCTCTTCTTCATCGGAAAATATCTGGGGCGTGAATTCTTTTTGAACCGGGACTATAAGTATTTTCCTGCTGAGAAAATTGGATCAGCTGAAAAGTGGTTCTTGCAATACGGTTACCTCGTTGTTCTGGCAAACCGGTTCCTCCCCGGAATACGATCGGTCATTTCGATTGTTTCAGGCATTCTGATGCTGAACACCCTGAAAGTATTCCTCTATGCCCTGATTAGCGCATCTATCTGGAATCTCATCTGGATACACACCGGTTACCTTCTGGGGGAGAACTGGGATATCGTGAAGGAAAAAATTGGCGCGCTCCTCAGAGGATACAATATCATTGTCTCAGTATTCATGGCACTCGCACTCATTTCGTTTCTCGTATACCGAAAAATCAGGAAGCGACCTTCACGATAATCATACCGGGAGGGACCCGCTCTTCATACGAGCGGAGAGGGACCCGTTCATCGTAATAATGTAATCCGGCAACACGACATCTCACATCGGAATATGATTTTCCGGCCGCACCTCCTTGAGAAGAATAGCATCCGAAGGGCACTCGTTTGCACAGAGACCGCAGCCGATACACTCATCTGCGTTTACCTCGGCAGCATCCCCATCATTCAGAGCAATGGCATCGACAGGGCAGATATCCACGCAGGATTCGCATCCGGTGCACTCATCTGCGTCCACTGTTGCAAGAAACCGACTCGGTGACATCAGCCACTTCTGACCGCTTGCGCGTACCAGCCTGAACATTTCGCAGCAGCAGCTGCAGCAGTTACATATGACATTTCCGTATCCCTTATTCTCTACAACATGAACCAGTCCCGCCTCTTCGGTTTTCCTGATGAGCTCCATGGCCTCTTCTCTGCTCAGTTGCCGTCCCGTCCCCCGCTTCATGGCATATTCAGCTCCACGATTCAGCTGTATACAGGTCTCGATGGGAGCATCGCACTTCCTGACCGATTTACGACAGGGGCAATCCACCACGGCAATAGGATCCGCCTGATCTATCAATCGTGCAACGTCCTCATAGACGAGAACCTGGCTCTGCGGTTCAAGGGTCTGATTGATCGGAATTACCCGCATAAAAGAGGGCATATTCGAGCCCTCGAGGAGCTTGATGAACTGCGAAGCCTCATCATCCATAAATCTGACCCACAGATTAAGGAACTCCTCCGTTGCGTCGGGCCACAGGATTGATGCGTCGTGAAATTGAATAATCTGCCGCGGCATGCGATAGACTGTTTTCCCGTCGCGAACGTTTTCAAAGACAACCCCCTTCACAAAGAGCTTCTGCAGGATTTCGTTCATCACGTCGAGATCCTTTCCAAACCGCTCGGCGAGCTCCTCGGCGGTTCCGGGTAACGCATTAACGATGTCAGCTTCCTCCTCGGAGCATATCATGCTCCAGAGCTCGGGTAGCATCGTTGATGTCTCAAACATCATTTTTCTGGAAAGTTCTTTATAGACTTCAGCGCTCATGGCAACCCCTTATCATCAAATATTTTCGCTATACTACTACAACATTCCCCCCTGTCAACAAACTCTCATCATTTCCTGTCACAACGGCCACATCGTCAGATCCGTTCATGGCACGGCAGAAGGTGCCGATACGAGAGTAAAAGGTCTATCCGGGGGCTCATTTCAAAAAAAATATTCACGATTCTACGGCCGCTGATACGTATAGAGAGCGTAATACCCTTACACCAGTGAGCCTGAATTCTTCAGGGAGCACGAAAACGGCCAATTACAGGAGATGTTCCTGTAATAACCTGACGACGAGCATCCCACATGTCAGAGGATAATAATACGATAAAACCGCTTCTATCAATAAAACGGAAAAGGAGCAGAGGATCTTCCACCTCATATGGAGAGCATACTCCACTCAGAGATGGTGAGAACCGGTAGTATTCTCAATATGAAAAGCAGATCACATAACAGCGTACACCTCCCCCTGCAGCGATGCATTGCCGGTGAGGAGCTGCGAAATTTTTCCGACAGTGATCTGCTTGCGATCATCCTCGGAACAGGCACCCGTGAGCAGGGTGTTCTCGACCTCGCCTCGGAGACGATAAATCGCTTCGGTGGCATTACGGGAATACACGATGCAGGTATCAGGGAGCTGGCCACGAAAAAGGGGATCGGAATACGGCGCGCCATACGGATACAGGCCGCGCTCGAGCTTGGGAAGAGGATTATCGCTCTCCCTGAATCGAAAATTACCATCGACTCTCCGAAAAGGGTGTGGAACTTCCTGCTCCCGGATATCATCGGATTAAAACAGGAGGAATTTACGGTGCTCATACTCAATAACAAGAATCATCTCATCAAGAGGAAGACGGTTTCACTGGGCACAATCTCCGAGGCAATCGTCCATCCCCGGGAGATATTCAGGGATGCAATACGTGAATCGGGCTCATCGATTGTCATCGCCCATAATCACCCCTCAGGCGTCCTGACGCCCTCACGGGAGGATATCGAAACCACACGGCGAATAGCAGAAGCGGGAACAATTATCGGCATTGAGCTGCTCGACCACGTTATCATGAGCACCTGTTCATTCCTGAGCCTGAAAGAGGCAGGGTATATGTGACGTATACGTTCGGTGCCGCTATCGGATGAAGGTAAATATCTTTATCGTTCCGGATGAGTAATTACCCACCCATACCTCATAGCTCCTCTCATTCTGATAAACCGTAACCCCCACCGGATGAAGGGTGGATGTGAATCTCCCGACCGGCGCAAGCGTATTTGCCGTGAACACCTGCATGTAATCGATATTGTAGCATACCACAAAAACGTATCGCCCGTCCTGAGAGATGGCAACGGTTCTCGGTGAGGGGAGCGTTTTCACCTGCCCCACTATGTGAAGATTCCGCAGGTCGATTTTTATCAACTTGCCGGCGATGTTCAACGATGAATAAAGGAATCCATCCGAGATAACGAGATGCCTGGGATTGACTCCCACGACGATTCGATCGACCTTCTTCATATTCTCGAGATCAACAATACTGATATGATTGCTCCCCATCTGTGCAACATAGAGATACCGGGAATCGGGCGATACCGCGAGCCCCCGGGGAATTCGGCCGGTGTTAAGATTATCAATAATCTTCCAGTCGCCCGGGTTATGAGATTCTATGTTCAGCACACTGACCGTATGCGAATGCCAGTTGGCCACAAAGAGAAATCTGCCGTCGGGACTTGAGCTTATAACCTTCGGCGTCGAACCGGTCTTTATCCAGAGAAGCCTGATCTTTCCCCTCTTCTGCTGCGGTACCCCCTTTTTGTGCGTCGTTGTTTTCGCCGAGGAAGGCTGGTCGAATATCTCATAATACCACGCCTCCTTGTACGGTTTCCCCGGTACCGCCGTAGCGCCATTGAGCAGATCCCATACCACAATGCCACCTGCATTGTGGAGCGATATCCAGAGATATCTTCCGCTATGGGTGAAATGCGCTTCAACCGGCTTCTCCTGATAGGATGATATCCTTTCCTTCTTCTTATAGTTAAAGCCCCACCCGGGATGGCGAACGAAGACTATCTTCCGCTGAAGCTTCCTCGACTTCCTGTTAAACTCAAAGACACTGCACTCCTCAAGATTCATCGAATATATACGCGAACCATCAGGGCTCAGCTCAACCGACTTGACGCCAATGCCGGTTCTCACCGTTTCCGTGCTAATGAGCTTCAACTGATCCGATTCGGCTCTCTTCTCACGATCGGTCGGTTCATCGGAGAAAACAGTCGAGAGTGTCAGCAGTGATAGAAAAACAGCAGTGACAATAATCGAAGGTAGTATACATCTGATTTTCATGATAAAAGGCATCTCCTCTCATAACATCGATAGGCACCCCATTGCATTCTGATGCTTCCACGGTGATACCGTACTATTGAAATCCGAATTAACCGGAATGTAACAAAATGAAAAGGAAAAAACGATCATCCCTTACACGGAGACGAGTTGTACCGGCCGTCCCGCTTCGACAGTGAGAACACCATCAGATTCGAAGAGATCGCCGTCCATGGTATACAGAAACGGATCGTCACATTCAAGCCGCAGCTTTCTGACAACCCCATCGAAATGTCGGGGATTACTTATCGGTTTCCCCCGCCGCAACTTCATCAGGTTACCGGCCAGCTCTGCGGGGCGCATGCCGGTGGCGATGAGGTGAAAGGATCCATCCAGCTCAGTGGCGCGGGGAAGGGGGGCAAAGCCCAGTCCGATGTGCTCGACCGTACCTGCCAGAATTCCCAGAAAGGAAGCATCGCCCAGCGGCTGGCCGTCAGCGAAAACCCGTCCCCGAAATCCTCTGAAGAGGGAGTGTGGATTCTTCCGTACACTGCTCACAATCGCCTCACCGACAAAATGAATCAGCCGCGTATAGGACTTCCCCCGCCGGTAATACTCGCTGAGGAAATCGGCCGTAAGGCCATTCCCGAAGAGAAAGCAGGATGATTCATCAATTTTCATAGTATCTCTGCGGCAGCTCCGCAGCTCGTCTCCCTTTCTCAATCGATCGACTGCACGTCGGAGTATTGCGGCATCATCCCCTTTCAGGCCAATGCTCTTTGAGATATTGTTCATCGTCCCCCCCTTCAGAATGAGGAGCGGGGGGAGCGGTTCGTCACGATACAGGTGCATCAGCTCGGTGAGAGTATAGTGAATGGTTCCATCACCACCCGAGGTCGCCACGAAGGGGATACCCTGTTCTCTGAAGTCCAGTAAAACCTGCCTGACCTCCTCAACACTTCTCGTTAACCGAACATCGACAAAGGGATCGCCTATCTCTCTGAAAGACCGCAGGGGATCTCTTCTCGATCGCAGGTATTTTCGGGAGTTGCAGTTGACAATAATGCCGATAGTCTTCACGCTATAAATCCTTCAGGAAATTATACGACGCCGCGCTCCTGTTTTCATGGCAGTCCTGTCGCGAAAAAGAGATAAAGTCAAGAATAAATAGGGCTCTTCAGCACCCGCCCGGGGAAAAGGAATGATCCACAACCTAACCACCGGCATGCAGGGAATCGATCTCGCTTTCTCCGAACGAGAATCCAATGCAAAACGAAACCCTACCCGCATCGAAACAGGTGATAGTATCCTCTCTGCTAATATACTATCGCATAATAGATGACATATAGCCAGCTGAAGATGCCGTGAAAGATCGCCCACAGAATCGAATGATTCGCATTATAGCTGATGACCATCGCAAGGGCCATACCAAAACTTATTCCCGTTCGAATAACTTCGTGTCTCATTCTATCCCTCCGCACTATGAACATTCGAAGCAGTATACACCACATGAAAGCAACGAAGGCAAGGATTAATTATAAATGATCGCGACCGTTCGTCCACAAGCACAACCGCCCTCACTGATTACGGCGCCATCGATACGATCCTGCCTCACTATCTATTTTTTCTTGCAAAATTAACCATCACCGCCATAATAAGTCCTTCCAGTTCGAGACCGGTGACCGCCATGATGCCAGTGAGGAAGCTCCATACGATACTATCTTCGGTTGTGATAAGCGTGATCATTCTCTTCGTCGCAGGCACGCTTCCGGCAAAGCAACTGAAAACCGGCGATCTCATAGGCACCTGGCAGCTCAAGTATCGGGGAGGGTACGGATATACCTTCCGCTTCTACAGAAATTATCGTGCGCTGTGTATGCTTCATCTGCGGGTCAACGCGCTTATCTTCAAAGGAGTGTATACCGTAGAAGAAAACAACAAAATCAGAATTAATATCTACGAGATGAAAAATGAGCAGAATCCCGCCCGTCCCAATCTCAAAAAAAATTTCATAAAAACATCCTCATCGTATTTCATCTTCCAGGGCACGCTTCACCGCTCCAGTAACAGGATGAAGCTTCTGATGCAACCCGTGACAATTGTCATTGACGGTATGAGCTCGGCAGGATATTTTGAACCCTCTTTTGAGCTCATCAGACAGTAACGGGCGTTTGATTTTTCTTCTACTCACCGGGGAGAGCCATGATACGAGAAGCGGTTTCATTTTACAATAGCAAAGGGCAGCGAATTGCGGGGAGAGTGCACCGATCCGAGAAACAGTCGAAAACCGGTATGATTTACTGTCACGGACTCTTCTCAACAAAAGACGGGCACAAGATCACCGCCATGGCTCCCGATCTGGTCAGCGCCGGCTATACCCTTCTCACCTTCGATTTCTCCTTCGTCGGCGAATCCGAGGGAGACATCTCGGAACTCTCAATACTGCAGGAGGTGGATGATCTCAGTCATGCTGCCACCTTCCTTGCGGAACAGGGCATCGAAACAATGCACCTTGTCGGTTCCAGCATGGGAGGCGTGGTATCGCTTCTTCACGCCGCCCGGTGCGATCGATACCGCAGCCTCTCCCTTATCGCAACACCGGTCATGCTGCCCGAGCTGCTCAACGCACTGGGAATCACCGATATCAGCGCCCTTCCCGACGACGGTATGACCGACATGCAGGGTTTCCTGATAAACAATCGGTTTTTCAAGGAGCATCAATCAATCGACATGGAGGGATCAATCAGCAGCCTCTCCCTTCCCACACTGATTATACACGGCGAGCGGGATGCGGTGGTGCCCCCCGAGAATGCAACCCATTTATACGCGCGGCTCCTTTCAGAGAAGCACTTGATCATGATTGAAGGGGGAGAACACAACCTGTCGCGTGATTCCGATGTAGAAAGGATTAAGGAAAGCATTATCAACTGGATGAGCAAGCACGATGAATAGGGCGAACGGAAAGCAAACACGTATCACCTGAACAACAGCCAGAGAAAGAGATTGACAGAACAGCGGATATATTATCGCTAGAGGGGACCGGTACAGTCAATACACGCAATCGAAATTTTTCAACATGCAGCATCACGAAATCATCACACAATTTGTCTTCCTGATGGGTTTCATTATGCTCGGTTTTGGAATAACCGAAATAATTATGCCCCTCAGGACCTTTGCGCTGTGGAAGCGCTGGACCGCACACCGCTTCTTTTATCTGCACGGCCTCCTCCTCATCGCAGCGGGATTCCCCCTGACGCTCTATGAAAATCCGGACCATCGATTCCTGGCGAGCACTATCTTTGTAATAGGATTGATAGCCGTCTTCAGCGGACCTCTTCTCCTGCTCTACCCTGAAAAGATACGGAATCTCTTTCGGCAAATATCAGAAGAGAACGAGACGAGATCGGTCAAGCGAATCATCTACACTGATGCAATACTGAGGATACTGATCGGTGGTATCTTTATATACAGCACCCGGTTCTGAGAGCACCAAAGACCGAACGGGTAATCGGCACCGCCTATCGAATCAGTATCAGGATTGTGATTATCAGAACAATAATACCCGCAATGAGACCGATGAGCAAGCTCAACCGCGATTTCTTGCGCTCCTCAAAAATAACCGGATCGCCGGTCTTAATCTTAACATCCTCCTCTTCGATCGCTTTCCCGAACAACCCCTTCGCAATTTTTACAATCAGCGTGTATCCCCTGCTCTCACTATACGTAACAGCGTTAACCCGGGCGCTTATCGGTTTTATCATTTCTCCATCAATCAGATTCAGTGAATACAGAAGCTGTCTGCCAAAGGTATCTTCCTTATCAATCTTGACCTGAATCTGATCCCCCTTCGCGAGCCCGGATATCCTGACACCCCTGGTCGGCGAGAGAACAGGGATAACGCTGACGATTCTCATCTGCTCACCGCCATCATCCCTGTCGGAGGCCTCACCGGCTGATGCCCCCTCATCGGAGGGCTGCATGAGTATGTCGACTTTCAACGAGTTCATAAAATCGGATCTCGTTTCCAGGGTAAGCTCTTCACCGAAGAATTTGCGAAGCACCTGGTAGATCATCTTCTTGATGTTTGCCTCGCTCCTCGATGCTATTAGATCGAATACAGCACTCTTTTGAAGGGATTGAAACGTTCTCTTCATCTGAGAGATCCGGTCATCATCATCACCTGCTTCTATGATATCCTTAACCCTGAAATAGAAATCAACCGGGGAATCAGCTACTGATACCTCTGGATGATCCGCTGAAAGAACAATATGAAAACTATAATAATCTTTTAAAAGCATATTATAGAGGATTACTCCTGCCCCGCCACTCCCGTCCTTCGCTCGAAAGGTGAAGCTCATGATCGCCATATCATCAGGTCGCTCCTCAACAATCGTTCTGGCAAGTGACGTATTCCGGGCAACATACTTGAGAACCCGTTTGAGCTTCTTATCAACCGTTAACCGATCGATCTCCTCCTCCACGCTGATTTCGATATACTCTCCCTGGCCGATGGTCTCATTTTCAGACTGCACTTCAACCGCACCGGTGGAGAGGATCAACCTGATCTCCTTATTGAAGAAGTCATTCACGGAATCCATATCGTTGATTGCTATTTTTTCCAAAATCGATTGAACCATGTCGGTCGAGAAGTGTTTGCTGATGTAGTCCTGAAGCCTTGCACTGAAATCACCCTTCACGCTGTACGTTGAGGATGCTGTTTTTATGATGTCAAAGAGCTCACGGTACGATTGCGTTAAGGGCACTCGATAGAGTTCCGAACCCGATATCACCAGAGAAGCGCAGTCAAGAATGCCGCCATCAGAGGGCCGGACAAAGATCAAGATGAGCCCTGACGCGGAACTCTTCGGAATGTTCGCTTTGACCTTGAGAACTAAAACGCCACCATTTCCACTGCTTCCATTCATGGTCATATCATTATATGGCTTCCCCGAATAGTCTACAAAAAAATCATCTGTGTAACAGGTATCAGATTTCACGGTGCTGAGGACTCATAATTGTATTTGACTAAAATTTATTATTTTTCTATAAAGTGAAGACCTCTTGAACATGCTCCGACAGGTGCCGTTATGTGATGAATGCATTTCAAGACGAATACCGCTAAAGTTGATAGCAATGCACAGGGAAGGACTTATGCCTCTATCATCTTGTAATAATTCATATACGCTGAGCGTGCGGGATTCGATACGAGTTGTTTTTAATACCGCGATTCACTGCTCTATGCAACATCGAGGCTCTCTCAGTCACAGAAGATGAACACGATACCATTTCTCCACCAGTACCATCAGCGCTTTTATCTCGAGGAGATTCTCTCGCTCGGTATAGCATCACTCTACAATGTTATGATACTCGTGTATGCCGATTTCCCCAGAGGCGCTGATATCTTCGTTTACAATACAATCATTATCATCCTGATTATTGCCATGAGATATATTCACCATTTCACCATGAGGAGCTGGCTCACGTTTATCAGGGATTGGTACAATCTGCTCTTTATTCTGGTCATTTACCTTGAAAGCAACAAACTGGTTCCACTCATAAATCCAAACGACGTCGACAGCATCATCATTCAGATTGACAGATTTCTCTTTCTCGGAAACAATCCAACCGTGCTCCTGGAAGCATTGCACTTTCCCCTCCTTACTGAGATCTTACAGATAGTATATGCCAGCTTCTATTTTCTTCCTTTCGTCCTCTGCGTTCTGCTATACTTCAAGGGAGAAAAACTGGAGTTCCACGTTACCGCGTCAACACTCATGATGGGATTCTATCTGTCCTTTGTCGGCTACTATCTCTCGCCCGCTATCGGCCCCCGATTCACCCTCGATCACCTGCAGAACATCCCGCTCACCGGCGTATTCCTCTTTGAATACACCAGGAGCGTTCTTGACACCCTCGAGGGTTTTACCCGTGATTGCTGTCCCAGTGGGCATACCCTGGTAGCAGTTCTCAACACCCTCCTCGCATACAGATACTATCGTCCCTTCCGGTTTATCGCAATGACATGGACCATCCTGCTTATCATTTCAACTGTCTACTTGCGATATCATTACGTATTCGATCTGATTGCAGGATTCATACTCGCCTTGATCGTATACCGATACGGTCCAGCGCTTTCCATGAGATACCTTTTCGGCAAGATATTCTATCAGGAGAAGTTGACAGGGGATGACATTCAGACGCTGAATCCCTGAAAGGAAACAGGGGGAAATGTCTGCGGTCGAATTATATCAACTTCCCGAAGAGCGGCAGGGATATATTTCGAAAGAGATTCACCGTGCTCACGATCGAATCTTCCGTTCATAAATCCGGTATGTCTTATACCGATCTGCCTTGAGCGGCTTGAGTGCATTTATCATCTTTTTATTGGTTTCAACAATAAGAGAACAATCCGATTCGTTATACCCCATGTTAACGCCGTTTTCAATGGTCATCAGGTAGAAGACATCATCTATTTTCTGCCCTCGATGCTCGGGCATTACTCCCATGATGATGGTTCTGAGCTTCGACGTTTTCTTATACTTGAAGAGAAATTTCAGGAGGCGCCACGGATAGAGTCGGCCATTCAGTATTCGCAGTGCCGGATTGATATCCGGCAATGAGATAATAAATCCTATTGTTTCACCGTCCTTTTCGGCAAGAATGGCCAGTTCCGGTATTGCGATTAAGCTCAGCTCACCATAGAACATTTTAAACTGCTTGTCGGTCAGGGGGAGATGACCCCAGTTGCCGTCCCAGGCGGCATTGAATATTCGTTTCACATCCTGCGCCTGCTCCTTCATTATACGTTTGTCGAGCAGCTTGAATACAATATTCTTTTCGCGCATCTGATCCAGTATTTCCATACGGATATCTTTGAGATAGGGCTTGTAATCGTCTATCTTTTTCACCAGAAAGCAGTACCAGTCGATGCATTTTTTGAACCCGCACGCCTCTGCGAGATCCTTATAATACGGAGCAAAGTGGAAGAGACCAACCACCGGCAGAATATCGGCTCCCTCCGCTTCGAACCCAACAGAGTCGTAAATGGAAAAGCTCTGAGGGCCCTGCATAACTTTCTTCCCCCTCTTATGAAGCCACTCTTCAGCAGCATCGAAAAGCATGCGGGCGACCTCCACATCATTTATCGATTCGAAAAAGCCAAAGAAACCGGTGTCAGTATCATACTTCTCCTCATAGAGCCGGTTGATGTGTGCCGTGATACGACCCACCGGCGTGTTATCTCTGTACGCGAGAAAAAACTCAACTTCTCCGATCTCGAAAAAGTATCCTTTCTTCGGATTGAATAAATTTTTCATGTCCATGATTACAGGGGGAACCCAGGCAGGATCGTTCTCGTAGATCCGTGCGGTCCAGGGAAACATAATGAACTGCTTCATCATTTTCTTATTATCAACTCTCTTTACATCAAGAGAACTCATAAAAATACCTCCTCATATGAAAATCCATGTTTCGAAACATAATTGCTGCACCGTGTTTTGTCCAAAACCCGGAAAACTTCTGCTGTTAAAGAACTTCTTCTCTTCATAACCGATACGAAGTATCGAGTGTAATTTTTCAATCTTTCGAGCAGCTCACAGCACAGAACGATAATTATCCGCTTCTCATTGCTGAAGAACACACTCCTCTAGAGCGTCTGCAGTATTTATTGAGAGCTCCTTCCCCGGGCTGCTGATTGGATATCTCTTTATTGCCGGCACTCACCGTATATGCTCAATGTGCTCGTTTCACATTGAATAAGATCAATCTCTTCTCTTTCGTCATTCAGGGTGATTAACTCTTCAGGAAATATTCACTTTCCTCCTGTTACCATACACCCGGGTTTACTCTCATCCATGAAGCTCATGAAAACGGAACTGATTTAGATTAACACTTTTTTCCAAATTGTCAAGTTATAAAGTTGAGAAAATGTGTCTTCCAATGCTCCCCGCCCTTTCCTTAAAAAGAGCATGAAGGCATCCGCCGTTCTTTTTTTTGTTGACATAATTCACGGTAAAATTAACATCTATGCTCTGTTCGAAATCCTTTATTCGAACTGAAGAGCAAGACGGGGTGTTAGCTCAGTTTGGTTAGAGTGCCTGCCTGTCACGCAGGAGGTCGCGAGTTCGAGTCTCGTACACCCCGAATTCATGATATGAACCCGAGTGCCATTCGGGTTTTTTATTGTCGCAAAAACAATTCGTATTTAATCTCACAAACCGCAATCACACTCTTTTCACTTATACCAATACCATTCGCAGACCTTCACTGACTGCTTTTATGCATCCTCACTTAATTCCAATATTTTTATTTGACAGCAGAACCGATTGTGCACCATAATTTTTCTGATCGATGTACTAAAAAAAGCAAGGAGATGAAATCAATGAAAGCTGTGATTATCGGTGGAGATGCTGCGGGAATGAGCGCTGCCAGCCAGATTAAGAGGCAACAACCGGATTGGGATGTGATTGTCTTCGAAATGGGAACGTACATCTCATATGCAGCATGTGGAACTCCCTATTATGTCGAGGGACTCGTTCAGGATCTCAATGCTCTGGTCGAGGTAACACCTGAAGAGGCACGGGAGAAGCGAAAAATCGATCTCAGGCTCAACCATCAAGTTATGCGTATACTGCCCGCCGAAAAGAAGGTCGTTGTGCAAAACGAAACCGAGACCTTCGAGGAGGAATACGATAAGCTCATGATTGCGACGGGCGCGAGACCCAACACACTCGATATCAACATAGAAGAATATGAAGATGTCTTCACTATCAACAATCTTGTCGATGCAGAGAAAATGCGTGAATATATCTTACGGAAAAAACCGTCTCGTATGGCCGTAATCGGAGGTGGCTTTATCGGCATTGAAATGGCAGAAGCCATTCACGAGCAGGGCATTGAAACAATTCACATCCATCGACGAGAAGACCTCAACAGGTCATTCGAAAAGGAGATATCGGATATTATAAAAAAGAAATTGAGCGATAGCGGTGTTCAACTGAAGTTCAATCACGCCTTCAAAGGTATACGGAAAAATACAAGCGATCTTTCAATTGTCACCGACAAGGATGAAATTAAAGCAGATGCCGTGGTACTCGCACTGGGTGTCATCCCCAACAATCAACTCGCCAGCGATGCAGGAATCGCCCTTGGCATCAACAATGCCATTGCTGTCAATGAGTTTCTCGAGACGAGCATTGCCGATATATACGCTTCAGGGGACTGTGCAACCGCGCGGGTGACTCACTTCAATCTCGAGACACATACTCCCCTGGCCCTGAAAGCAAACAAGCAGGGCATGATCGGAGGAATAAATATGTGCGGCGGAAAGGAAAAATTCCCCGGTGTACTGAACTCGTCTATCACGAAAGTCTTCGATATGGGGGTCTCACGAACCGGCCTCACCGCCGAGGAGGGAGAGTCACTCGGTCTTGAACCCACGAAGATTGTTATCCAGTCGAGGGATAAAGCACGTTACTATCCCGGCTCTGCACCATTCACGAGCCTTCTTATCATCAGCAAAAAGGATCGAAGAATCATCGGGGCACAACTCACCGGCAATCTGGAATCGGTTAAGCGAATCGATGTATACAGCACCATGATTTATAACAAGATGACAATCGATCAGGCCTTCGAGCTCGATCTGGCATACGCTCCGCCATTCTCACCGGTGTATGATCCCGTCCTGCTTGCTGCACGTGTCGCCCGCAAAAAGGTATAAGCATTAAAGAGAGGAGAGAAATCAAGTACGCAATCGGTTCTTTCTATCGAGAGAGACATAATGGAGAGCGTTAGAATCGCCGTGTATAGCCCATTGAGAGAATATCCTCCCGGGTGTCGGGAATAATTGTGCTGTTCACCTGCAGAGGGAATGTTGGTATCACTTTTTCATTTATCCGTTTTACCTTAAAATAAACAAGAATTGCCGAAGTGGTATAAACGGCGAGGGTGGCAAGTATCGCAAAGGTTATTCGCTGCGCAGCGGCATCATATTCTCTTCGAAACTCCTCAACGGTTTTATGCCCTCCCTCGGGATCTTCAAACTCAAGGTCATGAGAAGGATCCATCTCTTCATTCGCTCTCTTCGAAGAATTATAAAGTGACCGCCGGAACTGCCATTCCTGATAAAAGTAGTATACGGAATAGACGCCCAGGAGTTTCAGTGCACAGAAGGTAATTCCCCAATAGTAATCACCCGTATAAAAATGCCCGCCTCCCGGCACGGTAACATCGAGCGTCAGCGCCATGAAAAGCGACACCTCCTCACCGGC